>DATCLG010000065.1:0-13410 GCA_036564015.1 Longimicrobiales bacterium
AGCCACTCGTCGCCGAGCTCTTCCTTCGCCAGGAAGAGCCACTCGAGCGCCTGCCGGGCCGTGCGGATCCCGCCGGCCGGCTTGAGCCCGACGCGGTAGCCCGTGCGCTCGTAGTAGTCGCGAATCGCGCGGGCCATGACCAGCCCGACGGGCAGCGTGGCGTTGACGGCCTCCTTGCCCGTCGAAGTCTTGATGAAGTCCGCGCCGGCCATCATCGCGACCCGACTGGCTCGCGCGACGTTGTGGAGAGTTCCGAGCTCGCCGGTCGCCAGGATGACCTTGAGGTGGGCGTCACCGCAGGTTTCGCGGAAGGCGCGCACTTCGTCGTAGAGCGCCTGCCAGTTGCCGGTGAGGACGTGTGCGCGTGTGATGACGACGTCGATCTCCTTGGCGCCGGCGGCGAGGGAGGCCCGGATCTCGGCCAGCCGCTGGGGAAAGGGCGTGAGCCCGGAGGGGAATCCTGCCGAGACCGCAGCAACGGGGATCCCGGAGCCGCGGAGCGCCGCGACGGCCGTCTCGACGAACGGGTGGTAGACGCAGACCGCCGCCACGCGGATGTCGAGGTGCGCAACGCCGAGCCCCTCGAGGGGATCGTCGCGGACGGGGCGCCGGGCCCTGGCGCAGAGCTGACGGACGCGACCGGGCGTGTCATCCCCTGAGAGGGTCGTGAGATCGATGAGGGTGACCGCCCGGAGGAGCCACGCCGCCTGCCACTCGTTCGCCACGGTCCGGCCAGTCGCGATCGCCGCGGCTCTGCGCTCGACGGCGCTCCGGTTCACCCGGACCTCGCGGACCCAGTCCAGCTCGAGCGGCGTGCCCGGGTTCCGGCCGGGGTCTGCGGGCTCTGGCGCCCGGGCGGCGAGTTGCCGCGCAACTTGCTCTTTCCGCGCTGCGGCCATCGACCTCGTACTGGTTCGCGTGAGCCCCGCGGCGGCGCGGCAGGGCGCAGACCGCTCTCTTTCCGAACGAGGCGACAAAGATACAGGGCGGGTAGCGGCATCGCCACGCTCCGCCGCTCGTGGTCGTGCGGCGCGCGGGGATCCGGAGAGCACAGGAATCGAGGCGGGCCTCCCTGAAGCGGGGGCGGCGCGAATCTCAAACGGCGCCGGACACAGCGAGACGGCCGAGCGCGGCACGCCCTGGCTGCACCGCCGGCGCGGTTCGATCGCGAGGCAAGGCGAGAGGCGGCCTGGGTGTCTGGGCCGCCTGCCTTCCGATCGGCGTGCTGACCGCCCGGGCCCGCGTGGGCGGGAGCACCGCCCGAACGCACGACGCCACTGACGAAACAAACCCGACACGGGTCCACGCCCGGAGCCGGCCCCCGCCATCGCCCCCGCGGGCGCATTCGAGGCAGCGGCCCGGGGCAGCCCCGGGCCGCAGGATCGGGCTGTTACCCTCCTTCGCTTCACCGGGGCTCGCCGCCAGCGGAGCGCGTCCCGGGAAGCTCACACTGAGTCACGCTCTGTACACGCGCCTGGTCCTCCACCGCGGTCCTCGACTCCTCCGGCCGAGCCGGGCCAATCGCTGCCGAGCGTCAGGAGGTGGTGCGCGCCGCCTTCAGCGTGTGCGCCCACCAGGCCAGCTCTTCGAGCAGCGTCGCGGCCCGGTCGTTGAGGAAGTCGAAGTCGGAGAGTGCTTTGGTCTTTTCCTTCACGGCCTGCAGGACCTCCAGCCCCACATGCACCGCCACCGGGATAGGCACCGCCTTGAGCTCCAGGCAAATCAGCTTCAGTTGCTGGATGGCCCTCGCCGCGCCAACGCCGCCGTAGCCGACGAATGCAACGGGTTTGCGGTACAGCTCCCGGCCGACGTAGTCCAGCGCGTTCTTCAGGACACCCGGGATGCTGTGCTGGTACTCGGCCGTGATGAAGACGACCCCGTCCAGCTCGTTCAGCTTCGCCTGCCACCGGTCGACGGCGCTGGATCCGGTCGCGTCGGCGGCGCCGAAGAACGGCAGCGGGTAATCCCGCAGGTCCAGGACCTCGAAGGCGAGGTCGGTGCGGCGTGAAGCCAGGTCGAGAAACCAGCGCGCGGCCGTGTCAGCGAAACGGCCCGGCCGGATCGTGCTCAGGATGACGCCGATCCTGGGATGCTCCATCCAAATCCTCCCTCTCGGTGTCGCCGGGCCCCGGCGTTGGCCGGGACCGCCTTGACTCGCGGCGCAAAGCCTAACATTTCAAGTGCGCTTGAAGTCAAGGGGTGCATCGGACGCGTGGAGCAGAGGGGTGCTGGACGTGAAGCCGGAGCCGACGCAGTTGCTGACGATCGGGGAGCTGTCGAGGCGGACGGGAGTCGCTCCGTCCGCGCTGCGGTTCTACGAAGCGCGGGGGTTGATCCAGGCGGAGCGGACGGCCTCGGGTCACCGGCGCTATCCCCGTGCCGTGGCGCGGCGTGTGGCGTTCATTCTCTTCGGGCAGCGGCTGGGGTTCACGCTGGAGGAGCTGCGTGCCGAACTGGACAGGCTGCCCGCGGATCGGGTGCCGACGGGCGGGGACTGGGAACGGCTGTCGCGGGTATGGGATGCGCGGATAGCCGAGCGGATCGAAGAGCTGGAGCGGCTCCGCGGTAGCCTCAGCGACTGCATCGGCTGCGGTTGTCTCTCGCTGGAGCGGTGTGCGATCCTGAATCCGGAGGACCGGGTGGCGCGACAAGGGCCGGGCCCGCGGTACTGGATCGGGGACCGCCGGGTGAGGCCGGACGGCGGGGCGGCGGCGGAGGGCCGGGCGGCGTCGAAGGGCGGGTGCCGGGGAGGGTCGTCTGGCGAGGCCACGAGCCTGCGACCGCCGCGAGCACGGCGCCTGCGCAAGCCGCGTCCGGGGTCGTGATCGGCAAGGGTGTGGCCGCGTTGCCGCGCACGATCCGCGATCGTGGGCAGGCGATCCCCAGGCCAGGATTCGCCCTCCTCGATCAGCCGCCGGATCCGATGAGCCAGGAGATCGGGAGCGGCGATCGGGCTCGCCGGCGGCTCGGCGATCCCTCCCGCCCGCCCGAACGACGCTCGGTGCCGGAAAGTTCGAGAACGACTCACGGGCTCGCCCCCTCGGTAAGCCGCACGACCGCCACCACGCCGACAGGAGACCCGTTGGTGCCGCGGCGGATCAAGCCGGCCCCGGTTGCGGGTGCAGGATTGGCCCCGGCCTAGTCGTGCCTCAGCCGGATCTCCACCCTACCGTCGCGGATCCGGGCGTCGAAGACCGGCTGGGGCTGCGTCGCCGGGCCGTGCACGATGTGGCCGTCACTCAGATCAAAAACCGAGTCGTGCCACGGGCACTGCACGCAGGTGTCGTAGAAGCGCCCCTGCTCGAGCGGGCCGCCGGCGTGGGCGCAGACGGCGCCGATCGCGTAGACGTCGTTGCCCTCGCGGAAGAGCAGGACGCCCTTGCGCTCCACCTCGACGCGCCGCGGCTGCCGGTCAGGCAGCTCATCGGCGTCCAGCACGGGCATCCAGTCCTTTGGCTCGACGAACGTGTCGCTGTGATCCGTGCCGACCTTGTGGCGGTAGACGAGGCGCCCGCCCAGCCAGGCCGAGACGGCGGTCAGCCCGAGCGCGACCGAGGAGAGGAGCAGCCCCCGGGCGCGGTGACCCTTGAGCCGCGCCCGCAGCGAGAGGATGTACAGGCCGAGGTTGATCGCGTTCAAGGCGCCGTGCAGCGTGGCCGTGGTTGCAGCCGGGGCCTTGATCGTCGAGTAATCGGCCAGCCCGGTGAGTGCCGTGGGAACGGCGGCGACGATGCCGATCCCGATCGCCGTGTCGCCCGCGCTGCGCGCGACGCGCGAGCCGGTGATGAGGCCGAGCGCATCGAAGATGCCGGCCATCGTCCACGCGCCGATCGTGACGTCCGTCAGGGCGGGGTGGAACGGGTGGCCCAGCCACGTCCCGTGCAGTTGGTCGGCGACGTCGCGTGCTCGCTCATCGCGCAGGACCGCGCGATGGAGCGCGCCCGCCGTCTGCAGCCCGATCTCCTGGACCGGCTCCATGTGCTCCAGCGCGGTCTCGACCCTGTCCTCCAGCGCTCGCATGACCATGCGTCCCTCCGGGCTCGGTTCCTCAGACGCTCTACCGCAAGGAGCATGCGATCGGCCGTGCGGCGCGGGGCTGGCCGTGTGCGAAACGCGGCGTGGCGGGCCATCTCGTGGGGTCTGTGCGCCGCGGGTGTTTTACACGTGTTCGACCGGCCGAACGTTGTTCGACAACACAGCGAGACGCGGCCTCAGTCGGCCGCCTGCGCGATGCCCTCCGGTCGGCCGCCGCCACCCCTCCACTTCCGGATCCACGCGATCGCGCGCTCTTTCGCTTCATCGAGCAGCTCGTAGACGGTGGGGATCACCAGCAGGGTGAGCAGCGTCGAGGTGACGACGCCGCCGATCACGGCCCGTCCCAGCGGCGCCCGGAAGTCGGCGCCCTCACCGAGCCCGAGCGCCACGGGCGTCATCCCGGCCACCAGCGCGACGCTCGTCATGATGATCGGCCGTAGCCGGATCCGGCCCGCCTCGATCAGCGCGGTTCGCCGGTCCAGGCCCCGCCGCTCCCGGCCCCACTTCGCGAAGTCGATCAGCAGGATCGCGTTCTTGGCCACGATCCCGGCCAGCAGGATCACGCCGATCAGGCTCATGATGTTGAGGGTGTCGCGGGTGACGAGGAGCGCGAGCACGACGCCGATCATCGAGAGGGGGAGCGAGAGCAGGATCGCGATCGGGTCGACGAAGCTGCCGAACTGGACGACGAGGATCAGGTACATGACGAGGATCGCGAAGGCGAGCGCGAGGAAGATGTTGCCGAAGACCTCCCGCTGGTCCTCCACCTCGCCGCCCTGGGTGATGCGGTAGCCCTGCGGGAGCGGGACGGCGCGCACCGCGCGGTCCACGTCCCGCGACACTTCGCCGAGCGAACGGCCCTGCACGTTGGCGCCGATGACGACGACGTTGTCGCCATCCAGGTGGTCGATGCGGGCGGGCCCGAGGCCCTCGCGCACCTCGGCCACCTGCTCGAGCGGGATGACGCGCGGCCCGCCCAGCGGATCGGTCAGGACGAGCGGGAGGGTGCGAACGTCGTCGGCGCGGTCGCGGAAGGCGGGCGCGAAGCGGATGCGCACGTCGCGGGTCTCGCCGGAAGGGTCGACCCAGTCGCCGGCATCGATGCCGGCGAAGGCGGGGCGGAGGGCGGCGGCGATCTGGCCGACGGTGACGCCCAGGTCGCCCGCGAGCCCGCGGTCGATGACGACGCTGAGGTCCGGGCGGCGGCCGCGGGTCGAGAGCCCGACGTCGACGGCGCCGGGCACCCGACGTACGACGTCGGCAATGCGCTCGGCGAGCGTGGTCAGGGTCTCGGCATCGGGGCCGCGGAGCTGGAGCTGGATCTGCTTCTGGTTTCCGCCGAACCCGCCGGAGTAGACGAAGGCGGTCACGCCGGCGACGCGCGCGAGCTCGGCGCGGAGCCCGGCACCGAGCTCGTCCTGCGAGCGTTCGCGGCGGCTGCGCGGGACCAGCCGGACGTAGATGCCGCCTTCGTCGACCGCTCCTGCAGCGAGACCCGCGCCGGTCACGTCGCCGCCGATCGTGGTGTACGTGTAGGCGACCTCGGGGTGGCTGCGGATCACCCGCTCGAGCTCGAGCGCCTTGAGCCGGGTGTACTCGAGAGAGGAGCCCGGGGGCGTCTCGAAGCCGATGTCGATCTCCGAGCGGTCGCTCACGGGCACGAAGCCGAACCCGCCGAACACGGCCTGGAGGACGACCGCGCCCACGAGCGAGGCGATCGCGACGCCGATGACGAGGAGCCGGTGGTCGAGGGCCCAGGCGATGATGGTGCGGTAGCGGTCCGCCTGGCGGTCGAACCAGCGGTTGAAGCGCCCGAGCGCCCGGGTGACGGGACTGCCGCCGGCCTGGCGTCCGGCCTCGATCTGCGGGTCCGGCCAGTAGGCCGAGAGCATCGGGTCGAGCGAGAAGGCGACGAAGAGGCTGACGAGCACGGCGCACGCGATCGTGAGGGCGAAGGGCTTGAACCACTGGCCGGCGATCCCGCCCATGAAGGCGACGGGGATGAAGACGGAGACGATCGAGAAGGTGGTGGCGGCGACGGCGAGGCCGATCTCGTCGGTGCCTTCGAGGGCGGCGGTGTGGTGGTCCTTCCCCATCTCCATGTGCCGCACGATGTTCTCGCGGACGACGATGGCATCGTCGATCAGGATGCCGATGGCGAGCGAGAGGCCGAGGAGCGACATCGTGTTGAGCGTGAAGCCGAACGCCCAGACGGCGATGAAGGCGGAGACCACGCTGATGGGGAGGGCGAGCCCGGTGATCACCGTGCTGCGCCAGGAGTTCAGGAAGACGAAGACGACGAGGACGGTGAGGATCGCGCCCTCGACCAGCGTCCGCTGGACGTCGCGCACGGAGCGGCTGACGCGCTCGCCCGAGTTGCGGACGACGTCGAGCCGGACGTCGGCGGGGAGGGTGCGGCGGATCGCCTCGACGCGCTCGAGCACGCGCTCGGCGACCGTCGTCGTGCTGGCGCCCCGGCTCTTGATCACCTCGATGCCGACCGCGGGGCGGCCGTTGAAGAGGGCGAGGGAGCGGGGCTCCTCGGCGCCGTCCACGACGCTGGCGAGCTGGTCCAGGCGGATCGTGCCGCCGTCACGGCGGGTGATGGCGACGCGCAGGAAGTCCTCAGGGCGCTCGATGCGCCCCTCGAGACGGATCGAGCGTTCCCGGATCGGGCCTGTCACGCGCCCGACGGGCGCGGCCAGGCTCTGGACCTGGATGGCCTGGACGAGCTGGTCGAGGCTGACGCGCGCGGACGCCAGCGCGTCGGGCCGGACGAGGATCGTGAGCTCGCGCTCTGCGCCGCCGACGACGGTGACCTGGGCCACCCCCTGCAGGCCGCGCAGCTCGCTCGTGATCCCCGGGTCCGCGAGCCGGGTGAGTTCGGCCGGGGTGCGGACGGGGGAGGAGAGGGTGAGCGAGACGATCGGCAGGTCCGCGGGGTCGAAGCGGCGGATCACGGGCTCCTCGATCTCGGCCGGGAGCTCCCCGCGGATGGAGGAGATCGCGTCGCGCACGTCCTGGGACGCCTCCTCGACGCTCTTGTCGAACACGAAGGTCGCGATGATGAGCGCGAGGCCGTCGACCGCGCTCGACTGGACCTCGTCGATCCCGTCGATCCCGCGGATCGCCTCCTCGACCCGGTCGAGGACCTCGCGCTCGACGACCGTCGGGTCCGCGCCCGGGTAGGGGATTGTGACCACCACGACGGGCGCCTGGATGTCAGGGAACTCGTCGGTCTCGAGCTGGAGGAGGGCGTAGAGCCCGAAGGCGACGAGGGCGAGCATCGTCACGATGGTGACGACGGGCCGGCGGATCGCGAAGTCGGAGATGAACACGTCGCCCCCTCGCCGCTACGGGTCCGGGCCGCCGCGCACGACGACCGGCGTGCCCGCCGTGAGCGCGCGGGCCGTGCCGACGAGCACCGTGTCCCCCGGGAGGACCCCGGCCGTCACCTCGATCCGTCCGGTCCGCTCGTCGCGGATCCCGAGCACCACGCCGATCCGCACCGCCCTGCCCTGCCGCACGACGACGACTTCGGGCGTGGGGCCGGTCTCGTCCACGGCGTCCTCCGGAATCACGGTTCCCTGCCGGGTCTCGCTCTCGATGTGGCCGTCGGCGAAGAGGTCAGCGACGAGGGTGCCGCCCGGGTTCGGGATCGAGATAATGACCTGGATCTGCCGGGTCGCCGAGTCGGCCGCCGGCCCGATCTGCTCGATGCTGCCATCGAAGACCCGGCCCGGGTAGCCGCGGACGCGGAACCGGACCGGCGTCCCGACGCCGGCGGCGCCGAGCTGCTCGGCCGGCACCTGGGCCTCGAGGCGCATCGTCGTCGGGTCGATCACGGTGTAAAGGTTCGTGCCCGGCTGGACCACGTCGCCCGCGCCCACGTGCCGCGCGGCGACGCGGCCCGCGAACGGGGCGCGGATCTCGGTCCGGGCGAGCTGTTCCTCGGCCTGCGCGACCTGGGAGCGCGCCTCGGCGAGTTGCGCCTCCGCGTTGGCCAGGTCGAGCCGGGCCGCCTCGACGTCCCGGCGTGCGACGCCGCCGGCCTCGAAGAGCACCTCGGCGCGCCGGAGGTTGGCGCGGGCGAACGCGGCCGCCTGCTCCGCCGTCGCGACGGCTCGCCGGGCCGAGCGCCGGGTCTCGCGCAGCCCGGCGTCGTCGAGCCGGGCGAGCAGCTCGCCCCCGGCGACGTCGTCTCCCTTCTCCGCGTAGGTGGCCAGGACCTGAGCGGCCAGCTCGGCGCGGAGCGTCGCCTCCCGTCTGGGCCGGAGCGAGCCAGAGACGTACGGGCCGGTCTGGATCGTCTCGACGCGCGCGATCGCGATGTCGCGCGGGTCGAGCTCCACCGGCTCGGCAGCGGGGCCGGGGGCGCGGTCCCCCCGGCACGCGGCGAGGGCGAGGACCACGAGCGAGGCGCGCGCCCATCGGTCGGCCGCGGGGCGGCCGCGTCGCCTCCGCGGCTTCCCTTCCCTGCGGCGCATCACGACCCTCCGGACCTGCCCCGCCGGCCGGCGGCGAGCATCGGGGCAAGGAGCAGCGCCAGGAAAGGCCGGGTCAGGATGCCGGTCGGTGCGACCATCTCCGTCGTCGCATCGGTGGTCGAATGCCGGGGGGGCAGGTGGGTGCAAGAACGCGGCCGAAAGGCGAAAGAGGGCGTCTGCGGGTCACGAGGGGCAAGGCGCCCGGGCTCGCCGGCCGCGGCGGCCGCCATCAGCGCTGCGGCGGCGAGTGGCACGATCGGGCCGGATCCTCGCGTGTCGGCGGCGCCTCAGGGGAGCGCCGCCCGGCGGTCGAGCGGCGGGCCATGGGCACGGCGGGCCGTGGAGCGGTAGCCCATCGCCAGCCCTCAACGCGTGAGCCAGGCCAGGCAGTCCGGCCACCAGAGCGCGGAATCGCGGACAGCCAGATGGTCCATGCCGGGAACGAGCTTGACCTGGACGTTGTCAGCGGCGGACGGATGGGCCTCTCGAAGCGCTGCCTGGAACCGGAGCGCGCCATCGGGCGGCACGTGAGTATCCCTCTCGCCACACACGAAGTAGATGGCCGGGCCATGTGCGTAGGCAGCCAGGTGGGTCATGGGATTCAGGTGCTCGTAGAAGTATTTGGCGTAGGCATCCGGCTCCCCCGGCGGCAACAATCTGTGGCGGTCGAAGAGGTCGTGCATGCCCGGACGCAGCCAGTCCGGCGTCGCGACCACCGCCGCGACCCGTTGAATCCGGTGGTCGATCCCCGCTGCTGCGACGGCGATGTCCCCACCCATGGACAGGCCGCCTATGTAAACGTCGGGCTGGACGTCGAGTGCAGCCACCGCCCAGTCGATGACCCTCATCGTGTCCAGCGTGGTCTGCCCGAGGATCGGCCACATGTGTCGCCGGAAATTTCCGAAGACGCGGGACAGTATCTCCGCCTGCGATTCGGTGCCCCGCTCACCGTGCTGCCAGGGGTCGAGGCTGAGCGCGACGAACCCCGCTGCCGCGAGGTCCTGCAAGAAGGGTATCATGCCTTCTTTCGTGCCGCTCAGGTTGGGCAGGAAAAGAACGAGCCGGCGCACGGCGCGGGGCGCGGGAGGCTCGAACCACAGAACGGGGATGTGATCCACCCACGCGGACGAACCGGAGGGGGACCCGGACGCGCTGGTCACGAACTTACTCCTCCTGCTCAAGATCGGCCGGGACGTTCGGTTGGCGGGCATCCTGTTGGCGCGGCGAGCGCCGCTCCTGGTGCCCGGCCCGCATCCACCCTGCTTCGTTTTTCTCTGGCGCTTCGCCGGAATATTCGGATCCGCGTGGACCCGTTCGCGGCGCCCCCATACCGGGGGCGGTGCACCCCCCTGTAGCGGCGTTCCGCGGGGCGAGCGGAGACCTCGCAGGAGCGAAGCTCCGAGGAGGCTCCGCGAGCGGGAGCGAGGCCGCTCCAGGGGGAACGCACCGCCCTTGAGCCGGACCAAGAGACCGGAGTGGCCCCGCGGGGCAAGCGCGCGCGCATAACGGTCTCCGCCAGAGACGTTCTTGCGTTGACTCTGACGCCCTGCGTCATGCCGGCCCCGGATGTCGGAGAGCCGACCAACGGCTGAGCCCGAAATGGTGTTTGCTTGCCGCTCCACTGCGGCCGCGAGCGAGACCCACGCCCGGTACCTGGCCCTCCCGCACCCCGCCTCACTCCGGCCTCCCCTCCCCCGCCCGCGGCGAGGACGTGCCGCCGCCGGAGGGCGTACCCCCCGTCGCCCCCGTCCGGGGCGCCAGCGGGGTGCGT
The DNA here is from genome assembly GCA_036564015.1 of Longimicrobiales bacterium. Taxonomy (GTDB): domain Bacteria; phylum Gemmatimonadota; class Gemmatimonadetes; order Longimicrobiales; family RSA9; genus DATCLG01. Next base: position 10,294 of record DATCLG010000065.1, read on the forward strand.
CCGGCCGCCGCCGGGACAAGCCGTTGCGTGCGGGTGACGATGGCGGAGACACCGGCCGCGGCGCCGGCGGCGACCGTCCCGCCGGTCACGGCCGCCGTGGCGGCGATCGCGCCGGCGCCGGCCGCGGTCACGGCCTCGAGCGGCAGGTCGGGCAGCAGCACGAGGCGGATCTGGGCGACCTGGAGGTCGCGCGCCGCGATCGCGCGGTTGGCGAGCGCCTCCTCGAGCATGAGCCGGGTGTCGGTCAGCTCGAGGAGCGAGGCGGCGCCCTCGCGGTATCGCAGCTCGGCGATCTCGTAGGCGCGCTCCGCCTCCCGGATCGTGCCCGTCGTCGCCTCGAACGCCGCGCGCGCCGCGCTCAGGCGCTCGAGCGTGGCGGCCGCGTCCTCGGCCGCGAGCTCGGTCAGCTCCGCGAAGCGAGCGCTCGCCTCGCGCAGGTCGGCTCGCGCGATGATCTCGTCGGCGCGGAGCCGGCCGCCGGTGAAGATCGGCACGTCCGCGCTGATCGCGAGCCACGCGGTCGTGCGGAAGTCGTCCCAGCCGGGAATCAGATCACGCGAGAAGGCGACCCGGCCGTACTGCCCCGTGATGGACACCTGGGGCAGGCGCTGCGACCGGGCGATGCGGAGGAGCCCTTCCTGGATGCGCACCGCTTCGGCCGCCTGGCGGACCGTGGAGCGGAGCGTGGCGGCGGTGTCCGGCCCTTCGGGGATCGCCGCGCGCTTCGTGATCGCGGGCGGGACCTCGTCGCCCAGCTCGGTCGTGAGCTCGATGGGCTGGTCCAGGGGCAGGCCGGCAAGCGTGCGGAGGCGGTTGAACGCGATCTCGCGCTCGGCCCGGCGTCGCGAGACCTCCGCCCGCTGGTTGTCCCGCGCGACCCGGGCGCGGAGCGCGTCGAACTCCGCCTGGTCACCGGCTTCGACCGCGACGAGCGTCACCTCGAGGGCGCGCTCGGCCTGCGCCAAGGCCTGCTCCGCGATGTAGACCAGGCGTTGGGCGAGGGCGGCGTCGAAGTAGGCGCGGGCGACGTCGAAGGTGAGCTGCGCGCGGCGGGCCTGGACCTCCACATCCGCGCTCCGCCGCCCCGCCTCCGCCACCTCCGCCTCGGCGGCCCGCCGGCCACCCGTGTAGAGGGGCACGGTCAGCAGCAGGCCGAAGTCGTAGCGGTGGGGGCTGGTGAACACACCGAAGTCGTTACCGAAGAGGCTGCTCAGGTCGGGCGGCGGTCCGCCACCCGCTGCGAGCCACGCCAGGCAGGCGACCGCGCGCTCGAGCGTGTCCACCCGCGCCGGGAGCGGCAGTGCCGTGTCGGGCGCGAACGGGCCGCAGCGCGGAGGCGGCGGGGCGGCACCTCCTGTTCCGCCCCCGTCGAACCCCGAGAACTCGCTCTGGAAGGTGCGGGTGTAGGTCGCCGAGCCCGTGATCTGCGGGAAGTATTCGCTGCGCGCCCGGAGCACCTCTCCCCGCGCCCGCTCCACCCCGGCCTCGGCGATCACGAGCGGCTCGCTCGTCGCCTCGGCCAGCAGGAGCGCCTCCTCCAGCGAGAGCCGCAGCACCACCGGCGGCTCCTGGGCGGGCAGCGCCGAGGCGAACAGCAGCATCAGCACCGCCCCGGCCGTCGTTCTGATCCGCGCGGCCATCTCCATCGTCCCGACCACGGTAACGCCCCGAAGCCGGTAGACGGAAGCAAGAACGCGGCCAGGGGGCCCGCCGCCGGCGGCCGGCCGGTCACCCCGGCTCGAACTGCAGGAATCTGTCGAAGAGCGGCGACTTGCGGTACGCGTAGTGCGGCAGGACCGACCCGTCGACACGCACCTCGCGGCTTTCCGCCAGGCCGAACTCCGCCAGCGGGCGCAGCAGCCGGCTCTCGATAATGATCGCCAGGTCGTCCCAGGCGACCGCGTCCTGGCCGAAGCGCAGCGTACGGACCGGGAGCTCGTCGCGCACCGCGGGGAGCACGAGACGATCGACCAGCTCCTCCGGCCGGGCCCATTCGCCGCCGACCCGGGCGAAGCGGTGCATCGAGAACGCGATCGTGCGCTGGAACCCGGGCGCCTCCGGGGCGCGATCAACGTACGCCAGGTTGAACGTCCGGAAATGCGTGCGGAAGAGGAGCGTGAACAGTTCGCCGGCGCGGCCGGGCTCGAGCAGTTCCCGCGCCTTGCGCGTCGCCTGGAACGCGCCCTTCCGGCGGCGGACCAGCCCCGCCAGCTCGAGCACGACGCGCAGGTGGTGCAGCGCCCGGACGTCGCCTTCGTTGATGACCTTCCGGTCCGGCGGCAGCTCGTCGAAGATCGTGCCCGGCAGCTCGATCCGCTCGAGGAGGGCCGCGACCGCGGCGCGGTTCAGGCTCCCCGTCGTCGTCGCGCCGAGCCCGTCGCGGTCGACGAGGAGGCCGAGGAACGCCCGCGCGTTGGCCAGCGTGCGCGAGCCCGCCAGGTCGTCGAGCGAGAGCGCGGCGTTCAGCCTTACCGGACCGTTCCCCTCCCAGTCATCGTCGGTCAGCGCCCGGACCTGCGAAGGTGAGAGGCCGCCCAGCTCCCGCTGCGGCGTCTGGTTGTAGCGCGCCACCCGCCGCGCCAGCGCCGCGTTGAGGTCGTCGAGCGTGGCGTGCGGGTTCGCATCGAGCGCCTCCTGGACGACCTGCCGGGCCATGGCGCGGATTCCCGCCTGCAGCGCCGAGATCCGGCGCGCATGCGGCCCCCGGCCGCTCTCGGCGGAGGAGCCGGGGCCGACGTCGTCGTCGCGCGCGACGCCTTCCACTCCCTGGCCCGGCCCGGGCGTCGTGGCGCCGCCCCCGGCCCCGCCCCCGCCCGCCATCGACCCGGGCCACACGCCGCCACCGAGGCGCGCCAGCTGCTGGTTCGCCCGCGCGACGTCGAACGCCTCGGGATCGAAGTCCTCGCCCAGCCACTCCCGGGCGTCGTCGTGGCGCGGGTCGGCAGGGTCCGCCAGCGCGTCGAGCCAGTCGTAGTAGCCCCAGAGCCCGCCCGAATCGTCGGGCGGAGCCGCCCGCTCCCCCGCCACGCAGACCGGGTCCCGCTCGCCGGGCCGCGGCGCCTCGATCGCCTCGACCAGGATCTCGTGCTCCCACGAGTCCCCGAAGTCGTACTCGTA
>DATCLG010000066.1:0-14501 GCA_036564015.1 Longimicrobiales bacterium
GACCAAGGAGAAGGGCACCGGGCTGGGTCTCAGCACGGTCTACGGGATCGTCAAGCAGAGCGGGGGCTACATCTGGGTCTACAGCGAGCCCGGGCAGGGCACCACCTTCGAGGTCTACCTGCCGCGTGTGGAGGCGGTGGCGGAGCCGGCGACCGGGGCTGACAGGCTCGGCGAGGCGCGGGGCGGCTCGGAGACGATCCTGGTGGTGGAGGACGAGGGCGCCGTGCGCGACCTGGTGCGCCGGTCCCTGGAACGGAAGGGCTACACCGTGCTCTGCGCGTCGAGCACCGACGAAGCGCTGACCCTGGGCTCGCGGCGCGACCGGCCGATCCATCTCCTGCTGACCGACGTGGTCATGCCGCAGATGAGCGGGTACGAGCTGGCCCGACGGCTGACGCTGCTCCGGCCGGAGCTGCGGGTGCTCTACATGTCGGGCTACCCGGAGAACGGCACGGCGCAGCGGGCGATGATGGAGCCGGGCGCCTGGCTGCTCGAGAAGCCGTTCACCCCGTACGAGCTGACGAGCGCTGTCCGCAGGGTGCTGGACCGGCCGGTCGGGGTCAACGGCGCCCCCGCCTGACACCCTCTTTCTGGCATTCCGGCGAGAAGCCTGCCTTTCGTGTCGCGGCCGGAGGCGGTATCGGTCCGGCCGCGAGCATTTCCTGAGATCCCGCCTTATCGCGTATCGACTCCGCGGCTTCAGCGGGTGGCGGAGCCGCCCGGCGCCGGACCGCCTGGCGGGCCAGGCGAATGCGGCCTTACTGCGCGGCCTGCTGGAGCATCGCCTCCCGCCTGGCCCTGAACTCGGTCCCCGGCTTCCACTCCGGCCAGCGCTCGCCGGTGGCGACGCGGTAGCCGACCTGGAAGAGGAGTCGTACGTCCTCGACGGCGCCGCTGAGGTCCCACTCGGGCTTCACCTGGTCGGAGGGCTTGTGGTAGTCGTTGCTGGTGTACTCGTTTCGCCGCGCCTTGCCGAAGTCCGGCGTCTTCCCGATGAAGCGGGTGCCGTCGTCGGTGTAGAGCGCGGGCACGCCCATCTTGGCGAACTCGAAGTGGTCGGACCGGTAGAAGAACCCTTTCTCCGGCTCCGGGTCGGGCGCCACGATGCGGCCCTGCGCCGCGGCCTCCTCCTCGAGCAGCTCATCCAGGGTGGAGTTGCCGTGCCCGATCACCACGATGTCCTCCGTCCGCCCCCACGGGTTGAGGCCGTCGATGTTGATGTTGGCGAGCGTGCGCTCGAGCGGGTAGATCGGGTTCTCGGCGTAGTACCTTGCGCCCAGGAGGCCCTTCTCCTCGGCCGTGAGGGCCAGGAAGAGGATCGAGCGGGCGGGCGGGGTCGGGAGGCGGGTGTACGCCTCGGCGAGCTCGAGGAGGGCCGCCGTCCCAGAAGCGTTGTCCAGGGCGCCGTTGTAGATCGGGTCCCCCGGGAGCCGGTCGTCCCGACCCAGGTGGTCCCAGTGGGCGGTGTAGACGACGTACTGTTTCCTGAGCTCGGGGTCCGAGCCCTCGAGCAGGGCGATCACGTTCCTGGACCGCACCTCGCGGATCGCGTTCCGGGCACGGAACGATGCCGTCGCATTCAGCGGGACCGGGCGGAAGTCCTTCCGTTTCGCGGCTTCTTTGAGCTGGTCGAAGTCGAGGCCGGCGGCACGGAAGAGCTCTCTCGCTTTGTCGAGGGTGATCCAGGCCTCGATCGCGACGCGGTCCCGGTTCCCGTCCGGGCGCTGGATCTCGAAGTTCTCGCCGCCCCAGCTCCCGATGACCACCTCGTACGGATAGCCTGCGGGGCCGGTCTCGTGCACGATGATCGCGGCTGCGGCGCCCAGCTCGGAGGCGATCTCGTACTTGTAGGTCCAGCGGCCGTAGTAGGTCATGGCCTGGCCGCGGAAGTGGTTCTCGTCCAGCCGGGAGGGGTCGTTCGGGTCGGGGACCGCGGGGTCGTTGATCAGCATGATGATCGTCTTCCCGCGGACGTCCACGCCCTTGTAGTCATCCCAGCCGTACTCGGGCGCGATCACACCGTAACCGACGAAGACGACCTCGGAGCGATCGACGCGGACCTCGGGGGCCACGCGGCGGGAGACGGCGACGTAGTCGTTCGGGTAGGAGAGAGGAAACGGCTTGCCCCCGACGACAAAGGAGGCGGTGGGGGTGGTCGTGATCCCGACGAGCGGCACCTCCTGGACGTAGCTGGCGAGCGCGCCGGGTTCCGTGGGAGTGCCGGGCGCTGCTGCGGCCGTGCCGCCCGGCGCGGCGGCCGGGTTCCCTGGCTTGAGCCCCAGCCTCCTGAACTGTTCGATCAGGTAGTTCACCGTGAGCTCCTCGCCTCGGGTCCCCGGCGCGCGCCCCTCGAACTCATCGGAAGCGAGCACCTGGATGTGGGCGAGGAGGTCGTCGGCCGTGATGCTCTCCACCGCGGCCCGGACCTCGGGCGCGGAAGTGGGCGAAGTGCGCGACCCGGCCGAGCCGCAGGCGGCGGCTGTACCCAGGAGCGCGAGGGGCCAGGCCAGTCTGCGCAGCGATCTCATCACGCTTCCTCCCGAGGGTGACAGGATGATGAACGCATGATGTGGCGGGGCCGCGGAACGGGCAAGGAGCGGAGCGGCGCGGGTCGGCCTTGTACCGGGCCCGGGGGCGGTGCATTTTTTCGGGGGACGCTGCATTTTCTTCGTCTCGTTGGCCTTCGTCGTCATGCTGTCGCGACGGACGGCGGTGGGGCTGTCCGTGCGTGTTTCGACCGGTTGCGCGGATGTCCGAACCTCTCTGGAAAGCGGAAGACCAGGCGGAGCGTCTGGCCGAACTGACGACCGACGACCCGCAGCGCAAGGAGCTGCCGCTCCGGCGCGACGTGCGCTCGCTCGGCATGCTCCTCGGCGAGGTGCTGAAGGAGCAGGCGGGCAAGTCGCTCTTCAACGCCGTGGAGGAGCTCCGTCTCCTCCTCATCCAGCACCGCAGCCGTCATGCGCAGCAGGGCGCCTCCGTCGACCAGGACCCGGTCGACACGGAGCTGCTGGAGCGGGCGCAGGAGATCGTCCGCTCGGCGACGCTGGCCGAGGCGTACCGGCTGGCCAGGGCGTTCTCGATCTACTTCGAGCTGACGAACCTGGCGGAGACGAACCATCGGAAGCGGCGACGTCGCGCGGCGGAGATCCTCCGGGACCGGCCGCCCCAGCCGGGGACGTTCCACGGGACGCTGCTCCGGATGCGGGAGGCGGGGATCGGGGCGGAGGAGGCGCTGGAGTGGCTTCGCCGGGTGCTGGTCATCCCGGTCTTCACGGCGCATCCGACCGAAGTGGCGCGGCGCACGGTGCTCTTCAAGCGGCAACGCATCGCCGACCTGCTGGAGAAGCTGGACCGGCTCCCGCTGACCGACCGGGCGGCGCAGGAGTACCAGGAAGCGATCGCGGCGGAGATCACGGCGCTGTGGCAGACGGACGAGGTGCGCCGCCGGCGCCGGACGGTACGCGACGAGATCGAGATGGGGCTGGACTACCACCGGGACGTGATCATCGACACGCTGCCCCAGCTCTACGAGGAGCTCGCGTACGCGTTCCGGGCGACGTACGGGGTGGACCTCGCGGCGCGGGACCTGCCCGTGGTGGTCCGCTTCGGCTCCTGGATCGGCGGCGACCGGGATGGCAACCCGTACGTCACGCCGGAAGCGACGCGCGACGCGCTGCGCATGGCCCGGCGGACGATCCTGGACTACTACAGCCGCCGACTGGAGAAGCTGGTCGATTATCTGAGTCCCTCGGTCCTGCAGGTGGGGATCTCGGAGGAGCTGAAGGCGGCGCTCGAGCGCTACGAGCGGACGTTGACCTCGCCCGACCCGGCGCCGGCGACGTACTCGCCCTATGAGCCGTACCGCCGGTTCGTGACGCACGTGTGGCGGCGGCTGCAGGGTGCGCGGCAGGAGCCGGCCCATCCGGACGCGTACCCGGACGCGGGGGCGTTCGCCGCGGACCTGCGGCTCATGCGTGAGAGCCTGGCGGCGAACGCCGGGGAGCGCCTCGCCCGGCAGGCGCTCGATCCGTTGATCCGGCAGGTCGAGACGTTCGGCTTTCACCTCCATACGCTGGACATCCGGCAGCACGCGCGCGTGCACACGCGGGCGCTCGAGGACCTGGGGAGGATCGCCGCGCTGGCTGGCCCGGGCGGAGCCTCGCTCACCGCGCCGCCCAGCCCCGAGACGACCGTCGTGCTCGAGACCTTCCGGATGATCGGGGAGCTGAAGCGGAGCTACCCGCCGGAGGCGATCCAGGCGTACGTGATCAGCGGAGCGCGCTCGGCGAACGACGTGCGCGCGGTGATCCGGCTGGCGGAGCTGTGCGGGGTGCGGGTGAAGGGGAGCGAGGGCGATCCCGCCGCCGGAGGGGCGGGAACGGACCCGGGCCTCATGCCCGTTCCGCTCTTCGAGTCGATCGAGGACCTGCGAAACTGCCCGGCGATCTGCCGCGAGCTCTGGACCTCGCCCGACTACCAGCCCTACCTGGACTCCTGGGGCCGCCGTCAGGAGGTGATGCTCGGCTACTCCGACTCCAACAAAGATGGCGGGATGCTGACCAGCATCTGGGAGATCTTCAAGGCCCACCGGGCGCTCCACCAGGTCGCCGAGGAGTGCGGGGTGAAGCTCCGCCTCTTCCACGGCCGGGGCGGGACGGTCGGGCGGGGTGGGGGGCCCACCCACCAGGCGATCGTGGCCCAGCCGGTCGGCGCGTTCGGCGGTGAGATCAAGATCACCGAGCAGGGCGAGGTGCTGAACTGGAAGTACGCCGACCCGATCCTGGCCGAGCGCAACCTCGAGCTCATGATCGCCGCGTCGCTCGAGGCGCTGGCGCGCCCGGAGGGACCGGCGCCGGGGGCCGAAGCGGAGTGGGAGGACGCAATGGAGACGCTCTCGGCGGAGGCCTTCGCCTTCTACCGCGAGAACATCGCCGAGAACCCCGACATCCTCCCCTATTTCGAGGAGGCCACGCCGGTCCGCGAGCTCGAGCTCGCCCGGATCGGCTCGCGGCCTCCGCGGCGCGGCGAGATGCGGGGAATCGAGGACCTACGGGCGATCCCGTGGGTCTTCGGGTGGATGCAGAGCCGGCACGTGCTGCCCGCCTGGTTCGGCGTCGGCTACGCCCTGGAGCGCTTCATGGCCCGCAGCAGCGACCACGAGCGGCTCCTCCAGCGGATGATGCGGGAGTTCCTCCTGTTCAAGGACCTGATCCGCAACGTCGAGCTGGGGATGGCGAAGGCCGACATGACGATCGCCCGGCTCTACTCCGAGCTGGTCACTGATCCGGGGGTGCGGGAGCGCGTCTTCCGGCTGATCGTCGACGAGTTCGAGCGGACCCGGCGCATGCTGCTGCGGGTGACCGGCCAGACCCGGCTGCTGGAGAACAACCCGGTTCTGGCCCGCTCGATCCGGCTCCGCAATCCGTACGTGGACCCGTTGAGCCTTATCCAGGTGGACCTGTTGCGCCGCAAGCGGGCGGGCGAGGAGACCGAAGCGCTGAACTACGCGCTCGCGGCCACGATCAACGGGATCGCCGCGGGGCTGCGGAACACGGGGTGAGGCTGCCGCCCCGGCGCGCGGCCGTTCAGCGCCGGGCCCATCGTCACGGCGCGGCTTCCTTCCATTCGCGGTAGACGGCCTCCACGCTCTCGATGAACGGCGGGTGAGCGGGCCGCCAGCCGAGCGACTCCGCCTGCCGCGCGCAGATCACCTGGTCCAGCGTCAGGGCCTCGGCCCCGGGGCCCATCGCCTGCCGCGCCTCGTCGAGCGGGATGCTCCGGACGGCCCCTCCCTTCCCCGCCGCATCGCTCGCCGCCCGCGCCAGCTCCGCCACCGGGACGGCGGATCCGTCCGTGCCGTGGAAGATCCCCCGCGCCCGCTGCTCGGCAACCAGGCGGTAGAGCCGGGCGAGGTCTTCGCGGTGGATGAGCGACCAGCGATTCCGGCCATCCCCGACGAAGGCGGCGGCACCCTCCTCCTCCGCGGAGGCGAAGAACGCGCTGATCAGGCCGCGGCGCCCGCCGTAGACGACCCCCGGCCGGATCACCGCCGCGGCCACGGCCTCGCTGTTCGCGGCGAGCACACGCCGCTCGTACGCGGCTCGCCACACCGCCGCTTCCGGCGCGGTCGCCACCGGCGCGCTCTCGTCGGCGGCGAGATCCCCCGTGTTCCCCAGCACGAAGCAGCTCGACGTGTAGATCACGCTCCGCGGCGGCTCATCCTCGCGCCGCTCCCCCTGCCCCGCCGCCCACAGCAGCCCCTCCACCGCCCCCCGCTCCGCCGCCTCGCCGCGCGGCCAGGGGATCCCCGCCGCGTGAATGAGCACGTCGTGCGCCGCGGCGACCCGACGATAGCTGTTCGGGTCCAGGAGATCGCCCACCACCGCCCGCGCACCCAGCGCACGGATCTCCAGCGTCTTCTCCGCCCACCGGGTGAGCCCCGTCACCTCGTGGCCCGCGCTCACCAGCTCCCGCACCACCGCGCTCCCGATGTACCCCGTCGCGCCGGTCACGAACACGCGCAGCCGACGAGGCGCGCCCCCCTCAGCCGCCTCCCGCGGCGCCGGCCGCCGCTTCCTGACCCGAATCTGGAAGAGCTTCATCCCGCTCGCCGCCCGACACCCGCCGTCCCGGCCCTCACGCCGGAAGGAGCGCCTGCGCCCACTCCTCCGGCGTCATCCGGATCCCGACGTAGAAGGGGCCGAACTCCCCATACCGCGCGCTCGCCTCGTCGAAGCGCATCTCCCCCACGATCCGCTTGAAATCCAGCAGGTCGAACGCGAAGAGCGTCACGCCCCACTCCCAGTCGTCCAGCCCCACCGACGCCGAGATCACCTGGTACACCCGATCGGCATAGCGCCGGCCCGACAACCCGTGCTCGCGCATCAGCCGCGCCCGCTCCTCCACCGGCAGCGTGTACCAGTTGTCCGGATGCGAACGCCGCCGGCTCATCGGATAAAAGCACGCGTACGGCATATCCGTGCGGTTGGCGGGACGGAGCCGGGCCTGGACGTGCGGCACCGCCAGCTCGGCCGCGATCAGCTCGTCCAGGACCTTCTTGAACTCCTCGCTGCCCGGATCGGCCTGGCGCGCAGCCTCGACCGTCGCATGGTACATGCTGGCCTCCGCCACGGAGACGTAGTCGTACTCCACGCGGAGGAACGGGCCCAGCGCGGAACGCCGCAGCCGGAGCTGCGCGTCCGCGAGTTGATCCGGCGTTTCGCGGAAATGGATGAGCAGCCAGTCCGCGCGCCCTCCGATCAGGCGGAAACCGGCGCTCCAGCCGGGCACGGAAGGGTTCGCGAGCTCCGAGAGCACGACACGGGCCTCTTCGGCCACGCGCTTGCGTTCTGCGTCCGTCAGGCGATGCAGCGCCGCCCAGTCCTGGGCAAGGACCTGATGCAAAGCGAACCAGCCATCCAGAGTGGCGGGAGGCAAGGCAGACATCGTAACGATCCTGTCTATGTTTCGTGGTCGCTCAGATCGCGCGCCGCGTCGGAAGCGCGCGATCTCCGCGAATTTACACGCCTGCGCCGGCCGACGACAACCCGCGGCGCGAAAGCGGCCCGGCACGGCCGCCCCTTCCCTGCCGCCCCCTCACCCCGCCGCCCGTGCCCCGAGGCCCGCCTGCTCCGCGACGACCCGCGCGAGCCCGGACCAGTCGATCTCGCCCTGGCCCCGCGCCACCGCCGTCAGCAGGTGATCCCGGACCACGCTCGCCAGCGGCATCGGTACCGCCAGCTCCTCCGCTGCCTGGAGCGCCAGCCGCACGTCCTTCAGGCCGAGCCGGAGCTTGAAGCCCGCCGGCTCGTACTGCTCCTCCACGATGAGCCTGCCGTACCGCTCGTAGAGCGGCGACTTGAAGAGCGCCCGGTTCATCGTCTCCAGGAACGCCCCCGGCTCGAGCCCGCCCTTCCGCACCAGCGCGAACGCCTCCCCGAGCGCCTCCACCATCGAGATGATCAGGAAGTTGCCCGCGAGCTTCACCAGGTGCGCGACCGGCGCGTCGGCGCCGAGCTCGAAGGTCCCCTGGCCCAGCGCAGCGAAGATCGGCCGACACCGCTCGAGCGCCTCCGCCGGACCCGCGGCCACGATCCAGAGCTGGGCCGCCGCCGCGGCATCCGGGCGGCCGAACACGGGCGCGGCCACGTACTGCTGCCCCGCGGCAGCGTGCTCCTGCGCCAGCCGCCGGGAGAGCGCGACGCTGATCGTGCTCATCGCGACATGCACCGCGCCGGGACCCAGGGCGCCCAGCGCCTCGCCGCACACGACCTCCTCCACCGCCCGGTCATCCGCCAGCATCGTGATCAGGACCTCGGCCCCCGCAGCCGCCTCGGCCGGCGACCCCGCCACCCGCGCCCCCTCCCCCGCCAGCGCCTCCGCCCGCTCCCGGGACCGGTTCCAGACGGTCACCTCGTGGCCCGCCCGGAGAAGGTTGCGGGCCATTGGCTGTCCCATGGCGCCCAGCCCGATGAATCCCAGCTTCATGCGCGCCTCCTCTCGCCCTGTGGTTCCCGGGTTCGCTCGACCCTGCGGTCGCGCCCGCTGCCCCGGCCGGCCCGACGCCCCGGCGCGACCCGGCCTCACGGCAACAGGACCGCCGGCACGCGGGTGATCCGCCGGACCCCCGCCGGACGCCGCCGGATCGCCCGTCGCGTGCACGCCCGCGGCTCGCAGCCCACCCGTCGCGCGATCCGCCGCCACGGCGCCCCGTGGCCCGCGTGTCCGTGGAACAGCCACGCCTCGATGTGGGCCAGCTCGTGGAGCATCGTGTCGACCAGCTCGCGCTCGTTCCCCTCCAGCATCAGGTCGACGTTTAGAGCCACCTCGACGACCAGCCGCTCACCCCCCGCCCCGCGGTCGAACCGGACGTGCCCGTACCGCCGCGACATCCGGCCACTCAGCCGGATAGGAATCCCCTCCGGCAGCCGCCCACCGAACGCGCGGCGGTTGAGCTCCGCGTACAGCGCCCGCAGACACTCCCGCTGCTCCGGGGTAGCGACGCAGGACCCCGGGCCCCGAGGCCGCGCGCGGCGGGTCCGGGCCCTCGCCGCCGCCCGTCGTCGGGACTCTTCCAGCCCGTCCCTCGCCCCCGGCCACGACCGGATCCGCTCGACCGCGCGCCGGTACTCCGCCGTCCCCGGCTTGGCGCGCAGGAAGACGGCGATGGCGTCCAGGACCTCCTCCGGCGCGGCCTGGAAACACCGGTGCGCGTGGAGCGTGCTCCGGTCCCGGGAAACGGAGAGGAGTCGCCAGCGGTTGTCCTTGAAGCGGACCCGGCGGACCCGGGCGACGCCGCGGGCGCGAAGGGCTTCCAGGAAGCGTTCGGGCGTGTGAGTCTCAGCCATCCTTGCCGAGTGGGAGGAGCGACCGGCCGCCCCCGCGCCGGCCCGTCTCGCTCGGGGCCGGCAGCCCACCCTCGCCGGCGATCGGACGCCTGCCGAACGCGGCAGGGCGCGAGGAGGAGCCGGCCGGGAGCGACCGCGAATATACCCCGGGCAAGTGCGGCCAACAACCGCGCGGGGATCGATCCGGCTCGCCGGAGGCGCGGGCCCGCAAGCCGCAGAGCGCCGCGCCCGTCGCCCGGCCCCGGCCCTCGAGTCTGGACGATGGCGCGCCCCGCCGAACGCCGCACTGGCCGAGGGGTCCCGCCGCTCGTAACTTCTTCCGGTACCGGTGCAGGTTCGCGATGGAACCCGGACCCCCCGATCTCCGGGTGGCCGCGTCCCGGGCAGCGCCCGTCCCGACGTTCGGGCCGGGCAGCCCCGGCAGCGGACCGGGCCGCCTCGTCCGGGGTAATGCAGGGCGACGGCTGGCCGCTACGGCTCCCGACGGGGGAACAGGAGGTCCTCATGTTGACGTTCACAGAGAAGGCCAGGGAAATGGTCCTCTCTTTCATGGCCCAGGGTTACGTGGACAACCCTGCGCTCAGGATCGGCGTCGTCCCGGGCACCAGCCCGTTCGCTCCCGAGTACGAGTTCGCGCTGGTGGAGGAGTGGGAGAAGGAGGACGACGACGTCGTCGTCGATGCGGGCGGCTTCCACGCCTACATCGACCCGCGCAGCGCCGCTCTCCTCGACGGCTCGACCATCGACTACGTCGAGCGGGCCGGCGAGAGCGGGTTCGAGGTCCGCAACCCGAACGTCAGGCCCCTGGGCACCGAACCGCCCACGGGCGAGCTGGCGGACCGGGTCCGGCGGGTCCTCGAAGAGCGGATCAACCCGGCCGTGGCCGCGCACGGAGGCCACATCACGCTGGTCGACGTCCGGCAGAACGTCGTCTACGTGCGGATGAGCGGCGGCTGCCAGGGCTGCGGCCTCGCCCGGGTGACGCTGCGTCAGGGGGTCGAACGGATGATCCGCGAGGCGGTCCCGGAGGTCGTGGCCGTGGAGGATGTGACCGACCACGCCAGCGGCACCGACCCCTACTACCGGGCCGCGCCGTAAGCGCACGAGGCATAGCGGGCCAACCGCCCCTCCGCGCCCGCCCCCGCGCGGCGCGCCTCGTGCGCATCGCGCACGGCCAGGGCCCCGCGGCCCGGCCAACCGTCTGCCCGGAACGAACCCCGTAGGGAGGTCCCCGGTGAAGGAGATGCTCAGCGCCCTCGTCGCCCGGCTCGGGGCCGACAGGATCGAGTGCGACGTCCCGCTCGCGCCGTACACCACCTTCCGGATCGGCGGCCCGGCCGACTGGTTCTACCGCGCACGCACGCCCGAAGAGCTCGCCCACGCGGTCCTCACCGCTCGCGAGCTCGGCATCCCGCACTTCGTCCTGGGCTTCGGCGCGAACATCCTGGTCGGCGACCGCGGCTTCCGCGGGCTGGTCATCCGCAACGAGGCCCGCGGCATCGAGTTCCTGGACGACCACCGCGTCCGCGCCGCCAGCGGCGAACGCATCTTCCACGACCTCATCGAGGCCACCGTCGCCCGCGGGCTCGGCGGCCTCCACCACTTCGTCGGCATCCCCAGCACCGTGGGCGGGGCGATCTGGCAGAACCTGCACTTCCTCTCCCCGCCCCCCGAACGCGAGCGCACGGTCTTCATCGAGGAGGTCGTCGAGTCGTGCGAGCTCCTGACCGAAGAGGGCGAGCTCCGCACCGTGGACCGCGACTACCTCCGGTTCGGCTACGACTACAGCATCCTGCACGAGCGCCGCGACATCGTGCTCAGCGTCACCTTCCGGCTCGAGCCCCGGCCCGAGGAAGAGCTGCGCTACGTCATGCGCGAGAACCTCAAGTGGCGCGACGAGCGCCACCCGGACCTCTGGCTCTACCCCTCCGCGGGCTCGATCTTCCAGAAGATCGAGGGCATCGGCGCTGGCCGCCTGATCGACGAGTGCGGGCTGAAGGGCCACATCATCGGCAACGCGCAGATCTTCCACAAGCACGCCAACATCATCGTGAACCTGGGCGGAGCGCGGGCAGCCGACGTGCGGGCCCTCATCGACCTCGCCCAGGAGACGGTGAAACGGCGCCTCGGCTACGAGCTGCGCCCGGAAATCGGGTTCGTCGGGGAATTCTGACGCGGCCCCTCCGCGACCGACTCGCGTCGCGCGTCAGTCGCCCGAGGCCGACTCGCGGGAGCCCGACACGGGAACCTTGAGCCGCTGGCCCGCGAGAATGCGGGATGAGGTGAGATTGTTGGCTTCCTTGAGCCGCGCCACGGTCGTGCCGTAGCGCCGGGCGATGTGGCTGAGGGTCTCGCCCGCCCGGACCCGGTGGATGATGTAGCCCTCCCCGGACGCCTTCTCCTCCGCAGCTCGCCACGCGACCGCCCCTCCCTCGTCCTCCGTCCCCCCGGCGCCCCCCTGCTGCAGCGCGACGTAGGTCGTGTAGCGCTCCGGGAACACCGCCACATGGTAATGCGGCGGCCGTCGCTCGCGCGTGGCGTCGATCACCCCCTGCCCTTCCAGGTGGAGCAGCGTCGACTCGAGCCACCGCCGGCAGGAAGCCCGGCGACTGATCCGGAGATCCACGGCCATCCCCGTCGGATGGACCGAAAGCGCATGGGAGTTCGGCGGCTGCCGGCTCGTCGGCCGCGTCAGGCTCGTCACGACCAGCACCTCCCCGCACGCCGCCCGGTACTGCCTCGCCAGCCGCTCGATGAACGTCTTCACCGCCGGCCGGGCGTACGGAAATGGCACGTTGTGCAGCCGATAATCGGCGTTCCCCGGCACCGGAACCAGGTAGCCCGCCTCGACGAACCGCCTCACATCCGCAGGCGTCTCCAGGAACGTGAACTTGTTCTCCTGGGCGACCTGGTTCTGCCGGATCATCGACGCGGTCGACCCCTTCAGGCTCTGCGCCTCCGCGGCGGAACCCACCGACGCGACCAGGAGAAAGAGAACCGTCACGACGATGCGCAACATGGTCAGCAAGCAGGCCGGGCACGCGAACCCGATCGGTCTCCACACAAAACCCGGCGCGCGGCGGCAGCAGGAGTCAGGCCGGAGAGCACGGTGCCCCGGGGATCACCGGGCGCCTAATCTAGCCCGCCGCGCCGGCCCCGTCCACCATCGGCGACACCTCTTGCGCCGCCGGTTCCGCCCCGCTATGCTCATGCGCGGCCTGGCCGGCGGCAAGTGACTACGATTCCGTCACTTGCCGCGCCGCGAGCCGGCCGCCGCGGGGGCGGACACCCCGGCCTCCCATGGCAAGGATCGGACCGATGCCCGGACGCACGGGCTCGGGCGAGGCTCCGCCACGCTCGACTCGCGCGCCCGGTGCTTTTCGAGCGCAGTCGTCATGGCTGCCATAGAAGAGAATCCAGCATCGATGGGCGCGGCGCCGGGTCACGCGCGCCAGCCCGGGTTCTTCCACCTGGCGTTCCGCGCCCTCCGCCATCGCAACTACCGCCTCTTCCTCTCGGGCCAGGCGATCTCGGTGATCGGCACCTGGACCCAGCAGGTGGCGATGAGCTGGCTGGTGTACCGGCTGACCGGGTCGCCCTTCGTCCTCGGCGCGGTCGGCTTCGCCAGCCAGATCTTCACGCTCCTCCTCACCCCCGTAGGCGGGGTCTTCGCCGATCGGTGGGACCGCCGCCGCGTCGTCCTGGCGACCCAGACGGTGTTCATGCTCCAGGCGCTGCTCCTGGCGACCCTGGTCCTGACCGACACGGTCCGGGTCTGGCAGATCCTGGTCCTGAGCGCCATCGCGGGCGCCGCGAACGGCTTCGACGTGCCCGCCCGCCAGGCCTTCTTCATCCAGCTCATCGAGCGGAAAGAGGACCTCTCGAACGCGATCGCCCTGAACTCGTCGACCTTCAACGCCGGTCGGCTGATCGGCCCGGCGATCGCGGGGGTGCTGGTGGCGGCCGTGGGCGAAGGAGTCTGCTTCCTCCTCAACGGCCTCAGCTACGTGGCCGTGCTCGCGGCGATCCTGCGGATCAGGATCCCGGCCGCGGAACGGAAGCCCGCCATCGGGAAGCCGCAGGTGCTGCTCGAGCTGAAGGACGGGCTCGCCTACACGTTCGGCTCCCCGCCCATCCGGACGGTGCTGCTCTTCCTGGCGCTGGTCAGCTTCATGGGCGCGCCCTACTCCGTCCTCCTCCCGGTGATGGCCACCGAGGTCCTGCACGGTGCCCCTTCGACCTACGGCTTCCTGATGTCGTCGGCCGGGCTCGGCGCGCTCGCGGGGGCGCTGTTCGTGGCGTCCCGGAACTCGGTCCGTGGGCTCGTGCGCATCATCGCCCTGGCCGGCGGCTGCTTCGGGGTCGGGCTCCTGGCGTTCTCGCTCTCCCGCCTCACCTGGTTCTCGATGGCCTGCCTCATGTTCGCGACCTTCGGGCTCATGGTGCAGACCTCCTCGAGCAACACCATCATCCAGACGATCGTGGATGATGAGAAGCGGGGGCGGGTAATGAGCTTCTACACGATGTCCGTCATCGGCATGGCGCCGCTCGGCAGCCTGTGGGCCGGCACGGTGGCGAGCCTGATCGGCGCTCCGGCCACGATCGCGCTCGGCGGAGCCGCGTGTCTGGCCGGGGCCCTCTGGTTCGCCTCCCGCATTCCGACACTGCGCACGCTGATCCGGCCGATCTACGTGCGGCTGGGCATCCTCCCGGCGGTCCAGCCGGCCCGGGAGCCGGAGGCGCCGCCCCCGGATCGTTGAGCCGACGGCCCGGCCCTCGCGGCTCGCCGCTCCCGCGGGAACCCTGGCGGCGGCGACCCCACCGCATTAGTTTGGCAACTTGACAAACTCTCCAGAATCGTCCGACCACACAGAAGGGGGGTGCACATGGCCGACCCACTCCTCCGGCGCCGTGCCTTCCTCAAGACCACCGCGGCCGGCGCGGCCGGCGCAGCGCTCGGGCTTCCCCTCGGGGCGCGTTCGGCGAAAGGAGCGCCCTCGTCAGCCGCCGAAACGCTCCGCCTCGGCGTGGCCAGCTACTCGCTCCGCAAGTTCCCGCGCGCCCGGGCGATCGAGATGGTGAAGGCGCTCCGCACGCCGTACATCAATATCAAATCCTTCCACCTCGAGTACGATCTCTCCCCGGCCGAGC
>DATCLG010000067.1:0-33264 GCA_036564015.1 Longimicrobiales bacterium
TCGGTTTCCGGGCCGGCCGGCCTTCCAGGATGGACTCGTACCCCCGGTGGATCGCCTCCATGTAGCGGGGCAGAGAGAACCGCTCCGCGACGTACTCCCGCGCTCGTCGGCCGATGCGCTCGGCCTCCTCCGGGTTCGCGAGCAGGCGAAGGATCGCCCGGGCCATGGCGCCGGGGTCCTTGAGGGGGACGAGGATCCCGGTCTCACCGTGGATCACGGTCTCCAGGACCCCGCCGGCGGCCGTGGCGACGACCGGCCGCCCGGCCGCCATGCCCTCCATCACGACACGCCCCAGCGGTTCCGGCTCTGAGGAGCTGTGGACGACGATGTCGGCCGCGGCCATGAGCTCGGGGACGTCGCTGCGGAACCCCGTGAAGATCACGCGGTCCAGGAGCCCCAGCCGCCCGGCGAGCCGCTGGAGGTTCTGGAAGAAGGCCTGGCTTTCCGCGCTCTCGTTCGGCGCCCCGACGATCAAGGCCTTCGCGGTCGGGTGGGATCGGACGACTTCGGCCATCGCCCGGAGGAAGTAATCCTGGCCTTTCCACGCTACGAGCCGCCCGACGTTGGCGATGAGCGGGTCGCGCTCGCCCAGGGAGAACTCGGCCCGGATGCGCCGTGCGGCGCAGCCGGCGTTCGCGAACGCCGTCACATCGACCGGATCGGTGATCACCTCTCCCTTGTGCTCGGGGATCCCGATACTGCGCCGGCACTGCCGCTCGACGGCCGTCGAAATGTAGATGAAGCGGCGCACGCAGCCGGCGATCAGGCGATCCGTCCAGCGGGAGTAAGGCCGTAGCATGCGCACGTGGCAGACCTGCGGCACGCCGGCCAGCCAGGCGGCGAGCACCGAGACGCGGTTCGCGCGCAGGTTGTTGTTGTGGTGGACCAGGTCGATGCCCTCGGCGCGGATGCGGCGCGCGAGACGCCAGGCAAGGATGAGGTCATTGCGAGGCCAGACGCGAACTGTCCGCCGGCCGCGCGCTCCCGCCAGCCACTCGTCGAGGACCAGCACGCGCGCGCCGAGGGCGCAGAAAGCCGGAGCGTAGTCGCTCGGCTGGTGGAAGAGCACCACGGGCTCGAAGCGACTGCGATCCAGCCCGCGCACCAGCTCGTGCAGGCTCACCACGGAGCCGCCTCCGGGGGCCTTCTGCACGTAGAGCACGCGATGACGTTCGCGGGGCATGGGCCTCTGTCGAGTTGGCGGGGCGCGACCGGGCCACGCGCTCTCCGGGCGCGGGGCCGGGTCCCTCACCTCCAGTGGGCGAAGCTCCTCCCGAGGAGCCGGGCGAGCCTCGCGTTCTCGTCCTCGAAGAATCGGGCCAGGCGGGCGCGGTCCTCTTCCGTCAACGGCGGGATCTCCGGCTCGGGCACGGGCTTGCGGCTGTAGGCCCGGACGAGGGCCGGGACGCCCGTCGCCTTCACGGCGGCGACCCAGGTCTCGCCCAGCCGCCGGCGGATGAGCCTCGAGGATCGGCGCATGAGGCGCTCCAGCTCCTCGTTGCGGCGGAAGATCGTCGCGTTGACGCGCTCTTCCAGCCGCGCCGGGAGGAAGGCCGGGTCGACGCCGAGGAACTCGAGGATGCCCCGGAAGACCTCGGCCGGGCGGGCGCAGATGTCTTCGTAGAAGACGATGTGGATCTGGTCACGGGGGAAGTGCTCGAGCCAGCGGGTCAGGTGCGTGGCGTAGAGCCCCTGCTCGACGTAGGTCGGGTTCTGTTCGAGCGCCGCCCAGAAGTCGTACAGCTCCCTGGGGAGCCGCTTGCGTCGGATCTCGTGCTTGTGGTGCGAGAAAGCCCGATCGATGGGGTTGCGGAGCGCCAGGAGCAGCCGGGCGCGGGGGTTGTAGCGCGCCAGTCGCGACGGCACGTTGCGGTCGTGGAAGTAGAGCGTGGAGAACTCGAGCGTCTTCCACGGGCCGAAGGCGAAGCCGCGGTGATACCAGGCGTAGCCGCGCTCGTACTCGTGGTTGAAGAAGTTGAGCTCCTTGTTGGGCCCGTCGAGGGCGGCGGTCCGGATCTCCGGGTGTTCGGCCAGGCAACGGAAGATCCAGGTGGTGGCGGCCTTCTGGACGCCGATCCCGATGATGTCGACCCGGTTGGCGGCCGAGGAGGCGGCGCCGCGGGTCGGCAGGCTAGCGGCGGTGGGGGAGAGAGTGGCCATGCTGGTCGCTCCGGAGCAGGGCTGCGGCGTGGTCGAGGCCGCGGATCGCGAATGAGGCGGTTCTCAGCAGGAACCCGGTCAACATTCGGCCCTCGGCGAGGCGGCGGTGTGCGCGGCGGGCGAGGACGCGCCGGGCCGGCTCGAGGGCGGCGAGCAGGCAGGGGAGCCGGCGGAAGCCGGGCGTCCGCCCCAGGCGCAGGTACATCAGCACGCGCTCTTCGAGGTGCCGATCGTGGAGGTCGTGGGTCTTGGACCCGGGGTGCAGGAGGAACCGGGCGAGCACGTCGTCGATGGTCGCCACGGTGGCGCCGCAGGCGAGGGCGCGGCTGCACCATTCCAGGTCCATGACGTGGTGGTAGCGTTCGTCCAGCCCGCCGGTCCGTTCCCAGAGGGCGCGGCGCCAGAACATGGGCGGCTGGATCAGGTGGAAGTCTGCCTGTCGCGCGCGGGCGAGGACGGGGAAGGTGTGGAGGCGGCGGCCCTCGCGGGGAGAGCTGCGCTTCACGAACCGGATCGCCTGGCCGGAGACCTCGACCTTGTCCATCGCGCCGATCAGGATGTCGCAGCGAGCAGACGCCATGGCCCGGGCCGCGGTGGAGAGGGCGCCGGGGTAGTAGGTGTCGTCGCTGTTGAGCCAGGCCAGGATCTCGCCCGTCGTGCGCTGGAATCCCTTGTTGATCGCGTGGCTCTGCCCCCGGTCCCGCTCGCTGGTCCAGTACGCGAGCCAGGGAGAGTACTTCTCGATGATCTCGACGCTGCCGTCGCGGCTGCCGCCGTCGATGACCACGTACTCGAGGTCCGGGTACCCCTGGAGGAGCACGGAACGGATCGTCTCCTCGAGGAACGCGGCCTGGTTGTAGGACGGCGTGACGACGCTGATGCGGGGCCAGGGCCGGCCATCCGCCTGGCGCTCGGGCAGGTCGGGGCTGGCCTCGGTCCACGGCCAGCCGGTGCGGCCGGGCGGCGGGGGCGGGAGGTCGTCCAGGCTGGGGCAGCGCATGCGGCTACTTCAGCAGGTATGGTTCCCAGAATGCCCGATCGTACCGTGGCCAGGCGTGGCACCCGAACGGGAGCGTCCGCTGGTTCTGCTCGAAGCAGTAGCGGGGCGCCACCTCGAAGGCGAAGCGGAGCGCGACCTCGACCGGGGCGATGCGGAACTCCGGGTCGTAGTGCTGGGCCCGTTTCGCCCAGAACTTGTCCTCGTTGCCGCGGAAGCGGGACGCCTCCCAGCGCGCGCCGTTCAGGCGGTGTGCCCGCTTGAGCCCTTTCAGCGGCCAGCCGAAGAGGCGCTTCGGCCACGGCTTCCACGCGTGGTACCTTGCCCAGTAGGCCTCCGGGTCGAGCTGGTAGCGACGCGAATCCAGCACGCGGAGCATGCTCGAGACCTTGCGGAGCGAGAAGCCGCCGTTGCCCACGCCCGCGAACCCGTGGGCGGGCTCCTCAGCCGAGCGGAGCCAGGGCGCGCCGATGTAGTCCAGGCCCGTTTCGCACCATTCGCGGAGCTGGTCGGAGAAGACGAGCGCGTCGAGGTGGTAAATCAGGATGTATCGGTACTCGCGGAACTCCGCGTAGAACCTCCGCGAGAGCATGAGCCGCGTGTGGGCTCTGGCGCTGCCGAAGAACTTCCTGTTGAAGCGTTTGGCTGCGAAGCCCGGGAGGCGGAGGTCGCTGCCCCTGGGCAGGACGAGGTAGCGGTCGTAGTCCCCGAGGAAGTGGAGGAGGTGCCGGAGCGAGATCTCTTCGTCGGCGGTGAGCTCCGTGCGGTCGGACGCGGGGACCACGACCGCGACGAGCTTCCGGGGCTCGGCCATAGTCAGCTCGTGGCGATCTCGAGTCTGGGTGTCCGGTCGGGTTTGCCGCCGCCGACGAGCTCGCGGTGGAGTTGTCCGAGGAGCGTGGCGACGCGGCGGTGCCCTGCCGGGGTCCAGTGGCCGTCGCCGCGGATGTAGTCGTCCGCGGTGAGGTGGTCCTTGAGGGTGACGAACGGGACGCCGAGCGCGCGGCAGGTTTCTGCGAGTCGACGGTCCGGCAGGTCCGGGTCGAAGGCGGCAGCGTCAGGGGCCATTGCGGCCAGGCGACTGATCCCTTCCGGCTCGAGCTGCGCGGGGACGGGAATCCCGATCACGACGAGCGGGGCCCGAGCCTCGCGGCAGATGTCGCGGCCGCGCGCGAGCAGGAACGAGCACGCGGCGAAGGCCCGTTCGGAGAGGAACGACGGCCTGCAGATCTCGGCGAGCCTGGGATAGTAGCGGCGGGGCGTGGGACACGGCCACGGCTCCGGCCGGATGTGCGAGGTCACGATCTCCCAGTCCTTCGAGCCCGGGATGGGCCGGACGAACGGCATCCGGTAGCGGTCGAGGTTCGGCTGCAGGTTCTCGTACAGGTCGTTGCCGTAGTAGACGAACCAGACGACGAGCTTGCCGCGCAGCCGTGGGGCGAGCCGCTCCATCCAGAGGAGCTCCTGGACCATGTTGTAGCCGTTGGCGCCGATCCCCTTGATGCGCAGGGTGGTGTGCAGCGCGGCGAACCACGTGCGGTCGTCGGCGCCGTAACCGAAGGCGAAGGAGTCGCCGAACACGACGATGTCGCTCTCCTCGATCGTCGTGCGGCCGCGCCAGCCCTCGGCATCGGTGGTGAGGTGGAAGACCCGTGCCCCCTTCGCGTAGGCGTCGAGGAGGGGTCGCGGCTTCCAGCCGATGGTGGGCTCGAAGGCCATGAGTTGCTGCCAGGGCACGGGGTGCGGCGCGCCGAGACGCAGGATCCAGGAGACGATGCGGGTAAGCCCGGCGATCCCCCAGAAGGGGAAGCCGAGCGCGAGGACCGGAACCGCGGCGAGCCAGCAGATCGGCGAGCCCAGGCTGGCGAGGATTGCCCGAAGGATACGCATTGGCGCTGGTCAGTAGAGGGTGTAGATGTCGGCCGGAGGGCCACCCTTCGCTTCGGCCTCCAGCATCCTGAGGAGTGCGAGGAACGGGACCAGGAAGATGGCCCAGAGCTGACCCGATCGTATGCTCCAGAGGAGGACACCGGCGAGCCCGTCCTTCGACGCCGTCGGGGAGGCGTCCTGACTCGCGTAGGTCGTCGGTGGCAGCGTGCTCCGCGGCGTCCAGAGGGAGGTGCCGGGAGCGGGCCGTTCCACCCTGAGAGCCGATCCCGCCCGCGCGACGAGCGCGAAGACGGTGTAGTAGCACACCCGCAGGAGGAGGTGCCGCGCGATGCGGGCGTACCCCCGGGCGAGCCGGTTCCATCCCCGGTAGATCCTGTACATGAGCAGAGGGCGGAGCAGGCCCGGCACCGCGATGACCAGCGTCACGGCCACGGCGAGTCGGAGCGGCGGGCGCGTATCCAGCAGCTGCGCCAGCGCAACGATGACCAGTCCTGCGCCGAGGGCGAAAGCCACCGAGAAGCTTCGCAGCCAGTTCCGGTCGGGACGAGCGGGGAGCGTGATCATCGGCATGGCTCAGTCGAGGGCGAACTGTGCCCGGTACGCTTCGGCGTCGATGCGCAGCGCCGGGGGTTGGGCGTTCTTCAACAGCAGGTAGTTCTCGAGCACCAGGCAGTCGATGTCGGTGCCCATGAAGCAGCGGTAGGCGTCCTCGGGGGTGCAGACGATCGGCTCACCGCGGATGTTGAAGCTGGTGTTGACGATCACGGGGCACCCCGTGCGCTCGTAGAAGCGGCGCATCAGGCGATAGAACCGGCCATGGCGCTCGCGGTCCACCGTCTGGATCCGCGCGGAGTAGTCGACGTGGGTGATGGCCGGTAGCTTCGAGCGGGGCACCGAGACCCGGACCGTGAGGTCCGGGTCCCGCATTCGCTGGATGTCCTCCGGGCTCAGAGGGACCCTCCATTCCTCCAGGACCGGCGCGACGAACAGCATGTACGGGCTGTCCGTGCCCGGGCAGATGTCGAAGATCACGTCGGCGAACTCCCGGAGCACGCAGGGCGCGAACGGCCGGAACGACTCCCGGAACTTGATCTTCAGGTTCATGACCCGCTGCATTCGGGGCGAGCGGGCATCGCCGATGATGCTGCGGCATCCGAGCGCGCGTGGCCCGTACTCCATGCGCCCCTGGAACCAGCCGACGACCTTCTCCTGCTCGAGCAGGGCGGCCACCTGGTCCAGCAGTCGGTCCTCCGCGGGCACGTACTCGTAGACTGCTCCGACGGAGTCCAGGAACAGGCCGATGTCCTCGTTGCTGAAGCGCGGCCCGAGGAGCGAGCCCTGCTGGCTGTCCAGCGGATCGGGCTGCCGCGGCCGTCCCATCAGATGGTGCCACACGAGGAGCGCCGCGCCGAGCGCCCCGCCCGCATCCCCGGCCGCCGGCTGAATCCAGATGTCCTCGAACGGCCCCTCCCGCAGCAGACGCCCGTTGGCGACGCAGTTGAGCGCCACGCCCCCTGCCATGACCAGGCGCGTCGATCCGGTCTGGCGATGCACGTATCGGCCGGCCGCGAGGACGACCTCTTCGCATACCGCCTGGATCGAAGCGGCGATGTTCATCTCGCGGTCGGTGATCCGGCTCTCCGGGTTCCGGGGCGGGCCGCCGAAGAGACGGTGGAACGCCTCGGACGTCATCGTCAGGCCCTGGCAGTAGTTGAAGTACGACATGTCCAGCCAGAGCGACCCATCGTCCTGGAGGCGGACGATCTTTTCGAGGATCAGGTCCCGGTACACCGGCCGGCCGTAGGGCGCGAGCCCCATCAGCTTGTACTCACCCGAGTTGACCTTGAACCCGGCATAGTAGGTGAACGCGGAGTAGAGCATCCCGAGCGAGTGCGGGAACCGCATCTCATGGGTGAGCGTGAGCCGGTTGCCGCGTCCGTACCCGATCGAGCTCGTGGACCATTCGCCGACCGCATCGAGCGTGAGGATGGCCGCGTCCTCGTAGGGGGAGGGGAAGAACGCGCTGGCCGCGTGGGACTCGTGGTGGTCAGTGAAGAAGAGCTGCCCCCGGAACTCCTCGCCCAGCGCGGCTCTGATGCGCCGGGGCAGGTAGAACTTCTCGCCGAGCCAGGCGGGGATGGCTCGCTCGAACGAGGCGAAGCCATCGGGCGCGTAGGCGAGGTAGGTCTCGAGGAGCCGGTCCAGCTTGACGTACGGTTTTTCGTAGAAGACCACCGCATCGAGGTCGCGCGCGGTGATCCCTGCTTCCGCCAGGCAGTAGGCGACCGCGTGCTGAGGAAAACGCTCGTCGTGTTTTCTCCGGGTAAAGCGCTCCTCCTGCGCGGCCGCTACGATATGGCCGTCGCGGATCAGCGCCGCGGCGGAATCGTGGAAGTAGGCCGAGATCCCGAGAATGTAGGTCGCCACGGGGGTTCGTGGTGGCAGTGAGAGGGTTGCCGGGCTGGCTGCACGGCCGCGGGCCGCGCGGCACGTGTTACCGTGCGGTGAGCTCCCGCTCCAGCTCCCGGACCGCGGGAAGGCGCTCGAGCGCCGCCGCGACCTCGGCATCGTGGCTAGCGCCTGCCGCGCCCCGCGCGGGGCGGGAGCTGGTCTGGTTCACACGGGGCAGACGGCGAACGAAGGCGTCGACGGCGTGGCTGGGCGGCAGCCCGGCCCATTCCAGGATCTGGCGCATGTATTCGACTGGCTCATCGATGAACTCCTCGAATTGCACGGACAGCACCCGTTCGCGCTCGATCGCCGCGAGGTCGGCTCGCGCGAAGCGGTTGCACTGGTAGTACTGCCATGTGGCGACATCGGCGACATCCCTGCCCCGCAGATCCCGCCACCCCGGCACCAGGGCGAACTTCCACCACCTGCCGCGGTAGTCGCGGAGGCGCAGCTCACCCGCGACAGGGTAGGTGGCAAAGCGCGGACGCCAGAAGCGGCCCAGCGGAGGGCCAGCACGCCAGCCCGCGACCAGCGAGCGAATGTTCGGCTCCGCGCGACGCCGCAGCCACAGGAAGCGTGCATCCGGGAAGAGTCGGGCCAGCATCGGAACCCGCAGCGTGTTCTTCGGCGTCTTCTCGACGAAGCGGATGCGTGCGGGCTTCGCCACCCGCGAAAGGCGACCCAGGGCCGCCGCAGACAACCGGCTGAAGAGCCGTGCTACCGGCGTCTCTGCGCCGAGCAGCCGAGCCGGGTCGGACACGACCCGGCTCAGGTTCATGGCCGCGGCGTAGAACCGCGCCCGAAGGGCTTCGCTCTGCCCTTCCGTCAGCGCCTCCGCCGTGACGCGGTTCGATTCGTAACCGCTCCGCGCCGGATGGAACGGCCCTTCCAGGATCGCATGCGACTCCGCCCGCAGGTGCCAGACTTCCGGATGCACGCTCAGGCAGTACTGAAGCAGCGTCGTGCCCGACCTCGGGCAGCCGATGATGAGGATGGGAGCCTCGATCATGGTCTACGGTGGCAGGGATTGTCGCGCATCAGGCCGCGACGGCGGTCGCCGCGAACCGCTCCTCCTGCTCCGCGCGGAGGCGGTCGCACAACCGGTGCGGGGGAAGCGCCACGTCCCCGTAGGTGAGGACCTGGTCCTGGGGGACGTCTCGCGTCAGCCGGCAGCCCTCCGAGACGCCCATGGGGAGCAGCCGCTCTTTGCGCACGATCTCCGCGTTCTCGCACTGCCCGTAGGTCAGGTACCCACCGCACCCATCGAGCACCTGACCCGCCTTCAGGTCCACCTTCGCCGTGGCCACGACCTCCACGTAGGGGCGGCCGAGCGGCGCGATCGTGGCATCCCCGAACAGGACCGCCCGCGCCACCGTGTTCTGGACCTCGAAATGGCAGAGATGGTACGGCACGTAGAAGCAGTACAGCGGCC
Source organism: Longimicrobiales bacterium (assembly GCA_036564015.1). Taxonomy (GTDB): domain Bacteria; phylum Gemmatimonadota; class Gemmatimonadetes; order Longimicrobiales; family RSA9; genus DATCLG01. Next base: position 8,931 of record DATCLG010000067.1, read on the forward strand.
CCTCGCCCAGCTTGTACAGGTTCAGGTAATGCTTCTGCACCGGATGGTCGTGGACGCCCAGCACGAACACGCCCGGCCCCGGTGATGCCCCGACCACGTAGTCCACGATCCCGTTCCCCTTGAGGAGCTCCTCCCGGGGGAAAAGCCCCACGACATCCTGGATCATCGTCCCCAGTGCGACGCTGGGACCGTACATCCCGCGCTTCGCCACCCGCATCCCGGTCGCATTGGCGACGACCGCCTGCTCGAAGGAGATCTTCGTCCCATCGGCGAACGAGGTGACCATCTTCGGATTCTGGCCCCAGCGCCGCGCGAACTCCTTCTGCGTCGTCGGGTTGCGGTAGGGGTCGTGGAGGCCCTTGATGTTGCCGCAGAGCACGGGCCGGATGCCGATCCCCTTCACGAAGCGATAGAGGTTCAGCGTCACGCCGGGCTGGTCGCCATCCGCGTTGGTGAACACCACGCCCGCCCGATCCGCGTAGACCTTGAGGATGGGGCCGAGCGTGCCATCCAGCTCCGCGTTCATCAGGATGACGTGCTTGCGGCGACTGATCGCCTCGAGCACGACCCGCGCGGCGAACTCCACCGTGCCGGTGACCTCGATGATCGCGTCGATCCCCTCGGCCTGGCAGACGAGCAGTGCGTTGTCCGTCACTGCGTGGCGCCCGCGTTTGATGGCGTCCTCCAGGTCCTCGACACGATCGACGATCTGCACGTCCTGTACGCCCGCCTCCCGGTACGCGCGGATCGCGCCCGAGAGGGTACGGTTGGCGATCGCCACCAGCTCCATCCCGGGCGTGTAGTTCAGGATCTGGAGCGCGATTCCTCGCCCCATGAACCCTGCGCCCACCATCCCCACCCGGATCGGATTGCCCTCCGCCTCGCGTCGCCGCAACGCTTTGTCGACGATGATCATACGGACCCGTCCTCCGAGGGGCGCGCCGAGGAGCGCCCGGTCTGCACAAGGCTACGCATTCAAGCGCGGCCAGCTTCGATCCTTCTCCGAGATGACCTGGACTTCGAGCGGCCAGCGGATCCCGAGCGCCGGGTCGTCGTAGCGGATGCCCCGCTCGGCCGCCGGCGTGTAGAACTGCGAGACCTGGTAGGTCACCTCGGTGTGGTCCTCGAGGGTGAGAAAGCCGTGGGCGAAGCCTTCCGGGACGTACAGCATCCGGTGCTGGTCGGCGGTGAGCTCGACGCCCAGCCACCGCAGGTAGGTGGGCGAGTCGACGCGCAGGTCGACGATGACGTCGTAGATCGCGCCGCGGGTGCAGCGGACGAGTTTCGCCTCGGCGAAGGGCGGGAGCTGGTAGTGGAGCCCGCGGAGCGTCGCCTTGCGGCGGTTGTAGGAGATGTTCGCCTGGGCGACGCGGGTGATGAGCCCGTGGGCCTCGAACTCCTGGCGGCACCACGCGCGGGCGAAGAAGCCGCGGTCGTCCTCCCGACGCTCGACGTCGATGAGGTAGGCGCCCGGGAGCTCGGTCTCGGTGAAGATCATCGTGCGCCTCTTGCGCGAGGGCGGGGTCAGGCGACCGTGGCGGGGGCGGGTGTCGGGCTCCGCCAGAAGAGGTCGCGGTCGAGCTGTCCGGTGGCGAGGAGGTGCTTGAGCTGGGCGAGGCGGGTGTAGGCCCGGAACTCGAAGACCTCGCGGGTCATGGCGATCCGCTCGAACACCGCCCTCAGCTCCTCGGCGCCCTGCCGGAGGTTCCGGCGGCACCGGAAGGCCGGCAGCGTGCTGGCGATCTTGTCGAACGAGACCCGGTAGCTGCGCTGGTCGCCGTCGCTCTCGCCGAAGGTCACGGTGCAGCCGGGGAAGATTTCGGCCACGGTCCGGGCGATGTCGCGGACCTGGTAGTTCTCCCGGGTGTCGCCGACGTTCAGGATCTGGCCGTGCACGGCCTCCCGTGGCGCCTCCAGCACGCAGGCGATCGCCTCGGCGATGTCGAGCACGTGGACCAGGGGACGCCAGGGCGTCCCGTCGCTGGTCATGCGGATCTCGCCGGTCGTCCAGGCGAGCCCGGCGAGGTTGTTGAGGACGAGGTCGAAGCGCATGCGCGGCGACGGGCCGTAGGCGGTCGCGTTGCGGAGGAAGGTCGGTGAGAAGTCGTCGTCGGCCAGGGCGGAGACGTCGCGCTCGACCAGGACCTTGCACTGCGCGTAGGCCGTCTGCGGCTGCGGCTCGGACTCCTCGGTCTTGAACTCTCCCGTTCCGAGCCCGTACACGCTGCAGGAGGAAGCGTAGACGAAGCGGGTCACGCCGGCCCGTTTGGCCGATCGGGCGAGCCCCACGCTCCCGTGGTGGTTGATGCGGAGCGTGAGCTCGGGGTCGAGCTGTCCGAGCGGGTCGTTCGAGAGCTCGGCCAGGTGGATGATGGCGTCGAACCCCCGGAGCTCGTCCGGGGCGACGTCGCGGATGTCTTTCTGCATGCAGGGCGGCTCGTCGGCCGGCGGGTCGTAGAGGCGGGCTTCCCGGTAGAAACCGGTGTCCAGCCCGAGCACCTCGTGGCCGCGCTCGGCCAGGAGCGGCGCGACGAGCGAGCCGATGTAGCCCCGGGCCCCGGTAACGAGAACTTTCATGGGATCCTCAGCTGGATTGGGAGAAGACGGGCTGCGGACGCGGGGCGGACATCACGCGTGCCCCTCGTGGCGGAGCCGGGGTCGCACTGGGCGGCTCCGTCCAGACCTTCCACGGGGCATGGCCGCTCTGCCAGAGCTCCTCGAGGACGATCTTGTCCCGCAGCGTGTCCATGGGGTGCCAGAACCCCTTGTGCCGGTAGGCGGCGAGCTGGCCGTCCCGCGCGAGCGCCTCCATCGGCTCGCGTTCCCAGACGGTCGAGTCGTCCCGGATGTAGTCGATGGCGCCCGGCTCGAGCACGAAGAACCCGCCGTTGACCCACGCCCCATCGCCGGCCGGCTTCTCGTGGAACGCCGGCACCCGGGTTTCGCCTTCGCCCAGGGTGAAGGCGCCGAAGCGGCCGGGCGGCTGAACGGCGGTCAGCGTGGCGAGGACGTTCTGGCTGCGGTGGAACTCGATGAGCGCACCGATATCGACATCGCTCACGCCGTCGCCGTAGGTGAGGCAGAACGTCTCATCGCCCAGGTGGTCGCGGACCCGCTTCAGGCGGCCGCCGGTCATGGTGCCGTCGCCAGTGTCGATCAACGTCACGCGCCACGGCTCGGCCTCGGTCCGGTGGACCTCCATGCGCTGGGCCGCGAGGTCGAGGGTGACGTCGGAGGCGTGGAGGAAGTAGTTGGCGAAGTACTCCTTGATCAGGTATCCCTTGTATCCGCAGCAGATGATGAAGTCGTTCAGTCCGTGGGCCGAGTAGATCTTCATGATGTGCCAGAGGATCGGCCGGCCGCCGATTTCGACCATCGGCTTCGGGCGCACACTGCTCTCTTCGCTGATGCGCGTGCCGTAGCCTCCGGCGAGGATCACCACTTTCATTTTCTCATCCCGTATGCTTTCGGGTTCTTCAACGCCCGCCACCATTCCTCTGTGGCCGTGGCCTGGTCGGTGGCGGTGACGACGCTGGCGAGGCCGTTACGGTCGTCGCGGAAAGCGGGCACATCGCGGCCTCTGCACCGGACCCAACCTCCGAAGGAGACCCGGCGGATGGCCCGGATGAAGTCCGGTCGCATGAGGGAGATCGCGGGCGGCGCATCCTCGTCCAGGCCTCCCGGTTGCCCGTTGTGCTGCTTCTCGATCATCCACTGGCGGAGCGGGGAGGGTGGCAGCTCGAGCAGGCGGCCCTTCGGCACGAGCGGCCCGGCGCGCCGTCCGGTCTCCTCGACCGAGAACTGGACCATCCGCAGGCGCTGGAGGACGATGTAGGCGGCCCAGGGGTCTGCCCAGCCGTTGTAGTCCCCCATGTCGCGCTTTCGCCCGCCGAACCAGGCGACGACCACCTTGTCGGCGATGGAGGGGTCCAGCAGGTAGGCGTCGGCCGCGAGCGTGAGCGGGCCGCACATGACCAGCGTCAACGGCTTCCCGGGCTCCGCCCGCCGCGCCTCCCGCACCACCAGGCAGCTCCCCTCGGAGCCGAGCGGCCGCGTATCCTCGATCCGACCCGAGGCTGGCCTCTCGAGGTGGCGATCGGGGCCACGCACCGGGTCGGGGAGGTGGGAGAACCCGGCGCGCCGTGCCCGGTCCACGCCTTCCGCGCGCTGCACGAGCCACTGCCGGAGGTCGGCCGCGGAGACCCACGGGTTGAACGGCGCGACGGAGCTCGAGGTGACCATCCCCACGAGGCGGATGTCGCCGGCGCTGGCCAGCGCCATGAGGTAGTCATCGGTGTAGCAGTTGGCGACCGCGTCCTTGTCGTAGATCACGGGATTACTGCGGTCGTAGGGCAGACGTTCTGCCCCTCCCCGCGCCCGCGCCTCCCGCGCAGCCGCCAGCAACGCCGCGATCCTCTTCACCATGGTCCCCCGGTCCACACCGACCCGATTCGCCCGCTCGAGCGTGTCTCCGGCCACCCTCACTCGCCCCGCCCCCACGCCGCCGGGTTCGTGAGCGCGCGCCACCACTCCTCGGTCGCGACCTGACGGTCGGCGCGCGTGACCACGATCGAGTGACCACCGGGATCATCGCGGAACGCCGGAAGGTTCCGACCGTTCCGCTGGATCCAGCCGCCGAACGACACCCGCTTCGTCTCGACCACGTAATCCGGGCGCATGAGCCAGATCGCCGGCGGGCTGTCCGCGTCCCGGCCGGCCGGCAGGCCGTTGGGATGCTCCTTCGAGATCATCCATTCCCGCAGCTCGCTCGGCGGCAGCTCACGAAGCCGATCCTTCGGAACGCGCGGCGCCGCTTCGTTCCCGGCCTCGCGCGCCGGAAACTGCACCAGCCGCAGGCGCTCGAGGACGATGTAGGCGGCCCAGGGGTCCGCCCAGCCGTTGTAGTCCCCCATGTGGCCCTGCGTCCCGCCCAGCCACGCGATCACCAGCTTGCCCGCGATCGATGGGTCCTGCAGGTACGCATCCGCCGCAGCGGTCAACGGCCCGCCCATCACGATGACCAGCGTATCCCCCGCCCCGAGCTTGTTCGCTTCCGCCACGATGAGCCGCCCCCCTTCCGAGCCGAGCGGCCGCGTGTCCTCGATCCGGCCCGAGGCCGGACGGACCAGATGCCCCTTGGGCCCGCGCACCGGCGTCGGGATCGACCGGAAACCGCTGCGGAGCGCCCGACGCACCCCCTCCGCCCGGTTCTCCACCATTCGCTCGTAATCCTCCGCCGTCACCCACTGGTTGAACGGCGCTACGGAGCTCGAGGTGATCATCCCGGCCAGCCGGATGTCGCCCGCGCTGGCCAGCGCCATCAGGTACTCGTCCGTGTAGACGTCGATGACGTCGTCGTTGTCGTAGATCACAAGGGCAGGACGCTCCGGCGGCTCGGTCCCGCTGATCAGCTCCGGCCGCTCGCACCCCACCCCACCGAGCTGGAGCGCGAGCACCGCGATCCACCAGCGCCGGCCGAGATTACCAGCCCATCGCCCGGAGCACGGCATTCGCAACACGCAGCGAGACACGGCGGAAAAACGACGGCTCCGGGCCGTAGTGCGAGTAGTACGGCTGCGTTCGCCCGAGCCAGCCGTGCACCAGCCGGTCGATGCGGGAGCGCGGGTCCCGGAACTCCTTCCCCGACACCTCCACCCCGAGCGCGCGGGCCTTGCTGGTCCAGCTCTCGTCCCAGATCGCGAGCTTCCGGAACCGCCGGGTCCCGTGCTCGGCGAACAGCCGCAAGATTTCCCGGTCCCAGCGATACGCGCGCGCCCCGGCCACCGTCGTCATGTCGATCCCGCGCTGCTGGTAGCCCCGCAACCAGGAGGGCGGGATCCGCCGGATCTCCCGCTCCGGAACCCAGAGGTCCTTGTGGTAGAATCGGTACAGCTCGGCCGGCCGACGCCCCGTTCGGTTCAACTCCTCCCAGCACTGATACCAGCGGAGCTTGCTCCTCCAGCGCTCCGGATCCACGCCCACGTAGTGCATGACCGCCACCCGGCTGAGCGTGAGCACCGGACCCCTGCCGCGTACCGGAATCCGCGGGCCGTGAATCTCCCTCCCCTGGTGCTCGCTCCCGTCGTCCATGAAGCCGAACCGCTGCGGCTCGGGATACAGCCAGTAGGACCGCACGCCCGGAAGGATCGTCGCCCACGGGAACCGGATCACCGTGCCCGGCGGCGCCGAGAGCACCGTCCGCCACTCCGGGCTGCACAGGGCGTTCGCGGTGAGGAACTCATCCGCGTCCAGCGCGATCAGGAGCCGCGGCCCCGGAAACTGCCGCGCCGCCTCGATCAACAGCCGCTGCCGCTCCTCCTCGTGGAACCGGGTCGCCGGATTGTCGATCAGCGTGACCTTCGGGAACGAACACGCGATCTCTCGTGACCCGTCATCGCTCCCCTGGTCTGCGATCACGATGTGGTCCGCCCACAGACTCGCACACCGGAGGAAGCGGTCCAGGATCCACGCTTCGTTCTTCACCGGGGTCAGGCAGATGACCGTCGGTCTGGTCATCGCTGGACTCGCTCCGGGATTCGCCGTTCACGCCCTCGGCCCCGCCGCGACCGGAGCCAAGACCTCGGCGGTACACAGCTCCGCCATCCGCCGCTTGTGCCGGCCCTGGCAGTGCAGCGAGCTGAACCGGACCTCGCGGCCGGTCCTCTGGTGCACGCCGAAGGGCTGCCCCTCCCGCCAGAGGATCCGTTTGATCTCTCCGTCCATCGCCAGGCCCGGAGCCGGGATGCCGATCCCCGGGTCGTAGACCGCCCCGTCCAGGATCAGGCTGACCTCCCCCACCGCGCCGAAGCGCGCCTCGTGGAACAACTGGAACGCCGTCATGTCGCAGGCGCCGCCGGGCAGCCCGTTCTTCCGGCGCAGCGCGTACTGCGCCACCATGCGGTCGAAGTCGTAGCGGTTCCGCCGGCTGAAGATGTCGACCACGAACGCGCAGAAATCGTCCAGCGCCTCGACCCGGTTCAGGAAGAGCGTACACGGGCACCACAGGTGCGAGAGCGCCAGGTCGAAGTCCTCGAATTTCCTCCGGTCCTCCGTCACGTTCGCGTACAGCAGGACATCCGAGTCCAGGTACACGCAGCGCTCGAGCCCCGTCTCCCGGAGGAAGCGCTTCAAGACGAACCAGCGCTGGAAGTTGAAGCGCTCGGTCTCGACGCCGGTGCTGTTGAAGTGCCGGTAGATCTTTCCGAACTCTCGCGCCTCGTCGAAGTAGGCGTCGATCGAGCGGTGCTCGATCCCCTCGTGGCCCCGGTTGGACTCGTCCCCGAGGAGGTAGATGGTCGAGCGCGGGTTCGATGCCCTGGCCTGGGCCAGGCTGTAGCGGAGGTAGTCGCTGTTCGAGCGATGAATGAAGACGATGGGTAGCGCCGCCGCCTCCGGTCGATTTCCGTTCCCGCCGCCCCGCCCGGCCGGGGACGCGACCGGGACCGGGCTCCCGCGGTATCGAAGGCGAGGATCCTTCGACCCGGTGGTGCCGGCCTCCCCACCCCTTCCCTTCCGCCGCCAGCGGAGCAGCCCCAGCTCGACCGCGCGCAGGTAGGTGTTCAGGCTCGCCATACGGACCGTGTCCCGCAGCCCCGCCCTCCCGAAGAGCCGCCGGCGCACCGCCGCGGCCAGCTTCCTGCCCTTCGTCCCCAACATGCTTTTCCTTCCCGGCTAACCGCGACGCGCTGGTCCGCACGCCGTCGAGTGTGTGGCCAGATCCCCGTCTTCGCCCGAAACGCGTCAGAAACCGGCTCGATTGCGGCAGCCTTGCCTGGAGGCCGCCACCAGCGCCTCGGCTTCGTCCGCGACCGGCTCCTGCCAATGGAGCCGATCCTCGGCAACCGGGGATTTCCAGTAGGTCCCTTGAAGAGTCAGTGAATCCAACAACCGTTGCTGACGGAGAACGCGCCCGCGCACGGAGGAGTGCCGCGAAACCCGCTAGTCCCGGGAATGGCGGAGGAACGAGGGGTCGGAGGCAACCTATCCCTCTGGCGGGATCACCCGGCCGCGATCGCGCGGCTGGCCGTTATTGACTCTCCGCGTGCCGCCCGCCCCAACGTGCTGCCCTGATCCGGGCCGCCACGCCCCCACCCTCCAGCCCCACGGGCGCGCCCGCACACGTCCCGGCATCGATCGCCTCGGCCAGTTCCGCCTAAGTAACCTGCCACCGCGAGGGGGGGAGGTAGACGCCATGCTTCAACGGCGCGGTCCGTCGCGTCACGCTGCTCTGCACCATCGAGAACGTCGCCACGTCGGGGAGCAGGTCGAGCTGCGCGTGCTGCTCCGTCCAGAGGCCGATCGTGAGAGCGTAGGATGCCGGGTAGAGCGTGCAGTCGGGGAGCTCGATCCGGAACCGACGACACCCGGGACCGGGTTGCGCCACCTCCAGCTCCGCATCCGCGTTCGTCGTCTCGAGCACGAAGATCCCCAGGTCCAGGCGCTTGATCAGCATCGCGACGAGGAGGCCGGAGAACGCTCGCTCGAACTCGACATCGAACTCCACGGCGATCGTCTCCCCCATGCGAAAGGTGTCGCACCGCGCCCCGGCCCCATCCAGCAGCCGGACCTCCGTCACCCGGGCGCCCGTCGAAGCCTGCGGCTCGCGACGCTGGATCCCGCCCGCGCCGTTGGCGCTCGTACTCCTGAGATACGCCTGGATGGTCTCGCCGACGTTGCCTCTGGCCACGATCCGGCCCCCGTCCAGCCAGAGCCCGGAGGTGCATAGGTTCTCGACCGCCCCCATGTTGTGGCTGACGAAGAGGATCGTCCGCCCCTCCCGCGCCACGCTCCCCATCTTCCCCAGACACTTCCGCTGGAACGCCGCATCCCCCACCGCCAGCACCTCGTCCACCAGCAGGATCTCGGGTTCGAGGTGCGCCGCCACCGCGAACGCCAGGCGCACGTACATCCCGCTCGAGTAGTGCTTGACGGGCGTGTCCAGGAACTGCTCGATCTCGGCGAAATCGACGATCTCGTCGAACTTGCGCTCGATCTCCGCCCGCCGCATCCCCAGGATCGCGCCGTTCAGGTAAATGTTCTCCCGTCCGGTCAGCTCGGGGTGGAAGCCGGTGCCGACCTCGAGCAGCGAACCGACGCGGCCGTAGATCTCCGCGCCGCCCTCCGTCGGCTCCGTAATCCGCGAGAGGATCTTCAGCAGCGTGCTCTTGCCCGCGCCGTTCCGCCCGATCACCCCCACCACCTCGCCCCGCCGCACCTCGAACGACACATCCTTCAGCGCCCAGAACGTCGAGGTCTCGGGGCGCCCGCCGTTCCCCGCCGACCCGGTCAGCAGCCCCGCGGCTCTCCGGAACGGCGCCTGGAGCGAGCCCACCAGCGTCTCCCGGATCGTCCGATACCGCGTCCGCTGCCCCACCGCCAGGTGATACTTCTTGCCGATTCCCTCGACTCGAATCGCGATCTCCCCCATGACTCCACCAGCCCGCTCCGCGCGTCCACCGCACCGCGGATCCCCCGCGGATCGGGCGCCCTCGTTCAAATCACGTCCGCGAACGTCCTCTCCATCCGCCGGAAGTAGAACGCTCCACCAACGAGCAGCGCCGCCGCCACCACGCTCGAGATCAGGAGCATCGGGCCCGGGGCCGTGTCCGTGCCGAGCAGCGCCCAGCGGAACCCTTCCACCACCCCCGCCATCGGGTTCAGGCCGAAGAGCGCACGCCAGGGCTCCGGAAGCAGACTGCTCGGGTAAGCGATCGGCGTCGCGTACATCCAGAACTGCGTCAGGAAGGGTAGCGTGTGGCGCACATCGCGGTACCGCACGTTCAGCGCCGACAGCCACAGACCCACGCCCAGCGCCGTGGTGAACGCCAGCAGGAGCAGCGGAACCAGCCACACACACTGGGACGTCGGACGGACGCCGAACCACAGCATCATCCCGACCAGGACCACGAACGCCAGGACGAAATCCACCAGCCCCGCGAGCACGCTCGAGATCGGCGCCACGAGGCGCGGAAAGTAGATCTTCCTGATCAGCTGCGCGCTCCCCACCAGACTGTTCGACGCCTGGTTGAGCCCGTACGAGAAGAACGTCCACGGCACCAGCGCGGCCAGACTGAAGATCGGGTAGGGCACGCCGTCCGACGGCACGCGCGCGAGCCTGCCGAAGAAGACGCTGAAGACGGCCATCGTCAGGACCGGCTGCAGGATCGCCCACGTCGCGCCCAGCGCCGTCTGCTTGTAGCGGACCTTGATGTCGCGCCAGACGAGGAAATAGAGGAGCTCGTGGTACTCCAGCAGCTCGCGCAACCGCAGCGCCGCCCAGCCCTTCGACGCCTCGATCCGGACGACCGCGACCGACCCCGCGTCTGGCCTCGGCCGGCGCACCACGGCCTCGATCGAAAGCGTCGTGCTCACGTGGGATTCACCCATGGATTGCCTGGGGACGTTCAGTGGTTAGGTCCGGTGCGGGAGACGGGAGCCGGAACGCTCCGACTCGCTCGAACCGGGTGGCTGGCGTCGCGGAAGCGGACGCACGGAGGGCTGCGGCTCCACGCGCCTGACGTCGAAGGTGGACTCGTTTCGTGACGCGCTTGCAGATCGGGCGACGTCGGTAGCGGGACAGTGTCCGGCTAGACGAGCTGGCCAGCCGCGCTGCCGGGGCTCGGGGTGGCGTGACCCAACTGCTCCTCGATGCGGTCGAGGACGTATCGTGCGAACGGGAAGGCGCAGGTGAAGGCGGGAGAGACGGCGTTCAGCACGTGGAACGACCGCTCATCCCCTTCGCAGCGGAAGTCCGTCTCCAGTTTCCGCTCCCTGATGTTGACCAGCTGGGCCCGGATGCCCGGCGTGCCCCAGCGCCAGCGCCCGGGGACGGGCCCCCGCACCAGCTCCGAGGCCAGCTCGAGCAGGCGCCGGCGCGACCGCTTCTCGAGCTCGCGCCTCGCCAGGTTGCGGAACTCGAACGCGTTCCCGGCATAGACGTTCGCCGCCAGCCGACCGATCTCAAGGAACTCGCCGAGCCGGAAGTTCCGGAGACCGCCGTACTGCTCTCGCCACAGCGCCGGGATCGCCGTGGGCCCGATCTTGACGCGCCCCTGCACCGTCACCGTGAAGTGGACCCCGAGGAACGGGTACTTCAGCTCGGGAACCGGGTAGATGTGCCGCCGGAGCCACCCCTCCCCGAGCTCGGCGTAGAGGTAGAGCCCCTTGAAGGGAAGGATCCGGTGATCGGCCGAGAAGCCGAAGTCGCGGGCGATCCGGTCGGCATGGAGGCCGCCCGCGTTGATCACGTAACCGGCGGCGATCCGTCCTCCCGTGGTCCGCACCTCACCGTTCGCTAGGCCGAGGTAAGCCGTACGGACCCGAACGTCGACCCCGCTCTGGGTGGCGTCGCGGACCATGGCACCGACGACCTCGGCGGGGTCCACGGCTGCGGTCGACGGGCTGTACAGGGCACGCCCACAGGTCCGGGCCCGTGGCTCGAGCCGGCTCGCCTCCGCCTCATCCACCTCGTGCAGCTCGACGCCGTTGACCCGCGCCCGGCGGAGCAGCTCGTCCATGGCCGGCTGATCCGCCTCGCTCCGCGCGACGACCAGCTTGCCGCACCGCACAAGTCGCAGTCCCCGCTCCTCACAGTACGCGGCCAGCTCGCGGTTGCCCTCGCGGCACAGCCGCGCCTTCAGACTGTCGGCCGTGTAGTAGAAGCCGGCATGCAGGACCCCGCTGTTCCGACCGCTCGCATGCTGCCCGCACGCAGCTTCTTTTTCGATCAAGGTGACCCGCGCGTCGGGAAAGCGGCGCCGGGCCTCCAGAGCCAGGCTGAGGCCGATCACCCCGCCGCCGATCACCAGGAAGTCCGTCGTCGCCCGTTGCGCCATCCGTCCGAACCCTCGCCCCGCCGCCGGCTCGGTCCCCGTGCCGCCGGCCATCGATTCCCTGCGGCCCGCCGCCCGTCGCCGTGCACGGGCTCTCTCGCCCCACAGCCCACCCACACCCTGCCACGGCACAGGCCTGGGCACGGCGCCTGGCCTGCTCGCCTTCGCCGAACGGGACGGACCCGACGCCCGCGGCGCCGCAAAATACGGCCGCTCCCGGCGAATATACCCTCCCGGGCCGCGGCACGGCAGGCCCTCCCAGTTCACACGCGCCTCCCGACGCAAAGGGACTCCCGGGCGCAACCTTCAGGCCCCGACAAACTTCCCACCGCCGCGGATCGGCTCGACGGCCGAGACCGGAACGTCCACGTCGAACCCCACCCCGATCGTCGACAGCCCGACCAGCACCCGCTTGCGCCCGCGCACCTCGAGCACCACCCCCGTGATCCCGGCGAACGGACCCGACACGATCCGCACCGGCTGCCCGGCTTCGAACGACTGCCGCTGCGGATCCAGCCCCGTCTTCTCGAGCACTGCCGCGAAGCGTGTCACGTTCTCGATCTCCTCATCGGTGATCGGCGCCGGACAACCGTTGATCCGCACCACGGTCGCCACGCCCGGCGTGCCCAGCACCGCGCCGAGCGAGTCCAGCGCGAATCGCGCGAAGACGTAGCTGGGAAAGAGCGGGAACGAGACGACTTTCTTCCGGTCGTGCCACTGCCTCACCCGTGGGACGAGGAGCAGGAGGCTCTCGATGCCGCGCCGGCGAAACAGGGAATCGACCTGCTTCTCATGACGCGGATGCGTGTAACACGCGTACCAGCGCGGCTCCTCGTAGAGCGCGGCCGGGAAAGGCCGCGCGGCTAGGTTCGCTATCCAGTGTCCTGAGTCGCGGACACGTCGGATCACGGAGGTCGGGCTCATTTACCTGTACCTTGGGCCCGTCAGTAACAGGGGGTTACCCTGCTCACGACCGGCACCGGTGAGTCTTCGTCGTCATAGCGCTCCGGGCCGGGACGCAGCCGGGTCTGGAAGCCGGCCGGGTCCCGCGGTGTGGCATCCGTCGCGCCGCGCCGGGGGGTGGGCAAGAGGTGTTCCCCACTCGGACCACCTCCACCAGAACGCAGAAAACCGCGCAAATCCGCCGCGATCCGACCATCCATCCCCCTGGCTCCGCAACCGAAGGCTCCAGCGCCCGTTGCGCGGCCGCAACAGGCGCCGCGACCCGGCCACGGCACAGCCGCGGGTCGCTGTGGGCACACCCACCGCCCACCCTCCGCGGCGCGTAGCCCAGTACTCTCCGAGCGTGTCATCGCCGGGCGAAATCTGATGCCCTCCCTTCGTAGCGTTGTTGGGGAGGCGTGGTAGTCCTGTCGATCGTGCATCCGGCGGGATGAAGGCAGCCTACACCCGCGACAGGGGGCTCGCGGCTGCCCGGAATTTGTCAGATCCGGATCGCCAGAAGTGTCTGATTTTGGACCGCCGGTAACAGCGCGTCGGCGGTGGAGCGATGCGGTGGACCTGGTGGCCCGGTCTCGCCCGGCCCTCCTCTCTTCTGCGCCTCGCCCGAACCGTGTCCTTCCCGGTTTCAGCGGGCGGAGCGGATGGTCCGGTGCGCGGGGCGGGTTCTGCGCCGGGCGATAGAGGACGCTTGGTTCGGTTCGTCCTGCGCCTTCCCTGTGGCGGGGTGGTCGCCGAGCGCGTGGCGGCGGGACAGAGTGTCCCGCGAGCGATCTCCCGGGGGAGTGCCCCGGTCTTCCCGGAGGCCGCGGCCTTCGGGGGGTCGGCGACGAGCGGCGGCCTTATCGCCGGCATCGGCCGTGGGAGGGGCGAGATGGCACCTTTCGCTACCGGCATGGTATGAGGCGTCATGCGGATCACGGGCATTGAGCGGCGGGCTGGTCGACCGGAGCGCGTGGCCGTGCACGTGGATGGCGCGTTCCGCTGCGAGCTCGCGGCAGAGCTCGTCCATGCGGCGCAGCTCGGGCCGGGCGACGAGGTGGATGAGGCCACGGTCCGTGCGCTGGAGCGGAAGGACCTGCTCTGGCGGGCGCGCGAGGCGGGGCTTCGCCTCCTCGAGCACCGGGCCCGCACCCAGGCCGAGATGCGTCGCCGCTTGCTGGGAAAGGGCTTTCCGCCGGACGTGGTGGACGCGTGCGTCGCGGAGCTCGAGGGGATGGGGCTGCTGGACGATCGGGCGTTCGCCGAGGCGTTTGCGCGGGACCGGCTGCGTCTCAGGCCGCGGGGGCGGCGGTTGCTGGTGCACGAGCTCCGGGTGCGGGGGGTGGAGCGGGGATTGGCGGAGGCCGCCGTGAGCGATGTGCTCGTGGCAGAAAGCGAATCCGAGCACGACGTTGCCCGGCGGGCAGCGGAAGCGTGGGTGAGACGCTCGCCGCGGCGCGACCGACGGCGTCTCTACGGATACCTTGCCCGCCGCGGGTTCGCTGCGGAGGTGATCCGGACGGTGGTGGATGAACTCCTCGGCGATGCGGCCGAGTGAGGGCCGCGGGACGGGGGAGCGAGAGCGGGCCGAATGGTTGACAGTGTTCCGGGGCCGGTCGATCTTTCCCGGCATGCGTTCCTCCGTCCATGTGATTCTCAATCCGACGTCTGGCGGCGGGGCGGGGCGTCGGATCCGCCAGGAAATCGAGCGCGAATTGGCGGCACGCGGCCTCCGGTTCACCCTGGAGGAGACCACCCACCGCGGACACGCCGTGGAGCTGGCCCGGGCGGCAGTGGAGCGGGGTGCGGAGACGATCGTGGCAGCGGGTGGGGATGGCACGGTCCACGAGGTCGCGAATGGCCTCCTCACGGCGGTGGGGGAGGGGGGGCGGCCGGCGCTGGGTGTCATCCCGGTCGGGACGGGCAACGACTTCGTCAAGGCGTTGGGCGGCGTGATGAGTCGAGCCCGGGCCTACGACGTCCTGGCTGACGGCGAGGTGCGGCATTTCGATGTCGGAAGGGTGGAGTGGGAGGGAGGATGCGAGTTCTTCGTGAACGGGATGGGCACCGGCATCGATGTCGAGGTCGTCCGCCAGATCGAGCGACTGCCACGGCTTCCCGGCGTGGTCAGCTACCTGCTGGGCCTGCTCCGCGCACTGGCCAGGTTCCGGGCGATCCCGCTCCGGATCACGTGGGACGGGGAGCGGCGTCACCAGAAGGTGCACATGATCGCCATCGGCAACGGGGCATGCATCGGGGGCGGGTTCTACGTCTGCCCCAACGCGGTGCCGCATGACGGGCGGTTCGACCTCTGCATCGTGGATGAGTTGAGCCTGCTGCAGATCGCGCGGCTCCTGCCCCGGGTCATGAGGGGGACGCATGAGGGGCAACCGATGGTCCAGATGCGTCAGGCGGTGGAGATCGAGATCGAAGCGGGGGGCGACGCTCCGCTCTTCTTCCAGATGGACGGCGAGCTACGGGAGCCACCAGGAGGTCGGCGGCTACGGGTCCGCGTCGAACATGGTGCGCTGCCCGTCGTAGCGCCGCGAACGCTTGCAGGAGGGCGATGAAGCGGCTCGGTACCCGCGTCGCGGGTGTGGCCGTCGCGCTGATCGCGATGATCGCCACGCCGCTCGGCGCGCAAGAAGTAGAATCGCCGCCTCCCGACACGGCGGCGGTGGCGGTGCCGCAGGATTCGGGGACGACCGTGTCTCAGCCGAACCTGCCAAGCCCCCGGGGTGCCTTCCTCCGTTCCCTCCTTGTGCCGGGCTGGGGCCAGCTTAAGTTTGGAGCCCACGCCCGAGCGGCCATCTACTTTGGCGTGGACCTCGCGAGCTGGGGGATGGTCATCCACAGCGCCCGGAAGCTGAACGAGGCCCGCAAACTGGAGGCGAGCCGGATTCGGGTCGTGGAGGACTCGCTCCGGGCTCTCGGCCTCACCGAGGAACAGATCGCCAGCGGCGTGGAGAACGACCCCGAGGTCGCCGCGCGAAGACAGGTCGTCGACGGGTGGAAGGATCGGCGTGAGGACTGGATCGCCTGGACGCTGTTCTGGACGCTGCTGAGCGGCGCGGACGCGTTCGTCACGGCCCACCTCGCGGATTTCCCCGTGGAGGTCACCGCCGAACCCGGACGGCTGGGCGGCGTGTCGCTGCAGTTCACGATCCCAACGCGCAGGTGAGTGTGAGCAGGAACGCATCGAATCCGATCGGAATCTTCGACTCCGGGGTGGGCGGCCTGACGGTCGTCCGCGAGGTGTGGGAGCAGCTCCCGAACGAGTCGGTGGTGTACTTCGGCGACACGGCGCGTGTGCCGTACGGCCCGAAGTCGCCCGAGACGGTGCAGCGTTATGCCCGGGAGGCGGCTGCGTTCCTGCTGTCGCGTAGCGTCAAGCTCGTGGTCGTGGCCTGCAACACGGCGACGGCGCACGCCGCCGAGATACTGTCAAGGGAATTGCCCGTACCGGTCGTGGGGGTGATCCGGCCCGGGGCGAGGGCGGCGGCCCAGGCGACACGAACGGCGCGGATCGGCGTGATCGGAACGGCCGGGACGATCGCCTCCGGCGCCTACGATCGGGAGTTACGGCAGCTCCTGCCCAATGCGTGGATCTACGCGCAGGCCTGCCCACTTTTCGTGCCGCTCGTCGAGGAGGGCTGGACGGACCACGAGGCGACGCGCCTGATCGCCAACGAGTACCTGCGGCCGCTCCGGGAGCTGAACGTCGACACCCTGATCCTGGGGTGCACCCACTACCCGCTGCTGCGGCACGTGATCGCCGCCGCGATGGGGCCGGATGTCCGGCTCGTGGACTCGGCCGAGGAAACGGCGGCGGAGGTTCGCCGCATCCTCACGGAGAACGACCTGCTCCGAAAAGACGCAACGCCCCCTGTCCATTCCTTCGTGGTGAGCGACTCACCGGTCCGTTTCCGGGAGTTCGGCCGGCGCTTCCTGGGCGATCGGATCCATCAGATCGAGCGAGTGGACGTCGACGGATACACTCGGGCGGCCTGAGACGTCCACTGGTGGAGCTCCGGCACCCCGGCGGGGCTCACGGTGATGTAGGAGTTGTGGTTGATCCAGTCGCCGGGGTTCAGGTAGTAGCGGCCGGGCTCGACAGCGTGGATCGCCGGGAGATGGGCGTGGCCGCACACGACCCAGGCGAGCTCGGGATCCAGGCGCAACTGCTCGCGGGCCCACTCCTCGATGTAGCGGGCCCGGTTCTTGGCGGCTGCCACGTCCCCACCGGCTCTATCCTCCGTCTTTGATGCCCCGCGGGCGATACGCATCCCCAGCTCCGGGTGAAGGAGGCGGAACCCCCGCGTTGCGATGCGGCTACGGATGACCGCCTTGAGGATCCGGTAACCGAGGTCGCCGCGGCCAACGCCATCGCCATGAGCGATGAGCGCGCGCCGACCTGCGATCTCGGTGCGGAGCGTGTCCGGGTAGAATTCGACGCCGACCTCTTCCCGGAGGAAGCGTCCTCCCCAGGCATCGTGGTTGCCGCCCATCAGGGTAACGGGGATCCCTGAATCGACCAGGTCGGCCAGCGCGGCCAGGACGCGGAAGTGTTTGCCCGGGATCACCTCGCCGTACTCGAACCAGAAATCGAACAGGTCGCCGACGATGAGGAGCCTGCCCCCGCAGGCGCCGACGTGCTCGAGGAAATCGAGGAAGGCCCGCTCGCGTTCGCGTGGGATCGCGCCGAGGTGGATGTCCGAGGCAAGGAATTCCGGTTTCGACATGGCGGAGAAGGTACGGACCGCCGGGGCCCCGGGACAAGGGCGGAGGAGGCAGTCGCGCGGCCTGGCGTCCGCCATCGGTGGCCGAGGGAGAACGCACGGTTCGGGGCGACGGCGGCCGGCGCCGTGGGGCCGTCGTTCAGCGGGCAGGCCGGGGATCCAGCCCCAGGTTCTGGAGAAGAAAAGCGCGGGTGCCTTCCGGGCCGCGGAGGTGGAGCCACACAGGGCCCGGGCCCGGCTCGACGCGCAGCTCGAAGGTGAGGAAGGGGCAGCACTCCCGTTCGGCGACCACGATCTCCGCCAGCTCGCGGATCCACCTGGCGTCCGGAGGGAAGCGGAACGCGAGCCCGTCGTCGAGCTCGCGGATCTCATGGACTTCCGTGGCGACGCGGGCGCGCAGCTCGTGCAGGCGTCTCGCCAGCACCTGTTCGGGAAGGTTGCACGCGATGGGGAGTGTGGTCACGGCGATCCTCCTGGTGCGTCGCCCGCGGGCCTGGAGCGCTGTAGGGTGATGCGGAAGCGAGGCCGGCGCATCAGGGGAAGGTGGGGTCAGGTCGCCGGAATATAAACGGGCACCGGAACGGGAGCGCGATTTCCGGCGGGCCTGGGTCGAGGGGGGCAGGCGGTTCGCGGCAGGGCGACGGCGCGGGGCGTGCGGCCACCAGGTCGGCGGGGGAGGCAATCGGCCGGGACGAGGGTGATATCCCCGCGGCGAGGCGCGCACGGGCTGGCCAGGTCATCTACGTGACGGCGGATTCTTCGATCCGCGAAAGTGGGGCGTGTCCTGCGCGGACTCGACGCCGCCCTCGGAACCTGTACCGGATTCCGATCCGTGATGGCGGTCACGTGAGCCGGTCTCCCGGCTACGTCCGGTCGTGACCCGCCATGGCCTTTGTGGCGACGGCATGACGGGACCGGTCGACTCCGAAGAACGGCGCCGCGTCCGCGCGTCGGGTCTCGCCCCCGTCTGGCCGCTAGAACGCTGCTACAACGCCGGCCACGAGGCGTGCTCGCTCCTCCTCAAAATCCCACTGCGCTTCGCCCATCGCCCGCAGATTCCGGTGCAGGAGGTACGAGGCGCCCACGGAGGCGGTCTCGTAGCGGGCGAGCCATCCGCTTTCGCCCTGGCGGAGCGTGAATACCGGCGCGTCGGAGGTGATCCGGTTGTAGAGTCCGGTGAGGAAGAGCCGGCCGCCCGGGCCGCCAGGAGCCCAGATCACTTCCGCGAACGCCCCGTCCACCGTCGTGTTCCGCGCCCCGTCCACTGCATCGAAGAACGGCCGGTCATCGGTCCGCCTCAGGTACTGGGCGTTCAACTCGAGCTGGCGCCCGAGGCTGAGTGTGAGGTCGGGCCCCCAGATCTGGATGTGGTCGCGGACGCCCCTCTGTTCCTCCATGCCGAAGAGGGCGAAGCCACCCACGCGTAGTGCACCGAACTCGTGCGAGTATCGGACGACGTAATTCTTCCAGTCGTCGCGATCGTAATGCCTGCTGTCGCCGGCGCTGAGGAGCCCGGTGCCGTTGAGGATCTCGATGACCAGGTCGCCGCCCTTCCAGGGCGAGATCGACGCCATGATCCCCCGGTCGTAGGTCAGGTCGGCCAACGCCTCTCCGACACGGATCCGGTAAGGTTGGTAATCCTCGTACTCCAGCCGGAGCTCGCGTTTGAAGAGTGGGTCCGATATCTGGAACTGACCGAGGACCAGGGTGAGGCCGCTCCCACCGATGTCGGTGAACTGCAGGTAGGCGTCCTCGAGCCCCTTAACCTCGCCTCGCTCGGAAAGGAAGAAATACATGTAGTAGCTGATCTTGTCGCCGATCGGGCCGCCCGATAGCAGCTTGATGTTGTAGGGTAGCTGCAGGTCCACCGCGGCCTGGTCCCGGGGCGCCGGCGAGAGTACCTGGGTAAAGGCGTCGATCCGGACCGCGATCGGGATACTGCTAGGCAGGCGCAGCAGGGGGTCGCCGGTCTGGACGGTGTCCCGTGCCGGCTCGCCGGGCGCGAACTCGAAGCCGTTGGCCGCGAACTGCTCGCCAAACGCGTTGAGGCGCGGGGCCGGACTGTGGCACATCGCACAGGAGACCCGGTATTTCCGGGCAAACGCAGGGATGTCCGTGGCGTGCGCGGCCGAGGCGGACAATAACGCCAGCGCTGCCGCGGCCACTGTCACTCGGCAGATCATGAGCAGATCCCTCCTCACGATTCTCTCATGTTCAGGACGAATGGATTCCCTCGGCCCGCGTGTACCGCGGCCGTGCCCCGTTGCGCAGAGCCGGTCTCCACCCGTCATGTCGATCCAGCCGCGCGACGGCGGCGGTGCATCCCGGTCACGAGGCGCCGCGGGCGCCTGTCGGGGGCAAGCGCCTCAGTCTTCGGGTTCGGGCGCCCGCTCGGCGGTGGGCGCGCCCGGGACCTCGGCGTACGCGTTCGCCGCGCCGTGCCGGTAGACGAGTTCGCCGCCCTTCGCCCCGACCTGTACGCCTGCGGCGACGAGGCCGATCGAGCCCAGGAGCGTCGCCACCCGGGCGATACGCCCGAGCCTGGTGCGCATCAGCCCTGCACCTGCGACGATGAGCAGGCCTGCCGAGAGGATCAGGAACCGCTCGGCCGCTTCCTCGTGTTCGTGGATCACTCGCTCGGGGACGACTTCTTCGACGCGCTCTTCGTCTGCTTCACCCGTGCGCACCGCCACGAAGCTGCTCGCCGCGAGCCCGGCGGCCAGGGCGACGGGGAGCGCCCATGCCCTCAGGTGCGGCGCGCCCCGATGAATTGCCCAGAGGCCCGCCGCCGCGAAGATTGGAAGCAGGCACACGAGGGCCATCGGGAAGTGGACGACCGCGGGATGGATCGGTTCGGAAAACATTCGGGTATCCTCACGTTTGGGTGCTGCCAACAGAGGCACGCGCCTGCGCGTCCTCCGATCGGGGCTTCCCCGTAGCGAAACATCACACCGCCGCTGGTCGATCGGGAATCCGACAGATGACGCACTCGGCGTGAACGCGCGGCATCCGAGACGCGGTATCCGACAGATGACGGAGTCGAGGGATGGATGAGGAACTGGAGGTCCGGCTGAGGTTCATTCGCGCCGTTGCGCTCCTGTCCATTCTGGTTGGCGGGACGATCGATCTGATCATGGATCGGCCGCGGACGCTGCTCTCGTTCCATGTCTTCTACGAGCTGCTCATGATCTGCGGCGCGGCGCTCATGGCGCTGACGCTGTGGTGGGGGTGGTGGCGTGCGGAGCGGTCTGCCGGGGAGCTGCGACGCCGGCTGGCGGCCGTGAGGGCGGAGAACGAGGCGTGGCGGGAGACGGCGCGGCATGCGCTGAAGGGGCTAGCGGAGGCGATCGCGGCGCAGTTCGACGCCTGGCAGCTGACGCCCGCTGAGCGGGAGGTCGCGCTACTCCTGTTGAAGGGCTACAGTCACAAGCAGGTGGCGAAGGTCACCGGACGCAGCGAGAGGACGGCGCGACAGCATGCGGCGGCCGTCTACGAGAAAGCAGGCCTCCGCAACCGGGCCGAGCTCGCCGCGTATTTCCTGGGGGACCTGCTGCTGCCGGACGACTCGCGCGAAGCGGTGCACGGGGCCGCGAGGTAGCCCCGGGCCCTGACCGGCGGACGCCTGGCGCGCCCGAACGCGACCGTCTATCTGGGCCTCTTGGACGGACGACGCCGGGCGCGGCGTCAGGCGGGGAGGAGGGCGGCGAGGATGCGGTCGATCTGGGCGGGGGTGACGAGGCCGCGCTGGATCTCCGGCGCGACGAGGGCCAGCGTGCGGGCGCGGACCTCGGGGGCGGAGAGGCGGGGGCGGGTTTCCAGGTAACCGTTCTGCTCGAGGTACTGCCGCAGGGCCTCGAGCTGTTTTTTCTGGAACCGCGGCACCCGGTTCGCTGCGAGGGCCTCGACGAGGAGAACGGCGTCCCCGCGGCACTCGGCGCACAGGTTGGCGACTTCATCCAGGAAGCGGGCGCTGACGGCGCCGGAGGCGTGGAGGACGGCGCGGTCCACGGGCCGGCCACGGCCGGTGCGGACGGCGTCGATGGCGGCTTCGAGTGCGCGGGCGGCCGCTCTGGCGCGCTCGAAGAGCGAGGGGTCGTCGCCGAGCAGTGACTCGCCGCCGTTTTCGACCAGGCAACGGAGCGCGCCCCAGGTTTCGATGCCCAGGCAGAGGAGCCGGTACAGCGCGTGGCGGTCCTCGACCAGGTACCAGAGGTGGGAGGCGCCGGGATCCATCCAGGGGTCCAGGGGCGGGACGCCGAGGATGCGGCCATACTCCTCGTGCGACGCCTCGCCGGGGGCGGGGATGGGGCGGGTGGGGGGGTCGACGATGCGCAGTGGCTCCGCCTGGGCCCGTGCGAGGCGTCGGGTCTCGGCGAGGTCGATGATGCGGGCCGGGATATCGGGCCGTGTCTCGAGGATCCCGCGCCATTTGCCGACCTCGTCGGGCTGAGCGGTGAAATAGAAGATCTGGCGGCCGTCGGCGGCGAGGGTCAGGATCGCCGAGATGATGGCCTGGGCTCGCGCGTCGTCGCTGTTGCCCAGGGTCTCGTCGAGGATGAGGGGTAACCGGGCGCCTGGCTCCTGGGTCTCGACGAAGGCGATGCGGACCGCCAGGAGGAGCTGGACGCGAGTCGCGCTGGAGAGCTCGTCCAGGCTGTGACCCGTGCCGGTGGTCTCGTCGTAGGCGCGGAAGGCGGGCGGATCGCTGTCGTCGAAGTCCAGGCGGTACCGGCCGTGCGTGATGCGCGCGAAGAGCTCCCGGGCACGGCGGAAGACCTGGGGCCGGTGATGGTCGCGGCTCGCGCGCTGGACGAACTCGGCGAGCGTGTGGGTGAGGAGGGCGTGGAGGTCGCGCTCCCGAGCCTCGCGGAGGTCGTCCTCGCAGCGCCGCAGCCTGGCCAGCGCGGCTTCGAGGTCGTGGCTCTGCTTGGCATGGCGGATCCGGGCCTCGATTTCGGCGATCTGGCTGCGGAGCTCCTCCAGCTCGGCCGCTCGAGCGCTGGCGCGGCGCACCTCGTCCTCGAGCTCCTCCCGACTGCGGTTCTCGAGCCCCTCGACGTACCCGGCCATCGCCCGGAGCGCGGCGGCGAGATCCTGGCGTAGGCGGACCGCGGCGCGGTAACTGTCGCAAGCTTCGCGATAGGCCGAGAGCTGCTCGCACCATGCCCGGACGGTGGCTTCGTCGTCCGGGGAGACGCCGATGCGCTGGCAGAGGGTCAGGAGTTCTTCTTGGAGCGCTTTTTCGTCGGCCTCGGCCTCGGACAGGCGCCGGTCGGCCGCGCTCGCGTCTTTGAGCGCACTGGCGTAGGCGGCGGCGCGGGCGTCCAGGTCCTCGACCGCGGCGGCGAGCGTCTCGAGGTCCGCGGGCCGGGGGCATCCGAGGGACACGATCCGGTCGGCGGCCGCGGCGAGCTCGGCGTCGAACCGTGAGCGGACGGCTTCGAGCGCGGCGGCGGCCTCGGTTTCCCGGCGGCGGGCATCCTGCCAGCGGCCGATGCGTTCCCCCAGCCAGTGAAGGCTCACGAGGTCGGTCTCGGGGGCGACGCCGTAGGTTTCGACCAGGGCCCGGCGCCGGGTCTCGATCTCCTCCAGCTCGCGGAGGATCTCGGTGCGGCGCCGGGCCGCGTCCTGCGCCCGCCGTTCGCGTTCGGCCGCCAGCTTCACCTCGGCGGCCAGCGCCTCGAGGCTGTCCAGGTGCGCGGCGACGGCGTCCTCGGTCCACCGCTCCGGTCCCCTGAGCCCCGTTCGCTCGAACGCGGCCCGCTGGGCGGCACGGGTGTCGGGCTCCTGGCCGACGCGAAGGATGGCGACCAGGAGCACGAAAGCGATCAGGGTGAGGGCGAAGGGAAGGGCGGGGAGCCAGGTAGGCGTGGCGTCGCCCGCCGGGGCGATGATGCCCGGCCAGGTGGCGATCGCGGCTGCCAGGCCTGTCGCCAGGAGGAGCGCCGCGGCGGCGCCGCCCAGGTTCCGCAGCCGCCGGGTGTTACGACCGCCGTCGCCCGCCCTCAGCCACGCCCGGAGCAGCGCGATCCCGTGGCCCAGGCGCTCCGCGCTCGGCCCCGCCAGGCGCGGCCCGGCAGTCGTCGAACCCCCGGGCGCGTCCTGAGCCGCGGAGGCCGCGGCGCCGTCGTCGCCTTCCTGCAACCAGGCGATCTCGGCGTCGGCAGCGGCCAGGCAGGCCCTGACCTGCGCGCCGCGGAGCGCGAAGTCGGCCAGCTCGGCCACGGCTCCGGCGTCGAGGGCGTCGAGCTGTGCTTCGCTCACCACGGGGGAGAGGACCCGCTGCTCCCGCTGCCGCGCCTCGGTCGCCGCGGCGAGCTCGGCCTCGTGGTCCGTCAGGGTACGGCGCAGCTCCTGGAGTCGTTCGACGTGCTTCCGGAGCGCGCTGAGCTCGACGTCCGGGATCCCGCCCTCGGGCAGCCCCGCCTGTCGGATCGCCTCCCGGCTCGCCTCGAGGTCCCGCCGTGCGCTCGAGCGCTTCTCCCGGGCGGCCTCGAGTTTCTGGCGGAGCGACGCCAGGCGGCCCGCCTCGTCGCCCTGGAGTCTCGCCAGCGCCTCGGGGAACCGGTCGAGCTCCCGCCGGGCGGCCTCCTCGTTCGCCACCGCGTCAGCGTGCTCGAGCGCGCGTTCGAGGAGGCGAATCCGCCGCCCCAGCTCCTCCGCCTCCCCGACCCGGCGTCGCAGCTCCGCCAGCCGGCGCTCCTCCTCGCGCAGCGCCTCCTGGGTGCGCCGCGCCTCCCGCACCGCCGCGCGGGCGCTCTCGTACTCCTTCGCCAGGTCCGTCTGCCGGCGGGGAAGGGTGTCCCTGGCCCCCAGGGCCCG
>DATCLG010000068.1:0-48496 GCA_036564015.1 Longimicrobiales bacterium
CGCTCGGGTCTGTCGGCGGCATCTTCGTGTTCGATCCGCCGGTGCCGGCACCGGCGGACCTCCAGGTCGGGGGGGTGCCCAACTGGCGGTCCTATCTCTGGTTGCAGCCGCGGCTCGACACGGTGAGCGTGCCCTGTCCCGCTGGGCCGCCGGGGTGTTTCATGCCTCTGTCGGAGGCCTCGATCAACCTCGCGGCGCTGGTGTTGCAGCCCCTGCCGGTCCCGGCGGGGTTCCTGCCCGAGGATTCGCTGGCGGTCGAGGCGTGGGCGGCCTTCCCGTCGGAGTACGTGCCGCTCGCCCGCGTGCCGTTGAGCGCCGACGCGATCGGTGTGGCGCCAAACCCGGTGGACGCATCCCGCTTTGTGGGCGATGGTGCCGAGCCGGTCGAGCTGCCGATCACGGGCTTCGTGGCGATGCTGGCGGCGCGCAGGACCGCTTCGGGGGGCGATCCGCCGACGTCTCTGCTTGCGCTCCTGGCCGGGCCGGAGGCGGGCACGTTCGGTTACGGTCGGTTCGGCTCGATCAGGGCGGGTGCCGCGGCGCCCCGGCTGCGGCTCATCCTCACTGAGGCCAGAGAGGTGAAGGTCCGATGAGGCGCTCGTGGCTCCTTGCGCTCGTGGCGGTGGTAGGAACGGCGCCGGCCGCGGCCGCGCAATCGCTGTTCGCGGCGCGTGGCCTCGGGGTCCCGGTCGCGCCGGTGGACGGCCGTGTGCGGGCGCTCGGCGGGATCGGGGTCGGGCTGCTCGGCCTGAACACGTCGCTGGTCAACCCGGCGGAGGTAGCCGGGGTCGGCGGGCGCGGCGTCAGCGCGGCGTTCCAGCCCTCCGGCCGTTCGGTCGAGCTGGATGGCGCGCGGGACGACGTCGGCGCGACGCGGTTCCCGTTGCTGCACGTCATCTACCCGGTGTCGGACCGACTCGTGGCGACGCTGGGCTATGGCGGCTACCTCGACCAGTCGTGGGGCGTGGTGATGCAGAGGAACGAGGTCGTCGGCGGGGACACGGTGCTGGTCCGCGATGTCCTCGAATCGAATGGCGGTCTCTCGCAGTTCCGCGTGGGCTTCGCGTACTCGCTCACCCCAACGCTCGCGGTCGGGGCCGCGGCCGGGCTGTACGGCGGGAGCATCGAGCGGGTGATCACGCGTACCTTCCCGGACACCGTGCTCGGGCCCGTCTCGGGGTTCCAGAGGCGTGTCAGGTGGAGCGAGCGCGCGCCGCTCCTTTCTGCGGGAATCCGCTGGGACCCGATCCCGATCCTGCGATTCGGCGGGAGTCTGACCTGGGCGGGGCGTCTCGACCTCGAGCGCCGCGATGACGACGGCGATGGCGCAGGCGACGAGTCGACCCGCCTGCCGCTCCAAGCGGCCGCGGGCGCGAGCGCGTACCTCGGCCCGCGGGTCATCGCGACGGTCGGCGCGGCGTGGGCCGGCTGGAACGTGGCGGGAGTCGCGGGCCCGGGGCTCGACGGGACGGTGGAGAGCGCTGGCGACACCTGGGATTTCGGCGGCGGGATCGAGTGGGCCGGGCCCACGGCGGGCAACCGGGAGTTCCCGATCCGGCTCGGATTCCATTACGGTCAGCTTCCGTTCACGCTCCGGGGCTCGAGGCCGACGGAGTGGTCGGCCTCCCTGGGTCTCGGTCTCCGGGTCGCGCCGTCGGAGTACGGCCCGATCGCGAGCGCGGATCTGGCGTTCGAGCGTGGGTCACGCGGCGACGTGGAGACGACGGGCCTGGCGGAGCAGTTCTGGCGGGTGACGTTGTCCCTTTCCCTTTTCGGCAACTGAGGCTTTCGGGGCGAGCGGGGTGGAGTGGTTGCCCGTGGGCCGGGGGTGACCCGGCCGGACATGGATTTGCTCCGGGATATGGCGCAGGATAAGACGCAGCGGAAGAAGGTTTACATCGAGACATACGGCTGCCAGATGAACCTGGCCGACGGCGAGCTGATGCAGGGGATTCTGGCGTCGCATGGCTACGACCGTGCCTCCGCGCCGGAGGAGGCGGATGTCATTCTGGTGAACACCTGCGCGGTCCGGGAGCACGCGGAGCAGCGGGTGTTGGGGCGGGTGGGTGAGCTGTACCGGGTGAAGCGGGCGCGGCCCGGGACGGTGATCGGGGTGACGGGGTGCATGGCCCAGCGGATGGGCCAGGCGCTGCTGGAGAAGGCGCCGTACGTGGACCTGGTCGTGGGCCCGGACAATTACCGGCGGTTGCCGGAGGCGCTGAGCTCGCTCGGAGTGGGGGGAGGGGCGCCGGCGGCGAAGCGCCCGATCCGGCGGGAGCTGCCGGTGCTGTCGCCCGGCGTGCTGCAGGCGGGGGTGGCGGCGAATGGAGGGGCGGCGGTGGATGGGGGGCACAGGCTGGCCTTGCTGGATTTCCAGCCCCACGAGGACTACGAGGGCCTCGAAGTCGAGCGGGTGTCCCGGGTGACGGCGTGGGTGCCGATCCAGCGGGGGTGCAACCACCGCTGCACGTTCTGCATTGTGCCATACGTGCGCGGGGCGGAGAAGAATCGGGATCCGGAGAAGATCCTGGCGGAGGTCCGCAGGATCGCCGACCAGGGGATCCCCGAGGTGGTGCTGCTCGGGCAGACGGTGAACTCCTACCGGTATGGGGATTGGGACTTCGCCCGGCTGTTGCGCGCGGTGGCCCGCGTGGATGGGATTCGGCGGGTTCGCTTCATGTCGCCGCACCCGAACGACGTCACGCCGCGGCTGGTGGAGGTCATGGCGGAGGAGCCGACGGTCTGTAAGCACCTCCACCTGCCGGTGCAGGCGGGGCACAACCGCACGCTCAAGCGGATGCTGCGGCGTTACACGGTGGAGCGGTATCTGGAGACGGTGGAGCTGGTGCGGGGGGCGATCCCGGGGATCGCGCTTTCGACGGATGTCATCGTGGCGTTTCCGGGCGAGACGGACGAGGAGTACGAGGCGACGCTCCGGCTCCTGGAGCAGGTTCGCTTCGACGACGCTTTCCTCTACAAGTACTCGCCTCGGGAGGGGACGCCAGCCACGAGATTGCCGAAGGAGCAGTTCGTGCCCGAGGAAGTGGCGCAGGAGCGGCTGGCCCGCGTCATTGAGCTGCAACGGCAGATCCAGGCCGAGATCAACCGCGCGGAGGTGGGTCGGGTGGTGGAGGTGCTGGTGGAGCGAGAGGCCCGCAGCGAGGGCGACGTGCTGGGCCGCACGGACACCAACAAGGTGGTGGCGTTCGCTGGTGACGCGTCGCTCATCGGGCAGTTCGTGTGGGTGCGGCTCACGGGGACGACCGGTGCGACGTTCACCGGGGAGCGAGTCCCGGCCCCCGAAGAGCGAGATCGCGCGGCGTAGCGCCGGTCACGCCCTGACCGCACTGCAGTCAGCCCTGCGCCCGGAAGGGTGGCAGGGCTCGTTGTTTTCCGGGTCCCGGCGGAAAGCCGCGAGGCGGCGAGTCTGCGGGGAGGCGGGCGTATGAGGCTCCGGCTGCCGCCGATCGCGAGCGCCACGCTCGCATTCGTGATCGGACTGCCCTTCGGGTTCCGGGCGCCCGACGATCTCCTGTCCGCGGCGCTCGCGATCGCCGCCCTGCTGGCCCTCGGGAGTCTCCTCGCTCCATTGGCCATGCGGCTTCTCCCGCTCCTGGCGTTCGCGGCCGCGGGGCTTGCGTCCGGCCTGGCCGCCGCGGCCCGGGTGGCGGACGACTGCCGTCTCCGGATCCCGGACGGCGCGCGGATCGTCGTGCGTGGCGCGTTCGAGGCGCGGGTGTTCCCGGATGCGGCGGCGCCGTTCCGGCTGGAGGAGATTCGCGTGGGCCGGGAGGCCGTGCGCTGCGAGGGCACGGTGCGGGCCCGGCTGGCCGGGCGCGGGCGCACGCTTCCGGCGGGAGCGGAGGTCCTGGCGCGAGGCCGGTGGCTCGCCATTCCGGCCGACGGGCCATGGCCGCGGTCTCCAGAGCGGGCGGGGACCCTGATCCTCGACTCCGTTCGCATCCTCGCGCCTCCGGCCGGCGGCCATCACCCGCTCCTGGCCGCGCGGGGCGCCGCTCAGGAGCGACTGCGGACGCTCTTCCCTTCGCGGGCACCCGTCGCCGAGGCGCTCCTCCTGGCGCAACAGGACGGCATCGACCCCGAGCTGCGCCAGCGCTACGCCCGTTCGGGCCTCGCCCACCTCCTCGCGATCTCCGGCTCCCACGTCACCTTTATCGCGGGGAGCCTCTTCCTCCTCTGCCGACTGGTCCGACTGGCCCACCGCCCCGCGGCCGTGGTGGTCGGAATCGTCACCACGGGCTACGTCCTCTTCATCGGCGCGCCGTATCCCGCAGCACGGGCTGCGATCTTCGTCCTCCTCCTGCTCGCGGCACGCGTGCGTCAGCAGCCGGCCGACCCGCTCGCGCTCCTCGCCGCCACCGCCCTGGCGCTGCTGGCCTTCGATCCGACCGCCGCGCTCGACGCCGGCTTCCAGCTCTCCTTCGCCGGCGTGCTCGGCCTCCTCACGCTCTACCGCCGCTTCCTGGCCATGATCCCCGCGCGAGTCGCGCGGATCCTGGCAGAATCAGTCGCCACCAGCCTCGCCGCCACAGTGGCCACGGCGCCCGTCTGCGCCTTCCATTTCGGCACCGTCGCGCCCGTCGGGATCCTGGCCAACATCCTCGCCGTCCCCCTCGCCACCGCCGCCCTCCCCGCGCTGGCGCTCGCGATGGCCGCCTCCTTCCTCGCCTGGCCGATCGGCCACTTCCTCGCCGGCGCGGGCGACCTCCTGCTCGCCGCCCTCGACGCCGTCGCGACCGCGGCCGCCGCCATACCCTTCGGCACCGCCTACGTCCCCCGCGACAGCCTCGCTGCGTGGGCCGGGGCAGCCGCCCTCTTCCTCCTCATCGCCAGAGCCCGCCCCGCCGACGCGAGCGCCAGGCGCCCCGGAGACGCCATCCGGAGGCGGCGCCGTACGATCCTTCTCGCCACCGCCGCCTCTCTCGCACTCCTGACCGCGTGGCCCTGGCTCGTCCGCCAGACCGGCGATGGCAAGACGCTCGAGATCCACGCGATCGACGTCGGCCAGGGAGACGCCTTCGCCATCCGATCACCCGCCGGCCGCTGGATCCTCGTCGACGCCGGACCCCGAACCGACCGCTTCGACGCCGGCCGCGTTCGCGTGGTGCCTTTCTTGCTACGCCACGGCGCACGTCGCCTCGAGGCATTCGTGCTCACGCACCCCGACGCCGATCACATCGGCGGCGCAGCGGCCGTCCTCGAAGCCTTCGACGTCGGCCTCATCGTCGATCCCGGTCTCCCGGCGGGAAAGCCGCTCTACCTCTCGCTCCTCGCGGAGGCACGACGGCGCGGAACCCGCTGGATCGCGGCCCGCCCGGGACGCGAGCTGCGCCTCGACGACGTCGTCCTCGAATTCCTTTACCCGGAGGAAGAGATGCTCGACACCGCCACCGAGGCGAACGAGGCATCCGCCATCTTCCGGCTCCGTTACGGCCAGTTCGCCATGCTCTTCCTGGGAGACGCGCCCGCAGCGGTCGAGCAACGCCTGGTGCACCGCGCTGCGTCGGCGCTCCGGGTCAACGCGCTCAAGGTCGCCCACCACGGCAGCGCGACGTCCACGTCCGACGAGCTGCTCGAGGCCACACGCCCCGAAGTCGCGCTCATCTCCGTGGGACGGCACAACCGCTACGGCCACCCGGATCCGCGCGTGCTCGAACGCCTCGCCCGCGCAGGGATCCAGGTCTTCCGAACGGACCGCCACGGCGCCATCCTCCTTCGCATCCACCCCAGTGGAAGGTGGGAAGCGAAGACGACTCGTTGAGCACGACGGGAGACACCCGTGATCGACTGGATCGTCCGGGCCCTGGCCCGCAACGAGGTGCCCTCGCCCGAACCCCTGCCTCCCGGCGTCTCCCTCCGGCGCGTGACCTGGATCCCCGCGCTCGGAGGTCTCCTCTCCGGGATGCGACGCGCCGCCGCCGCGGTGACCCTCGGGCGCACCATCCTCGTCCACCCGGCTGCACGCATCACGCCGCGCCTGATCCGCCACGAGCTCGCCCACGTCCGCCAGTGGCAGCGGCGGCCGTTCCTGTTCCCCTTCCTCTACGTCTGGAACCACCTCCGCTACGGCTATTACGCCAATCCCTACGAGATCGAGGCCCGCAACGCCGAAGAGACCGAAGAGGCTCCCTTCTCCCGGAGGTCACCGTGACGAGCTCCGTGATCACCATCGAGCGGCACATCATCGAGCAGGAGCGCAAGTACCCCGAAGCGACCGGCGCCTTCAGCAACATCCTCTACGACATCGCGCTCGCCGCCAAGCTCATCGCCCGCGAGGTCAACAAGGCAGGCCTCGTGGACGTCCTGGGCGCGACGGAGCTGACCAACGTCCACGGCGAGCAGGTCCGGAAACTCGACGTCTACGCTCACGAGGTGATCTTCAAAGCGCTCGACCACGGCGGGCACCTGTGCTGCATGGCCTCCGAGGAGGCCGAAAACATCCTCGCGATCCCGGACCGGTTCCCCTGCGGCCGCTACGTCCTGCTCTACGATCCGCTCGACGGCTCCTCGAACGTCGACGCCAACGTGTCCATCGGGACGATCTTCTCCATCCACCGCAAGGTCTCCACCGGCCCGCGGGGCAGCCTCGAGGATTGCCTCCAACCAGGGCGCAGGCAGGTCGCCGCGGGCTACGTCGTCTACGGCTCCTCGACCATGCTGGTCTACACCACAGGGACCGGCGTGCACGGCTTCACCCTGGATCCCTCGATCGGGGAGTTCCTGCTGAGCCACCCCGACGTCCGCATCCCTTCGCCGGGCCAGCGCATCTACAGCGTGAACGAGGGGAACTACGCGTTCTGGTCGGAAGGCCAGCGGCGGTTGATCGACCACCTTAAGGGCCTCGACGGTGCCGGCGCCACGCCGTTCTCGGCTCGCTACATCGGCTCCCTCGTCGCCGACTTCCACCGGACGCTGCTCTACGGCGGGATCTTCATGTACCCGGCCGACGCGAGGAACCCCCGCGGCAAACTCCGCCTCCTCTACGAGGCCGCCCCTCTTGCATTCATCTGCGAGCAGGCCGGCGGCCGGGCGTCCGATGGGAAGCGCGACATCCTGGACATCGTGCCGGACGCGCTGCACCAGCGCACGCCGCTCTACATCGGCTCGCGCGAGTACGTCGACCTGGCCGAATCCTTCCTCGCCGCCGGCCGGATCGCCGCCGGCGGCTGATCAATGGCCCGCCGGCCTCCGGTCCCGGGTGGCGCCGGAGGCCAGCGCGCGCCCGACCGCCAGGCCTCGCAGGTCGTAAACCGTCCGGGGCTCCAGACCCAGCTCCGCGCGGATTGCGTTCTCACGCTCGATCGCGCACGAGGCGAGGGCCGGTTCGCCTGGCGCCGGGTCCGGACACCCGCCGGAGATCTGCCGGCTCGCCGCCAGCGGCACGACATGGCCGTAGATCTCGTGGATCAGGATCCGGTCCACATCGGCCAGGAAAGTCTCCTCCGAAAGGTCCGTCAGCTCGTACAGCTCACGCAGCTTCGCGACGTCCACGGTCACCACGGCACCCACGATCCGGCCCTGCTCGTCCCACACCGCCAGCACCTCGCCCACATGCTCCGGCGTATAGGCTCCGAGGCCGGCCACCCGCTCCCGCGCCTGCTCCGGCTCCGCCACCACCACCCGGAACCCGCTCGCAGCAAGCGAATCCATCCCCGCACGCCAGATCCTGGATCGCTCCGCCAGGTGCGCCATCCGCTTGCCAAGCAGAGGGCTCATCACCTCGATTCCGTCCGGAACGACTGGTGCCGGAGAGACCCGCTCAACCCCGGGATCCAGCGGCGCGCAACCCGGGCACAACAGGACCGCCAGCACCCACAACCGCCTGAGGCCGATGCTGCGTTCTGCCCCTGGCCAGACTCTCATCTTCCTTCTCCCACGAAACGAAAACGGCGGCCATCGCTGGCCGCCGTGACACGCTGACTCCCTTCGCCCGGCAACTCCCGGGCCTCCATTTCGGAGGTGGGAGCGCAAACGACATGCCTGATAACGAAAATGTTACACGATCAATACCGTTAATTCATTGATCGTTTTTCTTGCCTCACCTAATATCGCGGCGGTCCGGGCCGGCCTGCACTTTCATCGCGCACCACAGGCTCCCGGGCGCCTACGGATTCTACGGGCTTCGTACCGTCTTCCGGAGTTCCGCCTATGCATGCGTTGCGCCAGCTCATTCGCCCGGCACTCGTGCTGCTACTCGTCGTCCCGATCGCGACCCTGACGAGCGCTCGCCCGCTCGCGGCGCAGGGGGTCACCACCGCCGCCGTGACCGGTGTCGTCACCGCCGAGGACGGAACCCCGCTCCCGGGCTTCCAGGTGGTGATCACCCACGAGGAGACCGGCGCGACGAGCGCCGCCCTGACCCGCGCCGACGGGCGTTACACGATACAGGGCTTGCTGCCCGGCGGGCCGTACACGCTGACCGCCTCGGGGCTCGGTTACGCCACGCAACGGCGCGAAGGGATCGTGCTCGCGCTCAGCCAGACCGCCCGCATCGACTTCGTCCTCCAGACCCAGGCGATCCAGGTCGCCGAGGTCGCCGTGATCGCCGAGCGGAGCCCGGTCATGTCGAAGGACCGTACCGGCGCCGCCACGACGGTGGGCGAGGAGGTGATCCGGCGCCGGCCGACGATCACCCGCGACTTCACGGACTTCACCCGCCTCACGCCCCAGATCTCCGCCTCCGGCGGGAGCACCAGCGCCGCCGGGCGCAACAACCGCTTCAACACCATCCAGATCGACGGCGCGGTCAACAACGACCTCTTCGGCCTGGCAGCCAGCGGCACCCCCGGCGGGCAGGCCGGCACCAAGCCGATCACGCTGGAGGCGATCAAGGAGTTCCAGGTCGTTCTCGCGCCGTTCGATGTCCGTCAGGGCGGCTTCACCGGGGCGGGCATCAACGCGGTCACGAAGTCCGGGACGAACGAGTTCCACGGCTCGCTCAGCTTCTTCGGCCGGAACGAGGGTCTCGTGGGCCGGTACGTTCTGGACAACGGCGAGCGCTCGGCCGCCGTCGACGACTTCAGCCAGAACGAGATCGCTTTCTCGCTCGGCGGCCCCATCATCCGTGACAGGATCCACTTCTTCGTGGCAGGCGAGTTCAGTCGCCGCTCCGCGCCGAGCGCCTTCGCGATCGGGAAGGCCGGCTTCCCGATCACCCAGGCCGAGGCTGAGGAGATCGTGGACATCCTGAACGGCTACGGTTACGACGCCGGCGAGATCGGCGAGGTCACCCTGCGGCGGAACAGCGACAACCTCTTCGCTCGGCTCGACTTCAACCTCGGCCAGAACCACCGCCTGACGCTGCGCCACAACTGGGTGGACGCGTCCGACGACTACCTCCCCCGCTCGCCCAACCCCTACAGCCTGGGGAACGCGGGCTACGAGGTCCGCTCGACCACGCACTCGACCGTGGCCCAGCTCAACAGCAACTTCGGCGGGCGGTACTTCAACGAGCTGCGCATCGGGTACTCGAGCATCCGCGACAAGCGCGTGGTCGCGGACGCCTTCCCGTTCGTCCGCATCTACCTGCCGGGCGGGCCCGGCGGGAGCCGCTCGATCGTGGCCGGCGCCGAGAACTTCTCGGTTCGCAACGCCCTCGACCAGGTGCCGGTGATCGAGCTCACCAACGACTTCACCTTCGTGGCGGGCCGTCACAACATCACGGTCGGGACGCACAACGAGTTCTTCAGCTTCAGCAACCTCTTCGTCCGAAACGCGTTCGGCAACTACACCTTCGACAGCATCGAGGACTTCCGGAACGGCGACCCGAGCTGGTACGAGCTGAGCTACCTGCTGCCCGGCGGCCGGGAGCGGGCGGAGTTCGACGTCCGCCAGTTCAGCGTGTACGTCCAGGACCAGTGGGACGTGACGGACCGCCTGACCCTCACGGCCGGGCTCCGCTACGACGTGACCACGTTCCCCGACAGGCCGCGCTACAACCCGACGGTCGACTCCGTGTTCGGCCGGCGCACGGACGAGGTGCCGAGCGGGAACGGGCTCCTCAACCCGCGCCTGGGGTTCAACTGGGACGTGAACGGGGACCGCTCGCTCCAGCTTCGCGGCGGGCTCGGGCTCTTCAGTGGCCGCACGCCCTACGTCTGGATCTCCAACGCCTACGGCAACACGGGCCTGGATTACGTCCGGTTCACCTGCTCGGGCAAGGCGCAGGCGCCGGCGTTCGTGCCGGATCCGAACGCGCAGCCGCGGAGCTGCGAGGGCTCGACGAACCTGCAGCCGAACGAGATCAACCTGGTCGACCCGAACTTCAAGTTCCCGCAGGTCTTCCGCGCGTCGCTGGCGGTGGACCGCCAGCTCCCGCTCGGCATGGTCGGCACGCTCGAAGCGCTCTACACCAGGGCCCTGAACGACGTGCTCTACCGCGAGCTGACCGTGACCGATTCGGTGGTCGGCACGGCGGAAGGCCGGAACCGGTACTTCCGGCGGCTGGGCGGGTTCTCCAACGTCACCGACGTGACGAACACCAGTGAGAACTACAGCTACAGCCTGACGGCCCAGCTCCAGCGGGCGTTCGACGAGTGGGACTTCGCCGTCGCGTACACCTTCTCCCGGGCGCGGGATGTCAACAGCACCACCTCGAGCCAGGCGTTCTCGAACTGGCGCTATAACCCGGTGGACGGGCACCCCAACAGGCCGAAGCTGCGCCCGTCGAACTTCGAGATCCCGCACCGGATCGTGGCGCACGGGAGCTACCGGGCCGAGCTCCTGCGCAACGCGCCGACCGACATCTCCCTGATTTACGTGGGCGAGAGCGGGCGGCCGTACTCCTACGTCTACGCGGGGGATGTGAACGGCGACGGCTCGCCGAACAACGACCTGATCTACGTGCCGAAGGACGCCTCCGAGGTCCGTTTCCTGAGCGGCGATCCGGTCGCCTCCTGGAACGCGCTCAACGAGTTCATCGAGAGCGTGGAGTGCCTGCGGGAGGCGCGGGGCCGGGTGCTCGAGCGCAACGCCTGCCGGGAGCCGTGGACCCACCGGATCGACGTCCGGCTGGCCCAGACCCTGCCGCTCAGCTTCGGCCACGCCATCGAGCTCACGGTGGACGTGCTCAACTTCGCGAACCTGCTCAACCGGGACTGGGGCAAGTCGAGGTTCGTCCCCAACCAGAACGACGAGCTCCTGAGCGCCCCGGGCGGCGCGGTGCCGGACGCGCAGGGCCGCGTGGGGGTCAACCCGTTCAGCCCGAGGCCGAAGTTCCTGGTTTCGGACCTGGGCTCGCGGTACCAGATCCAGGTCGGGGCGCGCTACCGGTTCTAGACGGGAGCGCCTGGCGCCTGGCGATCCCCGCGACCGGCCCCAACCCGAGGTTGGGGCCGGTTCCGTTTCGGCTCGGGCGCTCCTGATCGACCTGGACGCCACGCAGGGGCCGCCCCTCCTGGCGGCAGGGCCCGTCCCATCGCATACTTCGAAACATGAGACATCTGTGGACGTTGCTTTCCGCCCTGGTCCTCGCGTGCGCCGGGCCGACGGGGGACTCCCGTGCCGAGCGGGCAGCGGCCGAGCGCGCAAGGACTGCGACCGTCGATTCCGCCCGTGTGCCGGAGACCACCCCGGCCCCGGACCGGGCTGTCCTGACGATCCGGGTCCTGGAGGTGACCTCCCGGGCCGGCGGCGGGGACGCGATCCTGATCGCCGACTCTGCGGCATCGCCGCCGCGCCACGTTCTGATCGACGCAGGCGACGACGGCACCGCCGCGGCGGCGCTCCGCGCGCTCGGCGTCCGCTCCCTCGACCTCATGGTGCTGACCCACGCCCATCACGACCATTACGGCGGGATGGACGAGGTGCTCAGCACGGTGCCCGTTCGCGCGGTCGCGTTGAACGGCCAGGTCCGCACCGCCGCGACGTACCGTCGTCTGCTGGGGCGTATCCGCGACGAAGTGCCGATCGTTCTGGTGGTGGATTCGGTCCGCCGGGTCCGACTGGGCGAGGGGGACGAGGCGACGCTGATCACGCTCCTGCCGCCTTTGCGACGCTACCTCGCCACCGACACGGGCGATGGCGAGAAGCTCAACGAAGGCTCGCTCGCTGTGCGCGTCGAACGCGCAGGCTTTTCCTTCCTCTCGACCGGCGACGCGGAGGATGAAGGGAACCGGCATTTCGCGAGGCGGTTCCCGGAGCTGGTCGATGTGGACGTGCTGAAGGTAGGACACCACGGCTCGGCGGACGCCACCCAGCCGTTCTGGTTGGCGGCGACGACGCCGCGCGTGGCGATCATCAGCGCCAACGGCACCACCCATCCCCACGCGGAGACGCTCGCGCTCTTCCGCCAGCGGGCGATCCCGCTCTACTGTACACCGCAGCATGGCACCGTGACGGTGCGGGTGCAGCGGGACGGCACCTTCGCCGTCCTCACCGAGCGCGCACCGACCGCCCCCTGTGAGCCCGGGAGCCAACGCCGATGAGCAGCGAAACGCATCGACTGGTCGTGGATCGCTTCGAGGGAGATCTGGTGGTGGTGGAGGTGGACGGGGAACGCTTCCTGGACCTGCCGCGGTGGCTGCTCCCGCCCGGCGTCCGCGAGGACGACGTCATCGTCGTCCGCCGGACAACCGGGGAGAACCGGGTGACACTGGAGCTCGAGGTGGATCCCGCTGCGACGGCCGCGGCGCGGGCCGAGGCCCGTCGACTCATCGATGAGCTGCGCCGGAAGGACCCAGGCGGAGACCTTTCGCTATAGTCCGACGCCAGCCCCCTCCGCCGCCTCGGCCGTCAGGCGATCGATCTCCTCCTTTACCTCCTCCACGAGCGCGACTTTTTCCTGGTAGTGCAGGAAGGCGCTCTCGAAGCCCATGATCGCGATGTGGCAGAGCTCCTCCCAGGTGAACCCGAGGTACCGGTGCGCGCGCCAGTACTCCTCCGTCACCGTGGTGGCGCTCATCAGGCGGTTGTCCGTGTTGATCGTGACCACCAGCCCTTCGTCGTAGTAGAGGCGCAGCGGGTGCGCCTCGAAGCTCGGCACCGCCCGCGTCTGGACGTTCGAGGTGAGGCAGATCTCCAGCGGGATCCGGAAATCGTTCACGTACTGCATGAGATCCGGATCCTCGTAGAGCCGGGTCCCGTGCCCGATCCGGTTCGCCTGGCAGTAGTGCAGCGCCTGGTGGATCGAGGCCGGCCCGTACGCCTCGCCCGCATGGATCGTCGTCGCCATGTTGTGGTTGATGACGGTGTAGAACGCCTTCTTGTGCTTCTTGGCCGGGTAGTTGTACTCCGCGCCAGCCAGGTCGAAGGCGACCACCCCGCGGTTCTTGTATGCGACGGTAAGGTTCGCCAGCTCCTCGGAGATCTCGACGCTCATGTTCCGGATTCCGCAGATGATGAGCGCCGTGCGGATGCCGAAGTCCCTCTCCGCGCGCCTCAGCCCACGCAGCGGCGCGTCGACGGTCTCGGTGAGCGGCAGCCCTTCGCGCGTGTGCAGGATGGGCGAGTAGCGGACCTCCATGTAGCGGACGTTCTCCCGCGCTGCGTCCTCGGCCAGCTCGTAGGCCGTCCGCTCCAGCGCCTCCACCGTCTGCATGACCGACAGCGTGATCTCGAAGCGGGCGAGGTAATCGACGAGGCTGCTCGCGTCCTGGACGTGCATCGCCTTCCGGAGCTCCTCGGCGTCCCAGGCCGGGAGCGGCTTCCCGTACTCCCGCGCCAGCTCGATCATCGTTTCCGGTCGCAGGCTCCCGTCCAGGTGGACGTGCAGGTCGGCCTTGGGCAAACGCTCGAGCAGCTCTCTCGTGACCTGGATCACCGTGACTCCGGGACTGTGCTTTTCTTTGCCGTCGGGCCTCACCGGCTCGCCGCAGGGGCCGCGGTCGAGCGTACCCCGCCGGTCTGTTCGGCGAGCGCCGCCTGCGCCGCCTCCGCCGGGATGATCCTCCAGTTCTCGCGGAAGTACTCCTCCGGCCGGATCGTGCCGCGCCGTCGGACCTCCTCGATCAGCAACTCGCGAATCTCCTCCTGCCGGTCATAGACGACCGGGGCGTCGGCGAGCATCGAGTAGCCGCCACCGCCCGCCTGGCGGTAGTTGTTGACGGCCATGGTGAACACCTGGTCTGGCCTGACGGGCTGTCCCCTGTACTCCAGTCGCACGATGCGCTGGCCTACCGGCCGGCTCAGGTCGATCGTGTAGTCGACTCCGCTGACCACGTCGTAGTTGTACCCTGGGACGTCGAAGTTCGTGACCGTGACGCCCTCGGCGGGCGGCCAGCCGCGGTAGTAGGAAGCCGACTTCTCGAGGAACGCCCTGAGCTGCGCCCCCGTGATTCGCACCGCCTTGAGGGTGTTGTCGTAGATGTAGAGCCCGGCGAGATCCGCGACCGTGACGTCGCCTTCCGGGATGACGGCGTTCAGGCTGAAGGCCGCGGTGGCCGCGAGGTCGGCGCCGGCGGCGCGGCGCTGGACCTCGTTGATGAAGTCGAGGATCGGGGTGTCCTTCACCCGTGCCTCCCGCGCCTCCATCCGCGCGGTCGAGCGCCCGACCACCGACCGTACGTAGGCCAGGGTGCGTTCGTGCGCCGGCCGGAGCGAATCCAGGAACGCGGCGTCGACGCGGCCAGGAGCGGGGCGGAGGATCGTGGCGCGCTTCGCGGCCACGGCCCATCGGCCCGGGCCCACGCGCCGGAGGCGAGCCTCGACGGCGGCCAGGCTGCTCGCCCAGTTCTTCGCCTGGGTGAGCAGGACGCCGTTGATCAGTGTGTCGGCGAGCTCCCGGTGCGTGTGCCCGAGGAAGATGACGTCGATCGCGGGGACCTCGCGGGCCAGGCGAGCGGCGGCGTTCTCGGCCGGGAGGCCGGTGGCCGCGGTGTCGTAGCTCGTGCCCTCGAGCCCGCCGTGCGAGAGCACGACGACGAGATCGGCGCCCCGGGCCCGCATCTCCTCCACCACCGGCGCGATCGAGGCCACCACGTCGCGGAAGTCGAGCACGCCTTCCACGTTGCTCCTGTCCCAGATGTGCACGCCTGGCGGGGTGTTCGCCGTGACGCCGATCAGGATCGTGTCGCCTTCGGCGACGACGTGCGGCAGCAGGACGTAGGGCCGGTAGGCGTGCTGGTTCGTGCCGTGGCGGAAGATGTTGGCGGAGACGAAGGGGAAGTCGGCCTCGCGCACTGCCCGGTCCAGGTGGGCGATGCCGTAGTTGAACTCGTGGTTGCCGATCGCGCTGGCGTGGTACCCGAGGAGCCGCATCGCCCGGATGATCGGGTTCGGCGCGGTGGGCTCCAGTCGCGCGTAGACGTAGGCCAGGGCGTTTCCCTGCAGGATGTCGCCCGACTCGAAGAGGAAGACGCGGCCGGGGTTCGCGGCGCGAACGCTGTCGATGAGCGGCTTGAGGCGAGCCAGGCCGTAGGGAGTTTCCCGGCCGGTGTAGTAGTCGTACGGGTAGAGGTTGCCGTGGACGTCGGTCGTGCCGAGCAGGACGAGGTCGATCGTTGCCGGGCTCTGGCCGGCCGTGGGGTGGTCGGGGAAGGCGGCTGGGGCGTGGGGCGGCGACCCGCGGGGAGCGCAGGCGGCCAGGGCCAGGGCCAGGGTCAGGAAACACGAGAGCGGCCGTGGCCCGGCCGCTCGATCGTTACTCGGAGGTTCGCGCTCCAGCCTCTCCATGGCGGAAAACTACGCGGCGCCCCGGCGGGGAGGCAAGGAGTGGGGGCTCGGGGCGGCCTTCCCCGGTCGCGCCAGCCGCCGACGCCGCCCGGAGGCTCGAAGGGATGCCCGCCGCCACTCGCGGCGATCGCTTCCCCTGCGCACCTCTCGCTGCCCACCTCACCCGCCTGCCGATTGGGGTGGGGCAGGGCCTGCTGGCTGGACAGGTCGACGGCCGGCGCGCCGCACCGCCCCGCGGCCTGCCTGGCAGTGGCTCAGCCGCGCGCCGGCGCGGCGACCCTGGCGGCGAAGTCGCCCAGCGGGGCGGTGTAGTTTCCCGAGAAGCAGGCGTCGCAGAACGGCCCGAACTCCTGCACCGCTTGATGCATGCCCTCCAGCGAGAGGTAGCCGAGCGAGTCGACGTTCAGGTGTTCACGGATCTGCTCGACCGAGAGCCTGGCGCCGATCAGCTCGTCCCGGGTCGGCATGTCGATGCCGTAGAAGCACGGGGAGATGACGGGTGGGCTCGCCACCCGGAGGTGCACCTCCTTCGCGCCGGCCTCGCGGATCAGGGAGACGAGGCCGCGGCTGGTCGTGCCGCGCACCAGCGAGTCGTCCACCACGACGACCCGCTTCCCCTGGATCACCTCCCGGACGGGGTTGTACTTGATCCGTACGCGGAAGTCCCGTTCCGCCTGCGTGGGCTGGATGAAGGTCCGCCCCACGTAATGGTTGCGGATCAGCCCGAGCTCCAGGGGAATCCCGCTTTCCTCGCTGTAGCCCAGCGCCGCGGAGTTCGAGGAGTCCGGCACGCTGAACACGCAATCGGCGTCCGCCGGCTGCTCGCGGGCGAGCTGACGGCCGAAGGCGCGTCGCGCGCGGTCGACGCTCGCCCCGCCGAGCCGGGAGTCCGGCCGGGCGAAGTAAACCAGTTCGAAGATGCACGGCGAGACTCGCCGCGGGGGCCCGAGGCGGGGAAGGGAGGTGACCGTGGAGCCCTCGATCTTCAGGAACTCGCCGGGCTCGAGGTCGCGGACGAACTCGGCGGCCAGGAGGTCCAGCGCGCAGGTCTCGCTCGCCAGGATGTAACCGTCGCCTTTCCGCCCCAACACGAGCGGCCGGAACCCCCAGGGATCCCGGGCGGCGTACAGCGTTTCGCCCACCGTGATCAGGAGCGAATACGCGCCCTCCACCCGGGAGAGCGCGTCCGCGATC
Source organism: Longimicrobiales bacterium (assembly GCA_036564015.1). GTDB lineage: Bacteria > Gemmatimonadota > Gemmatimonadetes > Longimicrobiales > RSA9 > DATCLG01. The sequence goes on from DATCLG010000068.1 coordinate 16,825, forward strand.
TGCTCTTCGACCGTGTCCCGCCGCGAGCGGGCGATGAGGTGAACGATCACCTCGGAGTCGATCGTCGACTGGAAGAGCGCACCCTCCGCAACCATCTGCGCCCGGAGCGTGCGCGCGTTCGTCAGATTACCATTGTGGACCAGCGCCAGGTCGCCCTGGTGATACCGCACCACGATCGGCTGGGCGTTCGACAGGCCGGGCCCGCCGGCCGTCGAATAACGAACGTGACCGAGCGCGACCCGACCCGGCAGCCACCGCAACGTCTCGTTGTTGAACGCCTCGGCCACCAGCCCGGCCGCCTTGTGGACCCGCGCCACGCCATCCTCGATGGCGCAGATCCCGGCGGCTTCCTGACCCCGGTGCTGCAACGCATAAAGGCCGAGGAACACCAGCTCGGCCGCGTGATCGATTCCCGAAACGCCTACGATTCCGCACATTGGGCGCAATGATCAATCAGGGCCCGGCGAACTCCGCCGAACCGACCGCCGATCTTCCATCGTACCCGGGGAAGCGAGCCCCGGTCCCGCTGACGCAACGATTCCGCCGTGCGACGCGCCGCCGCCCACCCCAATCCCCACGGGCGCGGGCGCCGAAAGGATGCTCCCACAGGGCCAGACACGGCCGATCACCTCGGCGCGGCGGGGTGCTCGACCTGCACCTCGACCGTCGCCGGATGCTGCTCCATGAAGCGCGGGATCGCCGTGTAGTAGACCTCCGCGAGCTCCGACGCCGCCGCGTCGATCGTCGCGCCGCTCGCCGTCCGCACGACGAACCGCCCACCCACCTCCCCGACCCGCCCGATGCGGCGGGCCGGAACCCCATGCCGGCGCGCGACCTCCAGCACTTCCTCCACACGCTCGGGCACGCACGACACCACGATCCGACCCTGCGCCTCGCCGAACAACAGCGCAGCCACCGCCAGGTCGTCGTCCAGCTCGACCTCCGCTCCCAGCAGCCGCTCCGGATCGGCAATCGCGCACTCCGCAAGGCAGACCGCCAGCCCACCCTCCGAGCAGTCATGAGCGCTGCGGACCAGCCCCTTCTGCGCAAGCTCGAGCATCGCCTCCTGGAGCGCTTTCTCCGCGTCCAGGTCCACGGCCGGCGCATCCCCCGCCACCCGCCCGTGGATCACCTTCAGGTACTCCGAGCCGCCCAGCTCGTTGGTGTTGCGGCCCAGCAGCACCACCGCATCGCCCGGCTCCTTGAAGCCCAGCGTGATCCGACGCTCCACATCCTCCAGCACACCCACCATCCCGATCGTGGGCGTCGGGTAGATCGCGCCCGACGGGCTCTCGTTGTAGAGCGAAACGTTCCCGCTCACCACCGGCGTCTCGAACTTCCGGCACGCCTCCGCCATCCCCAGCACCGCCTCCCGCAACTGGTAGTAGACCTCGGGCTTCTCCGGGTTGCCGAAGTTCAGGTTGTTCGTCACCGCCCGCGGCCTCGCACCCACGCACACCAGGTTGCGCGCCGCCTCCGCCACCGCCGCCATCGTGCCCCGCCGTGGGTTGAGGAACACGTACCGCCCGTTACAATCGACCGTGGCGGCAATGCCCTTCTTCGTCCCCCGGATACGCAGCACCCCCGCGTCCCCGCCAGGGCCGATCACCGTGTTCGTCCGCACGGTCGAGTCGTACTGCTCGTAAACCCAGCGCTTCGAGGCGATGTTCGGCGAGCCCAGCAGGCGCAGCAGCACCCGCGTCGGATGCGCCGCCGCCGGACCCGCCTCCAGCTCCGACGGGTCCCACTCGCGCAGCCGCCGGACCTCCTCCGACTCGATGCCCTCCCGCACATACGTCGGGCACCCCTTGACCAGCGGCTCGCCAGGGATCTCACACACCACCACCCCGTTCTCCCGCACCCGGTACATCCCGTCGTCGGTGACGCGGCCGATCACCGCGGCCTCGAGCTCCCACTTCGCCAGGATCTTCTTGACCTCCTCCTCGTGACCGGCCTTCGCCACCACCAGCATCCGCTCCTGCGTCTCCGACAGCAGGATCTCGTACGGCGTCATGCCCGGCTCACGCGTCGGCACCAGCGCCGTGTCAATGTCCACGCCCGTCCCCGCACGCGCGGCCATCTCGGCCGACGAGGAGGCCAGCCCCGCGGCGCCCATGTCCTGGATCCCCACGATGTGCCCGCTCTTGATCAGCTCGAGCGAGGCCTCCAGGAGCAGCTTCTCCGTGAACGGATCGCCCACCTGCACCTGCGGCCGCCGCTCCGCCGTCTCCTCCGTCAGCTCCTCGCTGGCGAACGTGGCACCGTGGATCCCGTCACGGCCCGTCCGCGAGCCCACGACGAGGATCGGGTTCCCGGGACCCGACGCCTCCGCCCGGATCAGGTCCTCCTTCTTCATGAGCCCGATCGCCATGGCGTTCACCAGCGGGTTCCCCTCGTACGCCTCGTCGAAGAAGACCTCGCCCCCGATGTTCGGGATCCCCACACAGTTGCCGTAGTCGCCCACACCCTTCACCACGCCGGCGAAGAGGTAGCGCACCCGCGGCTTCGCCAGCGGACCGAAGCGCAGCGAGTCCAGCACTGCGATCGGACGCGCGCCCATCGTGAAAACGTCGCGCAGGATGCCTCCAACCCCCGTCGCCGCCCCCTGGTAGGGCTCCACCGCCGAAGGGTGGTTGTGCGACTCGATCTTGAAGGCGATCGCGTACCCGTCGCCAATGTCGATCACCCCCGCGTTCTCGCCGGGGCCCTGCAGCACCCACGGCGCTTCCGTCGGGAGCTCACGCAGCAAAGGCTTCGAGTTCTTGTAGCCGCAGTGCTCAGACCAGAGGGCGCTGAAGACGCCCAACTCCGTGTAGGTGGGCTCGCGCCCCAGCGCCTTCAAGATCAGTCCGTACTCGTATTCGCTCAGCCCGTGCTCCGCGACCAGCTCCGGCGTGATCGCCGGATCACCCGGACGCGGCTGGGGCACAGTCTGCCTGGGTTCGTCTGCCATTCGAATCGCGTCTCTCCCACTGCCGCGGTGCGACAGGGCCCCAAGAAACCCGCCACCGGGGCCCTCTCGCACCGGTGACCTTCAGTCCTTCACTCTCCCGCCGCCCGGGCCCCCGCCAGACGGCCACCACCCACGCTCGAAACGAGCGACGTGAAGATTCCGAGGCCATCCGCCGAGCCGAGCAACGCTTCGACCGCGCGCTCGGGGTGCGGCATGAGGCCCAGCACGTTCCCCCCGGCGTTCACGATCCCCGCAATGTTGTGTACTGAGCCGTTGGGGTTCGCTTCGTCCGTCGCCTCGCCGTTCGCGTCCACGTACCGGAAGACGACACGGCGCTCCGCCTCGAGCCGCTCCAGCGTCTCGCGGTCCGCCACGTAATTGCCGTGCCCGTGCGCGATGTGGAGCCGCAGGACCTGGCCCTCCGAGTATTCGCTCGTGAAGACCGTCGAGGCGTTCTCCACCCGAACACGCACCAGCTTGCTCTCGAACCGGAGCGAACGGTTCCGCACCAGAGCGCCAGGCAGCAGGCCCGCCTCGCAGAGGATCTGGAAGCCGTTGCAGATCCCCAGGACCGGCCCTCCTTCGGCCGCGAAGCGCATGACCGCCTCCATGATGGGGCTGAACCGCGCGATCGCGCCGGCCCGCAGGTAGTCGCCGTAGCTGAAGCCCCCCGGCAGGATCACCGCGTCCGCGCCCCGCAACGACCGCTCCCGGTGCCAGATGAACTCGGCTTCCACCCCCAGCACGTCGGTCGCCGCTTTGTAACAGTCGTAGTCGCAGTTCGACCCGGGGAAGGTGATGATGGCTATCCGCATGTCAACTGATGTTCTGGAGCTCGATCTCGTAATCCTCGGTGACCGGGTTCGCCAGGAGCTGCCGGCACATCGACTCGGCCCGCTCCCGCGCGGCGTCCACCGATTCAGCCTGGACCCGCAGGCGGATCAGGCGACCGACCCGCACGTCCATGACTTCCGTGAAATCCAGCGACCGGAGGGCGTTCTCCACGGCTTTCCCTTCCGGGTCCAGAAGGCCCTCCCGGGGCGTGATCCGCACTTCGATCTGGAACTCGTTCACTCCTTTTCCTCCGAACGTGGCGACCGCTCCGTCTTGCTTCCTGGTGGAATCTGTCCCCTGCGCCGGCGCTGCGTCCGCAGGTAGGGGCGCCAGAGACGCCTCGGCGGCGCGAGCGCCCGGTAATCCACGTCGCGGACTTCCTCATCGGCGTCGTCCGGCTCATCCGTGTCCAGGAGCAGGTCTCGATCCGGCAGTCGCTCGAAGTAGCCAAGCACGAGAGCCTTGCCTATCCCGTACGCAATGTAGAGGAGAGAAGCCGGAAAAAAGAACAGGGCCGGAATCGTGAACACCGCCGCCGCGGCCGCGAGCAACGCGAGCAGCGTGGCGACCCCCTTCAGGGACCGAAACCCGAACCTGGGCACCACGGGGTAGAGCACGTGGCTCATCATGAGGATGCTCAGGAGTACCATGAGCGCCGTCATGAGCTGCGGCCACGGGAGCCGCGCCAGGTGCTCGCGGAAGAAATCGGTCTGGCTGAAGGGATAGAATGTGGCCAGCGTCATGCCGGCCATAGGCGATGGCAGGCCGTGGAACGCGACCTTCGCCTCGCCCGCCTGCTCGACGTTGAAGCGGGCGAGACGGACCACCGCGCCCACGATGTAGAAGTACGCGGCGATCCAGCTCCAGTGGCCGTCTGCAAGGAAGAGCTGGTAGACGATGAAGGCCGGGGCGACGCCGAAGCTGATCGCGTCGACCAGCGAATCCAGCTCGGCGCCGAAGCGGGTGCCGGTTCGCGTCACCCGCGCCACCCGGCCGTCGAACATGTCCGCCGCGCCCGCCGCGACCACCAGCCACGCCGCCGTCACGAACTCCCTGCGGGCGGCTGCCACGAGGGCCCAGATTCCGAAGAAGAGGTTGCCCAGCGTGAACGCGCTCGGCAGGATGATCACCCCGCGCTGAAGCCGCCCGTTCATTGGCTCGCCTCACGGAAGTCCTCCGCCGCCACCCCACCGCCATCGGCGCGCGCCACCGGCTCCGCCCCGTTCTCCTCGCCCGCCGGTTTCGCCTCCCGGAAGGCAAGGAACGTCACGAGGAGCGTCACGATCACGAAGAGGTACGCTCCCAGCCAGATGGCCCAGCTCCCGACCACCGCCGCTACCACGAACGCGACCAGCGCCACCGCGCTGGCAAGAGCGACGACGACGTAACCTTCCCTCGCGACCGTCGACATCCGGCCTACCCGGCTTCCAGCCTGCAACAAGACGGCTCCGGCCACCTCCCCGGCTTCCCCGCAATCCACGCCGCCGTCGACCACGACCCTACGCCGGCACGAGCGGCCGCCCGGGCAACCGCCCGTGCGGCCAGCCAGCGATCGTGCCCCTCCGCGGCGCAGCCCACGCTACCCCCGCCGCGAAGCGACCGGCGGCGCAGCCCCAGGATCGTGCAGCGGGAACGCCTCGAGCGTGTACCCCGTCAGACGCTCGAAAACATCACGGTACCGCGCCGACGTCGCCTGCACCACCTCCTCCGGCAGATCCGGCGGCGGCGGCTCCTTGTTCCACTTCCCCTGCGCGACCAGCCCCTCCAGATAGTCCCGCAACGGCTGCTTGTCCAGCGACGGCTGGCCCCGACCCGGCGCGTACGTCTCCTTCGGCCAGAAACGTGACGAATCCGGCGTCAACACCTCGTCGATCAGCACCACCGTCCCGTCAGGCAGCTCGCCGAACTCGAACTTCGTGTCCGCCACGATGATCCCCGCCTCCGCCGCGATCGCCCGGCCACGCTCGTAGATCGCCAGGCTCCGCTCCCGGAGCTGCTCCGCGAGCTTATCCCCGATCCGCGCCCGCATCTCCGCGAACGTGATGTTCTCATCGTGGCCCACCATCGCCTTCGTCGCCGGCGAGAAGATCGGCGGGTCCAGCCGGTCGCTCTCGACCAGCCCCGGCGGCAACGGCTCCCCGGCCAGCGTCCCGCGCTCCCGGTACTCCCGCCACGCCGAACCGGTGATGTAGCCCCGCACCACGCATTCCACCAGGATCGGCTTGGCCCGACGCACCAGCATCGCCCGCCGCGCCCACATCGCGTACGACGCTTCGAGCTCCGGAACCTCCTCCACGATCCGCCCCGGATCGGCCGTGATCAGATGGTGCGGCGTGAGGTCCTCCATCCGCGCCAGCCACCACGCCGTAAGCTGCGTCAAAACCTCACCCTTTCCCGGAATCGGCTGCGGCAGGACCACATCGAACGCGCTGATCCGATCCGTGGTCACCATGAGCAGGCGGTCGCCGCCCACGTCGTACACGTCACGCACCTTGCCCCGCGCCACCAGCGGGAAAGGAATCCGAGTCTCGTCGTTCGGTTGGCTCATCTCACACTCGTAGCTCTGGAACTGCCTCTACCTCCCCGTAACGGGCCAGCACCGGCTCCACCTCTTCCGCCAGGAACGCATCCACCTGCTGCGCCGCGCGACCCGTGTGCCGCGCCGGACGCAGCGTGGCCTCGATCTCCTCGCGTGAGAGGCGGAACGCCGGGTCGTTCGCGATCCGCTCCACCAGGTCGTTCGGGGCCCCTTCGTCCTTCATCCGCTCGGCCGCCGCGAACGCGTGCCGGCGGATGAGCTCGTGCAACTCCTGCCGGTCACCCCCGCGCCGCACCGCCCGCATCAGGATCGCCTCCGTCGCCAGGAACGGCAGCTCTTCCTCCAAATGCCGGCGGATCACCCCCGGCCGCACCACGAGCCCGGCCGCCACGTTGTGCACCAGGATCAGAATGGCATCCGTGGTCAGGTACGCCTCGGGGATCGCGATGCGGCGGTTCGCGGAATCATCCAGCGTCCGCTCCAGCCACTGCGCCGCCGCCGTGAACGCAGGATCCAGCGACAGCGTGATGACGTGCCGCGCCAGCGCCGTGATCCGCTCCGACCGCATCGGGTTGCGCTTGTACGCCATCGCCGAGGAACCGATCTGCTCCGCCTCGAACGGCTCCTCCACCTCCCGCAGGTGCTGCAGCAGCCGCACGTCGTGGGCAAACTTGGACGCCGACGTCGCGATCCCCGCCAGCGTGGAGAGGAACGCGTAGTCCGTCTTGCGCGTGTAGGTCTGCCCCGTCACGCCGAAGAGCCGGTCGAAGCCCATCTTCGCCGCGACCCGGCGGTTGAGCTCGACGACCTTCGCATGGTCACCCTCGAAGAGCTCGAGGAAGCTCGCCTCGGTTCCCGTCGTGCCCCGGGCACCACGGAACCGCAGCGTGGCGAGCCGGTGTTCGACCTCCTCGAGGTCCAGCAGCAGATCCTGGATCCAGAGCGTCGCCCGCTTGCCGACCGTCGTTGGCTGCGCCGGCTGGAAATGGGTGAACCCGAGCGTGGGCAGGTCGCGCCAGCGCCGGGCGAACGCCGCCAGCGCCGCGATCGCGGCCACCAGGCGCCGCCGCACCAAGAGCATCGCCTCGCGGTGCTGGATCAGCTCCGTGTTGTCCGTCACGAACGCGCTCGTCGCACCCAGGTGGATGATCCCCTTCGCTCTCGGCGCCACCTCGCCGAAATGGTGGACGTGCGCCATGACGTCGTGCCGGACCCGGCGCTCCAGCTCCGCGGCCCGCTTCAGGTCGATGTCGTCGAGGTGGGCGCGCATGTCTTCGAGCGCCTCCTCGGGGATCTCGAGCCCGAGCTCCCGCTGCGCCTCGGCCAGCGCCAGCCAGAGTCGGCGCCACATCGTGAACTTGAAGGCCGGCGAGAAGATGCGACTCATCTCCGCCGAGGCGTACCGCTCGACCAGCGGGTTCTGGTAGACGGTCGGCGGCGCTCCCGCTCCTCCCTTATCCATCACGCGTGTTCGCTCCGCGATCGAAATCCAGCCTCATGCCCGAATAGACGTTGTAAGAGAATGGATCGCGATGAAAAAGGCAACTCTACGCTCCTGCCCTGGCCGGCGGGCCGAGGAGGTTGAGCCGCGCCATCCAGGCCTCACAGCGTTCGAGCCAGCTCGAGAGCACCGGGTCGTTCGGCGCCAGCCCGAAGCCGTGGGGGCCGGACTGATAGATGTGCATTTCGGCCGGCACGCCGGCGCTACGGAGCGCCTGGTAGAAGAGGAGGCTGTTCTCCACCGGGACGGCCCGGTCGTCCGTCGTGTGGACGAGGAAGGTGGGCGGCGCCTCGGGCGTAACCTGTCGCTCGTTGGAGAGCAGCTCGACGAGCCGCGGGTCCGGCTCGGGACCCAGCAGGTTCCGCTTCGACCCCTGGTGCGTGTACTCGTCCCGCAGCGTGATGACCGGGTAGATCAGGATCATGAAATCCGGCCGGGAGCTCACGGTTTCGATCGGGTCGCTCGAATCCGGCTTGCCTGGATCGAAGTGGGTGCCCGCGGTGGAGGCGAGGTGCCCGCCAGCGGAGAAGCCGAGGATGCCGATGCGGGAGGGGTCGACGTTCCACTCCGCGGCCCGGGCGCGGACCGTGCGGATCGCGCGCTGCGCGTCCATCAGCATGGCGGGGTGCCGGTATTTCGGGCCGAGCCTGTACTTGAGCACGAACGCCGCCACGCCCAGCGAGTTGAGCCACCGCGCCACCTGGTGGCCTTCTTTGTCCATCGCCAGGTGCCCGTAACCCCCGCCCGGGACCACGACGACGGCGGTGCCGTTCGCCGTGCCGGGGGGCGGGAGGTGGATGGTGATGGAGGGCTGGTCTTCCGGCGCGTCGCCGAGCGCGCCGGGCGCGCCGCCGGGCCAGAGCAGTTCGACTTTCGGTTCGGGCGGGGCCTGCTGGGCCCTGGCCGCCGGCCCGGGCGCGAGAACGCACCCGAGGACGGCCGCGATGGCGAGGGCCGTGATCCTCATCGTCGGGGTCTCCTGATGGCATGAACTTAGATCGCCGCGTGGGCTCACGCCGCGATCGAGATCCAGACTGAGCCGAACTGCCCCTGTCGCTCGAAGAATACGCGCACCATCCCGCGGCCGCTCAGCCGCTGGAGCAGCCGGGCCGCATCCTCCGCGCTCCGGATCCGGACGCGATTGATCTGGATGATCAGGTCGCCTTCCGCGAAGCCGACGGAGCGGGCCGCCTCGGAGAGCGAGACGATCAGGGCGCCGCTCTCGCTCACCAGGCCACGCTCGGCGCGGATCGCGGGGGTCAGCGTCACCAGCTCGAAGTCGGAGAGCGCGCGGACCCGCTCAGCGGCGAGGGAGGGGAGGTCTCGCGGCGTGACGCGGACCGTCCGCCCGTTCACCACCAGCTCGATCGGCCGCCCGACCTCGGCGTCCAACTCCACGGCCTTCCAGTCCAGGAGCGTGCGCACCGGCTTTCCGCCCGCGCGCTCGAGGATCATCCCGGGACGCAGCCCCGCAGCGGCTGCGGGGGATCCCTCCACGACGCTGGCGATCTCCACCTGCCGGCTGCGGCGTCCACGGTCGGCCCGCGCCGGCGCCACCTCGAAGCCGAACCACGCCCGGCGGACCTCGCCGTCATCCAGCAGGTCGGCCGCGATGCGCCGCGCCCGGTTGATCGGGATCGCGAAGCCCAGGCCCTCGCTTCCCCCGCTCCGTGACACGATCGAGGAGTTCACCCCGACCACCTCGCCCAGCACGTTGACCAGCGGCCCGCCCGAGTTGCCGGGGTTGATCGACGCGTCCGTCTGGATCATGTCCAGGTACCAGCCGCGCGAATCGTCCCGGTCGGGGGTGATGTCCCGCCCGATCCCGCTCACGACGCCCGCGGTCACCGTGGGCTCCGGGTTCGAGACGACGAACCCCAGGGGATTCCCGATCGCCACCACCCATTCGCCGATCATGAGATCGTCCGAGTTGCCGAGCGGCGCCACCGGGAACTTCCCGCTCCCACGGATGCGGAGCAGCGCCAGGTCAGTCGCCTCGTCCGTCCCGACGATCTCCGCATCGAAGTCTCTGCCGTCGCTGAGCGTGACGACTACGTGCTCCGCACCGCGCACGACGTGCTCATTGGTCAGGATGAGCCCGTCTTCGCGGATGATGAACCCGGAGCCGAGCCCCTGGACGCGCCGCTCTGCACCCGGGGGAAGAAAGAACTCTTCCCACAGGCTCCGGGGCTGGATCTGCTCCCGGCGGAGCACGCTCACGCTCACGACCGCGGGCGCGACGCGTTCGGCGGCTCGCACGATCGCCGTGCGCCGCGACTCGTCGACCTGCTGTTGGGCGGCGGCCTTCCCAAACGCCTCGGCCGCGCTCCCCTGCGCGGCCGGCTGCTCCTCCACCGCCGCGGCGGGCGGGATCACCTCGACCGCGTCCCGGTTCCACGACGCAACCGCCGAGGCGACCGCGCCGACCCCGCCGAGCATCAGAGTGAAGACGAGGATAGGACCACCTAGACGCATGATGTCCGCTCCCGCCGCTTCCGCGGCGATTACACGGGTTCGCCAGAGACACGCCCCACTCTCCGGCGTCACTCACGATGCGAGGCTGGCGGCCTCCACTCCTTTCCCACCCATTGGCCTGACCTTCGCCTCTGCACAGGCCAGGCGATCCATCAGGCCGCCGGTCCCGGCCAGGATCGCCCGCCGCTCCGGGCCTGGCTGGCCTGCGGCGTCCGACTCCCGGACCGCGTGGATCTCCAGCGCTTCAAGGCAAGTCGGATGCTACGACGCCCGCTCGTTGCGCCTCGGCCAGCTCGTCTGGTGAATAGTACACGCGTGTGAGGAAGAGCCCCTCCGGAGGCGCCGGAGGCGAAGTCTCGAGCCCCGGCTCGTTCGCCAGCAGCCTCGCCATGTCCTCCAGCGGACGCCGACCCCTGGCCACGGCCACCATCGTCCCCACCAGGTATCTTACCATGTGGTGCAGGAATCGGTTCGCCGTGATGTGAAATGCGACGCCGAGCTCACCCCACGGCGCCCAGCGCGCGGAGTAAACGATGCAGCGCTCGCCCCGCTCCGGCTGGCCCGCCTTCGCGAACGCCCGGAACGAGTGCTCGCCCTCTACCGCCGCTGCGGCCGCCCCGAGCACGGCCAGATCCAGCGGTTCGGCCAGCGGCCAGCACCACGGCCGGTGGAACGGCGACCGGGTGAACTCCGTCGTCCCGATCCGGTACACGTAGCTGCGGGCGACGGCGTCGTAGCGGGCGTGAAAGTCGAGCGGAGCCTCCTCCGCACTCGCCACCCAGATGTCCCGCGGGAGGATCGCGTTCAATGCGCGGCGCAGAGCGGCCGGCGTCCACTTCGCCGGAACCCGCGCCCCCACCACCTGCCCCGTCGCGTGCACCCCGGCATCCGTCCGACCCGCCGCAGTCACCCGCACCGGCCGGTTGGTGAGCTTTGACAGCGCCTTCTCCAGCTCACCCTGCACGGTACGCGCGCCACGCTGGATTTGCCAGCCGGCGAACCCGCTTCCGTCGTAATGCAGCGTAAGCCGGATGCAGCGTTCGGACGGGGAATTCACGGCGAGAAAGCTATTCCCGCGAGGGAGACTGTCAAGCGGCGGGAGCTTGCGGCCGGACCGAGAGTTGCCACAATTTCCCGCATGACCTCTGGACGTCACCACCCCGCCGCCGAGCCGCCCCTGCAGGCGCACGGAAACGAACAGCGCCCGCGGCGCCCCGGCTTCCTTCGCCGGCACGCAGCCCGGCTCCTGCCGGCACGCTTGCAGCCCCTCCCGCCCGGGGCGTTTCCCCTTGCGGCCAGCGACGTCGCCCACCCACGCGCCCGGCCGGACGAGCTCCGGATCACCTGGGTCGGCCACTCCACGTTCCTGATCCAGGCGGGCTCGCTCAACATCCTGACCGACCCGATCTGGAGCCGCCGGGCCTCCCCCGTCCCCTGGGCCGGGCCCGCACGCCTCGTCCCGCCGGGGCTGCCCCTCGAGGCACTGCCGCCCATCGATGCCGTCCTCGTGTCCCACGACCACTACGACCACCTGGACGACCCGACGGTCCGTCGCCTCCACGCCCGCTTCGGCGACGCACTCCGCTGGTTCACGCCCCGCGGCTACATCCCCTGGTTCCAGCGGCGCGGCATCCACAACGTCACAGAGCTCGCCTGGTGGGAGGAATCGAGCCTGGACACCTCCGACGGCCCCGCCCGCGTGGTCGCACTCCCGGCCCGGCACTGGGCCCGCCGTAGCCTGATCGCCGACGCCCGCCGCCTCTGGGCCTCCTGGGCCCTCATCCTGCCCAGCGGCAACGCCATCTACTTCGCCGGAGACTCCGCCTACTTCCCCGGCTTCGCCGAGATCGGCGAGCACCTCGGGCCCTTCGACGCCTCACTCCTCCCGATCGGCGCGTACGAGCCGCGCTGGTTCATGCAGACCGCACACATGGACCCCGACGAGGCGGTCCAGGCTTACGCCGACCTCGGCGGCCGGGGCACCTTCGTCGGCATGCACTGGGGAACCTTCCGGCTCAGCAACGAAGACCCCCTCGAACCCCCACACCGCACCCGCCGCGCGTGGGCCGCGCGGAACTACCCGGGTGAGGACCTCTGGATCCTCCGGCACGGCGAGACGAGGACCCGGCGCCTGACCGCGCCGCTACCGCGAAACGCGGGCACCTGATCCGGCATTCGCCGATTGACACATCTCGCGGCCGCAGCATACTATCTTTTTTCTTCCACTGCGAGACGAGGAGCGCACGCCATGGCTGCCAACGCGTCAGACGCCTCGCCCCCGGCTCTCGGCGCCCTGATCGCCCGCGTCAGCGCTGGACAGCACCTGAGCGCGGATGAGGCCGAGGCGGCTTTTCGCGTCATCATGGAGGGTCAGGCCACGCCGGCCCAGATCGCCGGCCTCCTGGTCGCGCTCAAGACCAAGGGCGAGACCGCGGCGGAGCTGGCGGGCGGCGTGCGCGCCATGCGCAATGCCATGGTGCGGGTCCCCGTGCCCGATGGCCCGCCGGTCGTGGACACCTGCGGCACCGGTGGCGGCCGGCTCACCACCTTCAACATCTCGACCGCCGCCGCGCTCGTCGCCGCCTCCGCCGGTGTGAGGATCGCCAAGCACGGGAACCGGTCCTACACCTCGCGCTGCGGCAGCGCCGACGTCCTGGAAGCGCTGGGCGTCGCGATCCAGCTCACCCCCGAGGGCATGGCCGAGGTGCTCGATGAGGTGGGGATCGTCTTCATGTTCGCCCCGCTCCTGCACCCCGCCATGCGCCACGTGGCGCCCGTGCGGCGCGAGCTCGGCATCCCGACGATCATGAACCTGCTCGGCCCGCTCACCAACCCTGCCGGAGCGCGCCACCAGGTCATCGGGATTCCCGACCCGAGGCTCCTCGACCTCGTCGCCGGGGCACTCCTCGAGCTCGGCTACGAGCGCGCGCTCGTCGTGCACGGCGAGCCGGGGCTCGACGAGCTGAGCCCGATCGGGCCGACCCATGTCGTGGAACTCAGGGACGGGGAGCTGCGCCGCTACCGCTACGATGCCGCCGCCCGGTTCGGCCGCGCGGACTTCCAGGCGGCGGAGCTCGCGGGGGGTGAGCCCGAGCAGAACGCGCGCATGATCGAGGGAATCCTGGCCGGTAGGGTCCGGGGCGCCGCCCGCGCCGCCGTGGCGCTCAACGCCGGCGCCGCCCTCTACGTGGCCGGAATCGTGGATTCACTGGATGACGGCATCGCCGAGGCCGAGCGGGTACTCGACAGCGGGGCAGGGCTCGCGACCCTGAACCGCCTCCGCGACGCCTCTCACCGGGTCGCGGCCAGGAACGGAGGCTGAACCGCCCGACCCGCCCCGCGCTCAGGGCGAACGGGCCCACGGCCGGCAGGCCCGCCTCCGTCAGTTCGGCACGACGATCGCGTGGAGCACCCAGGGCCCACGGATCGGCGACACCCAGGCAGTGGCCAGCACGTACACGGTCCCCCGCCGCGTGCGGCGACCAACCACGAACGGACGTCTCCTGGCCATCAGTACCTCCGGATGACGCCGACCACCACGCCCTGGATCACGACCTGCTCCGGCCGGTAGTACAGCGGCGGCATCGCCGGATTCGCCGGCTGCAGCCGGATCCGGCCGTCCGGCTCACGGTAGAACTTCTTCACCGTCGCCGCGTCGCCGTCGATCAGCGCTACCACCGTGTCGCCGTTCATCGCCGTCGGACGCGCGTTGACGACGATGAAGTCGCCGTCGCGGATCGCCTCGTCGATCATCGAGTCGCCCGTGACGCGGAGCACGTAGTGGCGGCCGCCGCGGCTCAGGAGGTCCTCCGGCACCGCGAAGGTCTCCTGCTCCTGCACGGCCTCGATCGGGAGGCCGGCGGCGACCTGCCCGAGGAGCGGCAGCTCCACGGCCGCGACCCGGATGCCGACGGGCACGAGCTCGATGGACCGGCTCTCGTTGTAGCTCTTTCGGATGTAGCCCTTCCGTTTCAGATTCTCCAGGTGCTCGTGGACGGTCGCGAGCGAGGAGTAACGGAAGTTGGCGGCGATCTCCTCGTAGCTCGGCGCGTAGCCGTGGGCCTCGATGTAGCCCCGGATGTAGTCGAGGATCTCCTTCTGGCGCTTGGTGAGAGGCATGGTGGTGTCGCCTTCCCTTGAGTGACGTTGCGGCCGGCCCGGGGTGTACCCGTCGGCGCCTCGGGGCCTCTTGCGGGAAGCCGAACAAGAGCCGAAGTAATAATACCCGAAACAGAACCGAAACGCAAGGGCGAGGATGACGATTCTGGACGAGATCGTGGCCGGGAAGCGGGAGGAGGTGGCGCGGCTCGGGCCACGGCGGGGGGAGCTGCGGGCGGCGGCGGAGGCGGCGCCGGCGGCGCGGCCGTTCGAGGCGGCGTTGAGGCGCGGGGAGGAGGTGGCGCTGATCGCGGAGGTGAAGCGGCGGTCTCCGTCGGCGGGGTGGATCCGGCGGGACCTGGAGCCGGACGCGGTGGCGCGGGCGTACGCGGGCGCGGGTGCGGCGGCGGTGAGCGTGCTGACGGATGAGCGGTACTTCGGCGGGAGCCTGGAGGCGCTGCGGGCGGTGCGGGCGGTGGTGGACATCCCGGTGCTGCGCAAGGATTTTATCATAGATCCGGTGCAGGTGTGGGAGGCGCGGGCGGCGGGGGCGGATGCGGTGCTGTTGATCGTGAGGATTCTCGAGGATCCGGCGCTCGCGGACCTGATCGCGCTGTGCGGGGAACTGGGGTTGGGTGCGCTGGTGGAGGTGCACACGCGGGAGGAAGTGGAGCGGGCGCTGCGGGCGGGCGCGCGCGTGATCGGGGTGAACAACCGGGACCTGACCACTTTCCGGACCACGCTGGAGGTCTCGCTGCAGCTGGCGCCGCTCGTGCCGCCCGAGGGGGTCCTGGTGGCGGAGAGCGGGATCCACTCTCCTGAAGATGTGGACCGGCTGGGGCTTGCAGGCGTGGACGCGGTGCTGGTGGGTGAGTCGCTGATGCGTTCGGCCGACGTCGGGCAGGCGACGGCGGCGCTGGTCGGGCGGCGGCGGCGGCCGCGGGTGGCGGTGGGGCCGCGAGCGGCGGCGGGGGTCTGATGGAGGTGAAGATTTGCGGCCTGTGCCGGCCTGAGGACGCGGGGGTCGCGGCGGCGGCGGGCGCCGACTACGTGGGGGTGGTGCTCACCCCGGGGTTGCGCCGTTCGCAGGCGCTCGAGCGGGCGGCGGAGATCCTGGGGGCGGCTGTGGGGGCGAAACGGGTGGGCGTGTTCGTGAACGCCGCCGCGGAGGAGCTGGCCGGGGCGGGCGTGCGGCTGGGGCTGGACGTGCTCCAGCTCCACGGGACGGAGCCGCCGGAGCTCCTGCTCGAGTTGCGGGGCGCGGGGCCGTGGCAGTTGTGGAAGGCGATCCGGCCGCGGAACCGGGAGGAGTTCCTCGCCGGAGTCGACGCCTACGGCGGCGTCGCCGATGCTCTGGTGGTGGACGGGTGGAGCGAGAAGGCGGCGGGCGGAGCCGGCGCCCGCTTCCCCTGGGAGGAGGTGGCGGCGGTGCGGGGGGCCGTGCCGGCCGGGGTCCGGCTGGTGGTCGCCGGCGGGCTCCACCCGGGGAACGTGGCGGAGGCGGTGGCGCGGCTCGCGCCGGATGTGGTGGACGTGAGCTCAGGCGTCGAGCGCGTCATCGGCGAGAAGGCCCCGGAGCTGGTGCGCGGGTTCGTCGCCGCCGCGCGTGCGGCGGCCGGGGACCGCGCGAGCGACGGACGACCGCGCGCCGGGTGAGGCCGGCGCCGTCGCCTTTCGCGCCCCGGGCCTGAGACGCGAAGGGGTGGGGAAAGATCACGGGCCGCGCGCGGGCGCGGATCACCGAGAGCATGGAACAGGAGAGATGTCGCAGACTCTGACGGATGCCCCGGTCGAGACGGGCCGATTCGGGATCTTCGGGGGGCGTTACGTCCCCGAGACGCTGATCACCGCGCTGGACGAGCTGGCGGCGGTCTACGACGAGGCCAGACGCGACCCGGGGTTCTGGTCGGAGCTGGATTCGCTGCTGCGCGATTACGTGGGTCGCCCGACGCCGCTCTACCGCGCCGAGCGGCTGGGCGCGGCGGTGGGGGGGACGCGCGTCTACCTGAAGCGGGAGGACCTGAACCACACGGGCGCGCACAAGATCAACAACACGCTCGGGCAGATCCTGCTGGCCCGGCGGATGGGGAAGCGACGGATCATCGCGGAAACGGGCGCCGGGCAGCACGGCGTGGCGACGGCCACCGTGTGTGCGCTCTTCGGCCTCGAGTGCGTCGTCTACATGGGCGCCGAGGACGTGGAGCGGCAGGCGCTCAACGTCTTCCGGATGGAGCTCCTGGGCGCCGAGGTCCGGAAGGTCGAGTCCGGGACGCGCACGCTCAAGGATGCGACGAACGAGGCGATCCGCGACTGGGTCACGAATGTCGGAGATACGCACTACATTATCGGCTCGGTGGTCGGGCCCGATCCGTATCCCCGCATGGTGCGGGACTTCCAGTCGGTGATCGGCCGCGAAGCCCGTCGTCAGCTCGAGGCCGTGGAAGGCCGGCTGCCGGCCGCGGTGATTGCGTGCGTCGGCGGCGGATCGAACGCGATGGGGATCTTCCACGAGTTCGTCCCGGAGACCTCCGTGGAGCTGGTGGGCGTCGAGGCCGCGGGCGAAGGGCTCGAGACCGGCCGGCACGCGGCTTCGCTCGGAGCAGGCCGGCCGGGGGTCCTGCACGGCTCGCTGAGCTATCTGCTGCAGGACGAAAGTGGCCAGGTGGCGCCGGCGCACTCCATTTCGGCCGGGCTCGACTACCCCGGGGTGGGGCCCGAGCATGCGTACCTGAAGACGAGTGGGCGGGCCACCTACGTTTCCGTCACGGATGACGAGGCCCTCGCCGCGTTCGCAGAACTGGCGCGCCTCGAGGGGATCATCCCGGCGCTGGAGAGCGCCCACGCCGTAGCCTACTTCCTGCGCGAAGGCGCGCGGTGGAAGGACCGTGGACCCGTGATCATCTGCCTGAGCGGCCGCGGCGACAAGGATGTCGCGCAGGTCGCAGCCCGGAGCGGACGGCTGGGCCGATGAGAGGGCTGGAACCCGATCGGACGTGACCACCCGAACGGACCTGCAGGACCCGGCAGTGGGGCCGGCAACGAGCGCCGGCGACCTCTCCCCTGGCGACGTGGAGGAGCTGCTCTCCACGCTCGCCAAGGGGCTACGGGCCCACCAGCTCTACGAGACGAACAACCCGATGTACCAGCGCTTCGTGACGGCCCTCCGGGGCGCGTTCGCCGCGCTCTGGGAGCGCACGTCAGCGCTGGAGCTCGGAGTCGAGGAGCACGGTTTCCGCTGGCGGGGCCACCTGCTCGCGCCCAGCGAAACGCGGGACGGGCTCGCCTTCCTCTTCTACAAAGACGGGATTCGTTACCTCACCTTCCTGCCCGGGTTCGAGGATGAGGTCGACCGTTTCCTCGACGTGGTTCGCCAGGCGCGCCTGGCGGGCCCGGAGGACGAGGACGACCTGGTGACCCTGCTCTGGGAGCGGGAGTTCACCGCGCTCCGGTACAGCTACGTCGACATCCTCGCCGAGGGGCTGGAGCTCCCCGGGCCCGCAGCACCCAAGCTCGAGCCGATTCCGATCGATCGCATCTCCCTGGATCTCGCCGGCCTGGAAACCGGGGAGGGTCTGGGGACGGCGACGGCGGGCTCGGCGATCGAGCAGGACGTGGTGGCCGGGATCCGGCGCGAGGACTTCGAGGAAACGCTTTACTTCCTGGACGGGGCGGAGCTGGAGGCGATTCGCGCCGAGCTCGAGAAGGAGTGGGCGCGCGACGTGAAGGCGGACGTGCTCGCGGCGCTCTTCGACCGACTGGAAGACCCGATCCCCGCGCGCCAGAGCGAGATCCTGGGAATTCTGCACCAGCTCCTCCCGACCTTCCTGAGCCGGGGCGACCTGCGCTCGGCGGCGATCATCGTGCGCGAGCTGGACGAGCTCCTCACGCGGGAGGGCGTCCTGGCGGGGGAACAGCGAGCGGAGGCCGAGCGGCTGCTCGAGCGATTGAGTGAGCCGGAGGCGATGGACCAGCTCCTCCGGGCCCTGGAGGAGGGCGCGATCGACCCGAACGCGGAGGAGCTTTCGCGGTTCTTCGTCCATCTCCGCCCCGCCGCCCTCCCGTTCCTCGTGCGCGCGACCGAGAGCACGAGGGTGGCCGACCTGCGCGCGCGCCTGGAGTCGGCGGTGGACCGGCTGGGCGCCGAGCATGGCGCCGAGGTCGTCCGGCTGCTGGACTCGCCGGATCCGCTCACCGCCCAGGGCGCCGCACGGCTGGCGGGCCGGCTGCGCCTCGTGGATGCGGCGCCGCGGCTCGCCGCGCTGCTCGGCCGCCCGGAGGCGAGCGTCCGGCTGGCGGCGGTCGAGGCGCTCGTCGCCGTGCGCTCGAGCACCGCGATCGAGGCGCTCCAGAGCGCCCTCACGGACTCCGACCGCGAGGTCCGGATCGCCGCCGCCCGGGGCCTGGGCGCCCTGCGGTACCAGCCGGCGCGCACGCGATTCGAGGAGATCATGGAGACGAAGAGGTTCCTGGACGGGGACCTCACGGAGAAGGTCGCCTTCTTCGAGGCGTACGGCTCGCTCGGCGCCCCGGAGAGCGTCCCGGTGCTCGACAAACTGCTCAACGGCCGCGGCTTCCTCGGCCGGCGGCCATCCTCCGAGCTGCGGGCGTGCGCCGCGCTCGCGCTCGGCAAGATCGGGACGCCGGCCGCCCGCGCGGCGCTGGAGCGCGCGGTCGGTGAAGCCGATCCCGTGGTACGCAGCGCCGTGGCCCGGGCCCTGCGCCAGGAGGCGGGTCCCACATGAGCAGGACAGCCCCACCCCTCGTCGAGAACCAGGCAGCGCTCCAGAACCTGGGCCGCGCGCTGCTCACGGCCCTCCACGCCGCCGGCCGTGCCCTCAAGCTCTACCCGATCGAGAACGCGGCCGTCCAGCACGCGATCGACGAGCTCCACCGCGTCGCCCGGCGGCTGACCGAGTACGAAGGGGAGATCGAGCTCCGCCTCGTGGGCGACTTCCTCTTCCTCAACGACGCCCGTCTCCGGCTCGACCTCAACAACTACCTGGTCCTCTCCTTCTTCGCCGGCCTGCTCTCCCGCCACGGGATCGGCGCCATCGTGATCGAGCCGGCCGTGAACCGCAACGAATGGCCGCCCTTCCTGTCGCTGCTCCTGCGTGAAGCCGGGGAACCGGACAACGCGTTCGCGCGTTTCCAGGAGCGGCTCGCCGCGAGCCCGGTCACCCACATCCGGGTGGCGCCGGGACGCGAGAAGGCGACCGTCGAACTGGACGAGGAAAAGAGGCAAGCCGCCAAGCGAACCTACTTCCAGTCGGTCCAGGTCGCCCGTGAGGTCCTGAGCGACATCCGGCTGGGCAAGGCGGTCAACCTCCGCCGGGTCAAGCGCGCGGTCCAGTCGATCGTGGACCAGGTGCTGGCCGACGAGACGTCGATCCTCGGGATGACCACGCTGCGCGACTTCGACGAGTACACCTTCACGCACTGCGTGAACGTGTGCATCTTCAGCGTGGTGCTCGGCCAGAAGCTCGGGCTCAACCGCTCTCAGCTCTACGAGCTGGGACTGGCCGCGCTCTTCCACGACGTCGGCAAGATGCGGATCGATCCGCGGCTCATCAACAAGCCGGCTGCGCTGACCGAGGCCGAATGGAAGGAGATGGAGCAGCACCCCACGGAGGGGTTGCTCGCGCTCTTCTCGATGCAGGGCATGGCCGAGGTGCCGTACCGGGCGATGCTGGTCGCGTACGAGCACCACATGAAGACCAACCTGACGGGGTACCCGGAGAACCGGCGTCCGAGGGAGCCGACGCTCTTCAGCCGCATCGTGGCGGTCGCCGATGGCTTCGATGCCGCCACGTCGCGCCGGAGCTACCAGGCGTTGCCCTGGCGGCCGGAGGAGGTGTTCCGGGAGATGCGGGACAATCCGGCCCGGGGGTACGATCCCCTGGTGGTCAAGGCGTTCATGAGCGTGACCGGGATCTACCCCGTGGGAACGCTGGTCATCCTGGACACGTACGAGCTGGCGATCGTGACCGCCCCGAACCCGGATCCCAGGCGGATCCATCAGCCGATCGTGAAGATCATCACGGATCCGATGGGGCTTCCGGTGGCGAACCCTGTGGTGGCGGATCTTTCCGAGCTGGACCCCGTCACCGGCCGGCCGCGGCGCACGATCATCAAGACGACAGACCCGGAAAGGTATGGAATCCGTGTTGGCGACTACTTCCTCTGAGACGGACCCGTTGGCGCGTCATTTCGCCGCCTGGCGTGCCTCTGGGCGGCGCGCCCTGGTCCCGTACGTGACCGCGGGCTTTCCGACGCCGGCCGTGACGGGCGAGGTGCTCGGGCGGCTGGCGGAGGTCGGGGCGGACGTCATTGAGCTGGGCGTGCCGTTCAGCGATCCGCTGGCGGACGGGCCCACCATCCAGCGCTCGTCGCACCAGGCGATCGAGCAGGGTGTCTCGCTGGCCTGGACGCTCGAGGCGCTGGCCGGCTTCCGCGCGCGTCACACGACGCCGGTCGTGCTCTTCACCTATCTGAACCCGGTGCTGGCGTACGGGGTCGAGCGTTTCGTCGAGGACGCGGTGGCGGCGGGCGCGGAGGGTGTGCTGCTCACGGACCTTCCGCTGGGGAGTGACCCGGGGCTGGAGGAGACCTTCGAGCGCTCGCCGCTCGCGCTGGTGCGTCTCGTTGCGCCGACGACGGCGCGGGAGCGGGCGCTGGAGATCGCCCGTCGCTCGCAGGGATTCGTGTATTACATCTCGCGGACGGGGGTCACGGGCGCGCGGAAGACGCTCCGGGAGAGCCTGGTCCAGGAGGTGGCGGCGCTGCGGGCGGCGACCGAGGTGCCCATCGTGGTCGGCTTCGGGATCTCGACGCCCGCACAGGCGGCGGAGGTGGGGCGGGTGGCGGACGGGGTCGCGGTCGGCAGCGCGCTGATCGATGCGCTCGACCGGGAGGGCGTGAGGGGAGCGGAGGCGCTGGTGCGGGCGATGCGCGAGGCGCTGGACGGGATCTCGTAGCGCGGCGGGCGGCAACCCGTGAGGCCGCGCCGCCGGTCCTCGACGGCGGGCGCGGCTACGCCTCCGGGGCGCGGAGGGCGCGTTCCAGGGCCTCGTCGGGCTCGACGAAGAGCGTCTTCACCCGATCCGGGACGACGAGCCCTGGCGGCGCCTTGCGGGGTTTTCGCACGTACTTGCGCCGGGTCCAGTCCACGGCGACGGCCCGCGAGGTCCGCGCGCGGCTGTGGAGCGCCGCGAGCACGGCGGCCTCGAGGAGGTCCCGCGCCGGCGGGTTGGCGTGCGGATCGCGCCAGCGGAGGACCACGTGGGCGCCGGCCACGTCGCGGGCGTGGAGCCAGATGTCATTCGGCGCCGCGTGGCGGAAGGTCAGCTCGTCATTGGCGCGGGAGCTCCGCCCGACCCAGACCTCGAGGCCGCCCGACGTGCGGTACCGGCGGTAGGGCAGGGGGGCGGTGGGCTCCTTTTTCGTGGGCGCTGGGGGCTTGCCGACCGCCGCCGCGATCTCGTCGGCGGTCGCTTCGCCGCGCTCTGCCCGGTCGAGGAGCGCCTGGAGGCGCTCTCGTTCCGCCGCGACGCGGTCCAGGAGGGGAGGCAGCCGCTCGGCCGCGTGCTGGCGTTTCCGCGCGGCATCGTAGAGGCGGCGCGCGTTCTCGGCGGGCGAGAGGGCTGGATCCAGCTCGATGGTGACCGTCCCGCCCTCGAAATCCTGGAGCTCGACCCGCTCCATCCCCTTCCGCACGCTGCCGAGCTGACTGAGCAGGAGATCCGCCTTCCGCCGTAGCGCCTCCGCTTCCGGCCCTGCATTGGCGAGCTGGTCGCGGAGTCGCCGTGCCCGCGCGTCGAGGGCGGCGATCCGCCTGTGGAGCCGCTCGAGCAGTTCGGGAGGTACGGCGGGCCGTGGGGCAACCTCGGGGATCGACGCGTCCGCCGCGGCCGCGAAGGCGGCGAGGAGGGTGGGGTAGGGGGCGCTGGGGACGCCGGGGAGCGGCAGCGGATAGGGCTGCCGCAGCCCACTCGCCTCGAGGAGTTGCGGCGATGGCGGAGGAAACGCCACGAGGGCGGCGTAGCGGCCGTAGGCCGCCTCCAGCGCCGGCTCGTCCGCCGACGTGGCGGCCTCGCCCAGGATCGCCTGGACGTTGAGCGTACTGGTGTACGCGACGCGCTCGATCAGCACCCGCGCGCGCTGCTCCGGCGGAACCCCGGCCAGGAGGCTGCCCCACACCTCGCGGCCGATCGGCCCCCCCACCCCCTCCCGCCCCACCCCGGGCGGCGGCGCGTACGGCGCTCCCGGCCGGAGCGCGCGGCCGCCCGCATTCCGCCGCCACAGCACCGCCCGGATCCTCCCGTCCGCGTCCAGGGCCAGCAAGTTCCACTGGTTCGTCATGAGCTCGACGACCAGACGCGCGATCCCGCCCGGCGATGGGGAGAGCTCGAAGACCAGCGCCCGCTCGTCGGCTGGCGCCGTCACGGCCCGGACCACGACATCGCGCGGGAACGGGTGCGCCTCCGGCGTCGCCGGCGCCGGCCCCAGCCACAACCACCCCCGCAGCGGGTGAAGGTCCCACACCAGCGCCGCGTCACCGAAGTCCAGAACGGCCACCCGCCGCGCCGGGTCGAGCCCCAGCGCGGCGAGTCGCCTCCCGGCCAGCCGCTCACCGAGCTCCGCAGCCAGATAACGGACCAGGAGAGGGTCGTAGCGGATCCGCGTCGACACGCCGAGCAGTATGGATGGACCTCCCACCCCTCGTCAATTCGACGCGCCGCACCTTGGCAGACCCGGGTTTGACACGCCCCGGCAGGGTCGCTACCTTCCGCATGAGAACCAATGACTTGCAGCACGCGACCGCAGGCTCCGCGGCCGCGACCGGACCGCCAGGCGAAAGGGATGGACAGGCGTCTCACCATACGCGACCTCCAGGAAATGAAGCGCCGCGGCGAGAAGATCGCCGCACTCACCGCCTACGACTACCTCTTCGCTCGCCTGGTCGACGAGTGCGGGGTCGATCTGATCCTCGTCGGCGATTCGCTGGGCCAGGTGGTCTGTGGCCACGACTCCACGCTCGCCGTCACGCTGGACGACATGATCTACCACGCGCGCGCCGTCCGGCGCGCCACGCGCCGCGCCCTGCTCGTGGTCGACATGCCGTTCCTCACCTTCCAGGTTTCGCCTGAAGAAACCCTCCGGAACGCAGGCCGGATCATGAAGGAGACCGGAGCGGAGGCGGTCAAGCTGGAGGGCGGCGATGAAGAGGCCGCTCGCCACGTCCGGACGCTCGTCCGCGCGGGCATACCGGTGCTCGGCCACCTGGGCTTCACGCCGCAGTCCGTCCACGCGCTCGGCGGCTACCGGGTCCAGGGGCGTACCCCCGCCGATGCCCGACGCCTGAAGGACGACGCGCTGCGGCTCCAGGACGCCGGCTGCTTCGCCATCGTCCTCGAGCTGATCCCCGCGCCTCTCGGCCGGGAGATCACCCGCGCCCTCGAGATCCCCACCATCGGGATCGGCGCGGGCCCGGACGTGGACGGGCAGGTCCTGGTCCTGCCCGACATGCTCGGGCTGAACGAGGGCTTCGAGCCGCGGTTCCTGCGCAAATTCGCCGACCTCGCAGGCGCGGCCCGCGCCGGCATCGCCGCTTACGTCGCCGCGGTCCGGCGCGGCGAGTACCCGGGACCCGAACACTCGTTCGATTCGTGAATATTGTTCGGACTAGAGCCGAGCTCCGCGAGGCGATCGCCCGCGCGCGACGAGGGAGCGGGGAAGCACCGCCCCGTCGCATCGCGCTCGTCCCCACCATGGGGGCCCTGCACGAGGGGCACCTCTCGCTCGTCGATCGGGCGCGCGAGCGGGCGGATTTCGTCGTGCTCTCGATCTACGTCAACCCGCTCCAGTTCGGACCCACGGAGGACTTCGCCCAGTACCCGCGGGATCTCGAGCGGGACGTCGCGCTCGCCCGGAGCCGCGGTGTGGACCTGGTCTTCGCCCCCACGGACGACGAGATGTACCCGGCGGGCGAGCCGGCGGTGCGCGTCGTGCCCCGCCGCCTGGCGGACCGCCTCTGTGGCGCTTTCCGCCCGGGCCACTTCGAGGGCGTCCTCACCGTCGTCGCCAAGCTGTTCAACCTGGTGCAGCCCGACGTGGCGGTGTTCGGGCAGAAGGACTACCAGCAGGCGCTCCTCATCCGCCGGATGGTCGCCGACCTGGACCTGCCGATCGAGATCGATGTCGCGCCGATCGTGCGGGAGCCGGATGGGCTGGCACTCAGCTCGCGGAACTCGTACCTGAGCCCGGCGGAACGGAAGCAGGCCACCAGCCTTTTCCGGGGCCTCGCCCGGGCGGAGGCGGCGTTCCGGGCGGGCGAGCGACGGGCATCCCGCCTCTGCATGCTCGTCGAAGAGACACTGACGGCGGAGCCCGACGTCCAGGCGCAGTACATCGAGCTGGTGCACCCGGAGACGCTCGAGCCGGTGGAGGAAGCCACGCCCGGGTGTGTGCTGGCCGTGGCCGCCTTCGTGGGCCGGACTCGCCTGATCGACAACACGATCCTGAGTTGAGAGGCGCGGACGATGCAGCGGATCATGTGCAAGTCCAAGATTCACCGGGCGACGGTCACCGACGCGAACCTCGCCTACGAGGGCTCGATCTCCCTGGACGCGCTCCTGCTCGAGGCGGCCGACATCCGGGAGTACGAGCAGGTCCAGGTGGTGAACCTGAACAACGGGGCGCGCTTCGAGACGTACACCATGGCGGCGCCCCCGGGCTCCGGCGCGGTCGTGCTCAATGGCGCTGCGGCGCGGCTCGTCCAGCCCGGGGACAAGGTGATCATCATGAGCTACGCGGTCTACGAAGAAGCGGAGCTGGCCGGCTACCGGCCGCGTCTCGTCTTCGTGGACGAGAGGAACCACATCTTGGTCGACGGCGAACGCGCGAGCGGCGCTTCGGGCCGCGACGGGCGTGCGCTCGCTCGGCAGGTGTGATGCGCGGATGAGCTGCTGGGCCGGTGTCGCGCTGGCGCTCCGCAGCCCAGGCGAGGACCGCATGGCCTCGCGGTTGCCGACATACCTGCATCCTCTGGCCGGCCGTCCTCTGGCCTGGCACACGATCCGGGCCATGGCGGACCTCGATCCGCCGCCGCGCCAGCTTTTCCTCGTGACCCTCCCCTCCATCGATCTGTCGCCGCTGGCCGACACCGTGCCGGTCGACGTGGTGGTGGCCCCGACGCCTGGGCGCTGGTGGGCGCCGATCGCCGGGCGGCTCGTCTCGCCGGTCGAGCGGCTGTTGCTCGTGGACGCCGCGGCGCCGCTGCTCCTGGGCTCGCTCGCTCGACTGATCTCCGGCCCGCCCGGCCGGATGGTCCGCGCGGTGGATGGCGAGCCGATCGCGCTCTGGCAGACGCGCGCCCGGGTCACCGACCTGGCAGAGGAAGGCCTGCCCTTCAATGCCCAGGCGAGTGACCTCGAGACCATGCCGCCCGCCGATCCGACGGAGGCGATCGTCGTGCGTGATCGCCGATCGCTCGCGCGCGCCGTCGCGACGATCCGCGATCGCCTCGTGGCCAGCCACATGGCCGCCGGGGTCACCTTCTTGCAGCCGGAAACGGTGCTGGTGGACGTGGATGTCGTGATCGGGCCGGACACCGTGATCTATCCGGGGGTGGTGCTGGAGGGGAGCACGAAAGTGGGCGCGGAGACGGTGATCGGGCCGGGCTGCCGGATCGTGGACAGCTGGATCGGCAGCGGGGTCGAACTGAAGGGCTGGAACTACATCGTGAACACCAGCATTCGGAACCGCGCCGTGCTGGAGCCGTATGTCCGCCGGGGCTTTGATTGAGAGGGCCGCGTCGGGGGTGCTGCCGTCCTGGGCGGTGGCGGACCCCGAGCGACGGGAGCACATGGCGCGGGTTGCCGCGCTCATGGACGAGTGGGCTGCGCGGCTGGGGCTGCCCGCGGCCGAGCGGGTCCGCTGGCGCGCGGCGGGGTGGCTGCACGACGCGCTACGGGACGCCGACCCGGGGGCGCTGCGCGCGCTGGTCCCGGACCAGGCCGATCTGCCGGATCCGCTGCTGCACGGCCCGGCGGCCGCGGCCCGGCTGGCGGCCGAAGGTGTGGAGGATCGGGAGCTCACGGAGGCGGTGGCCTATCACACGCTGGGGCACCCCGGGCTGGGGCGGCTCGGCCGCGCGCTGTACCTGGCGGACTTCCTGGAGCCGGGCCGGACGTTCGAGCCGGTCTGGCGGGCCAGCCTGCGCGCGCGCCTCCCCGAGGCGCTGGACGCGGTGCTTATCGAAGTGGCGGCCGCGCGGCTGGGCTACCTGATCCGGACCAGGCGGGCCATCCGGCCCGAGACCTTCGCCTTCTGGAACTCGCTGGTCGCCGGGCGCCGATGACGAGGGAGCGACTCGAGACGGTCCTGCTGGTCGCGGCGCTCGTTGCCGTGCTCGCCTTCATCGGTTCGTTCATCGCGGGGCTGCGGGGCGCGGAGCGGAGCGGGGCGGCGGCGGGTGTGGGGGGAGGAGGGGTGGAGGCCGTCGAGCCGGTCGCGCCAGGGCCCCGCATCCGGGTCGAGGTGCTGAACGGCTCCGGTCGGCCCGGACTCGCCCGGCGGGCGACAGAGCTGCTGCGCGACCGCGGCTTCGACGTCGTCTACTTCGGCAACGCGCAGGGGGCGTGGCGCGACAGCTCGGTGGTGCTCGACAGGGCCGGCGATCTCGCAGCCGCCCGCGCCGTCGCCGAGGCGCTCGGCATCCCGCGCGTGCAGAGCGAGCCGGACTCGACCCTCTACCTGGAGGCGAGCGTGGTGCTCGGCGCGGACTGGACGCCGGCGGGATCGACGGGGGAGGGAAGGCGAGGCTGGCTGGCACGCATGTGTGGTCGCCTGCGCGGGCGATGAACGGGCAGCAGCCGTCGCCTCCCCGGGCTCTCAGCCTTTGACCGGCGTGGCCGGCGAGGTGAGTCGCGAGCCCGCCAGCGCCAGGAAGGGCTTGGGCGGCTTCAGCACGTGCTCGGCCCGCAGCTGCCCGCAGGCAGCTGCGATGTCCCGCCCCCGGGGCTCACGCACGGTGACCGGGATGCCCCGGGCCTCCAGAATCCCCGCGAACGCCTTGATTCGCGCCGGCGGCGAAGGGCGCCAGCCCGGCCCGGGGATCGGATTGTACGGGATCAGGTTCACGTGCCCCGGGAACTCCTTCACCAGCCCCGCCAGTTCGTGAGCCAGCTCGGGCGAATCGTTCACGTCGGCGATCAGCGTGTACTCGAACGTGATCCGGCGTCCGCCGGCTTCCTCGAAACGGCGCAGGGCCTCGAACAGCTCCGGCAGGGGGTACTTCTCCTCCAGCGGGACCAGCCGTCGCCGCAGCTCGTGGTTGGGCGCGTGCAACGAAACCGCGAGCCGGAACTGCTCCGGCCGGGCGGCGAGCTCCAGGATCCCGGGGACGACCCCCACCGTGGAAACCGTGATCCGGCGAGCGCCCAGACCGTACGCGCGGTTGAGCAGCGTGAGCGCCGGCATGACCGCCCCGCGGTTCATGAGCGGCTCGCCCATCCCCATGAACACCACGTTCGTGATCGGGCCCAGCCCCGCCTCCCGCGCCCAGCGCCGTGCGCCCCGGAACTGCGCCACGATCTCGCCCACGGTGAGCTGTCGCCGGTAGCCCGCCCAGCCCGTCGCACAGAAGACGCACGACATGGCGCACCCGGCCTGCGACGAGATGCAGAGGGTCAGCCGGTCCTTCGCCGGGATCAGCACCGACTCGACCAGCTCCCCGTCGTGCAAGCGCCACAGATGCTTGACCGTCCCGTCCCGCGAGCGCTGCACCCGGGCGATCGCCGGCGCCGTCAGCGCGAAGCGCTCGCTCAGCGCGCCCCGCTCGCCCACGGGGAGATCCGTCATCTCGTCGAACGCCAGCGCGTCGCGCTCGTACAGCCACGCCCGGACCTGGCTCGCCCGGTAGCGCGGCTGCCCGCGCCCCGCGAAATGCCCCTGCAACAGCGCGTCGACCTCCTCCGGCAGGAGGTCCAGTAGATCCACGCGACCCTCGTCCGATCGCCTCAAGCCCACTCCTTACAGCGTTACGTTCAATCGATAGGTGTAAGCTGCTCCCAATCCGTTTGCTAGGTCCTCGCGCGTGATCCCGATCGTGTAACGACCGAGCCGGAGCTCGCCCGTCACAACGGGTTCCGGGCTCGCCGACTCCGCCGCCGGGTCGAGCGCGAAGCCCGCCGTCACCGTCAGCCACTCCCGCCAATGGGCCAGCAGGGCGAGCCGGTGCGTCAGGTGGCCCGCGCCCCGCCAGCCGCCCCCCGCCAGGCCGTAGCTCACGCCGGCCCGCCATGCCCCGGGAGGCGTGGGCAGGGAGGCCTCCAGTCCCGACATCCACCGCACTCCCGTGGGGTCCGTGACCGCCGCGGCGGCCACGATGGGCCGGAGCGGCAGCCGCGGGCGGTAGATCACCCCGGCGCCGAACGCCGCCTGTATCCCCAGGTTCCCCTGGTTCGCCCACCAGTAGCGGGCCAGCACGCCGGCCGTCCAGCCGGGCGCGAGCTCGTAGGCGGCGGCCAGCGCGACCAGATCCTCTCCCACGTCGAGCTCCGCGTCCGTCCCATCCGGGATCGGGGACGTGCTCGTCCGCGGGATCCCGTCGATGCCGATATGGTGGTACCCCAGAGCCACGGCGACGCGCCCGCCCGGCTGCCACGCCACGGCCAGCGCCACCCCGCCCAACCCCGTGGACGCGGGCCCCTCGATATCCGCCACCAGCCCCTCGATCCGGCCCTCCACCAGCCCGACCCCCGCAGGGTTCCAGAACACCGCCGCCGCCCCCGACACCACCGCCTCCGCCCCGCCCGACGTCCGGATCGGCCAGTCCAGCAGGCGCTGGGCCACCCCCGGCCTCGCGCCCAGCATCAGCATCAGCCCCACGACCAACGACGCCGTCCGCCCCATCGGCTCCCTCCTCCTGGTCGCTTGATGCCCACCGCCGGAGCAGTTAATTTAAGAAAATTGTTCGGCTTGCGAAAACCTTTTTCTCTTCCGGACCGAGGCAGCCCTTGCTGTTGACGAACTTCCTCACCCCGGCGCGGGTCAGGATCCCGCTGAGAGCTCGCTCGAAGGAAGAGATGCTCCGCGAGCTCGTGCAGATCGTCGCCCAGGAGGACCGGATCCAGGACCTGGAAGACGTGCTGCGCGCCGTGCGCGAGCGCGAGCAGGTGCTGTCCACCGGCATCGGCAACGGCGTTGCGATCCCGCACGGCAAGTCCGCGGCCGTCCCCGACCTGCGGATCGCCGCCGGCGTGGCCGCCGAGCCGATCGACTTCGATGCCCTTGACGGCCAGCCCGTCCGCCTCTTCTTCCTCCTCGTCGGGCCGGAAAGCGCGGCGGGCACACACATCAAGGTGCTGAGCCGGATCTCGCGGCTGATCCGTAAGGAGTCGATCCGGGATCAGCTCCTCGCAGCCAGGAACGCAGAAGAGTTCTGCGAGGTCCTCAAGAGGGCCGAAGGCGCGTGAAACGGTCCATCCTCGGCTACGCACCCGCCGCACTCTGGGCGGCGGTTCTGTTTTGGTTGGGGAGCCGATCCGATCTTTCCACGCCGTCGGCTCCGTTCCCGCTGGACAAACCGGCACACTTCGTCGCATATGGAATGCTCGGCGCCCTCGTGGCCTGGGGCTGGCGGCGAGCCGGTCGGCGGCCCCACCGGCTCTGGCTGGTGCTCGCCGCGGCCCTCGTGGGGGTGCTGGACGAGCTGAACCAGATGCGCGTTCCCGGGCGGTCGCCGGAGGTGGCCGATTGGGCGGCCGACACTGCGGGCGTGCTGCTCGCCTTCGTGTGGACCGCCAGAATGTGTGAGAAGGGGAGGGAAGGTAGAAGCGATGAGTCATAGTCTGCCGACGGCGTTCCGCAGCACCGTGGTCGGCACGCTGCGAAGGGAGGACGCAGGCGACCGCGTACGACTGGCCGGATGGGTGCACCGCCGGCGCGATCTCGGGAGTCTCGTTTTCGTGGAGTTGCGCGACCGCTCCGGTCGGGTACAGCTCTCCTTCGGCCCTGACTGGACGCCGCCGGACGTGCTCGAGCGCGCCCGCCGCCTCACCGGAGAGACGGTGATCGCGGTCGAGGGGCTGGTGGTCGCGCGACCCGAGGAGAACGTGAACCGCGACCTCCCGACCGGGGAGATCGAGATCCACGTGCTGGCCCTGGAGGTCCTGGCCGAGGCCGAGACCCCGCCGATCCCCGTCGCCTACGGTCCCGCGGACGAGCTGCCGGCCGAGGAGCTCCGGCTGCGCTACCGGTACCTCGACCTCCGGCGCGAGGAGCTGCAGCGTGGCCTGGCCGTGCGCCACCAGCTGCTCCAGGTGGTCCGGCGGTTCCTGTCGGCGGAGGGGTTCTGGGAGATCGAGACCCCCATGCTCACCCGCCGCACCCCCGAAGGCGCGCGCGACTACCTGGTCCCCAGCCGGGTCCACCCGGGCGAGTTCTACGCGCTTCCTCAATCCCCGCAGCTCTACAAGCAGCTCCTCATGGTGGCGGGGTACGATCGCTACTTCCAGATCGCGCGCTGCCTGCGGGACGAGGACCTGAGAGCCGACCGGCAGCCGGAGTTCACGCAGATCGACGCGGAGATGTCCTTCGTCTCCGAGGAGGACATCTTCGACGTCGGCGAGCGGATGATCGCCGCGGTCTGGCGAGAGATCCTGGGCGTCGAGCTGGCGACGCCCTTCCCACGCCTCACCTACCGCGAGGCGATGGAGAAGTACGGGACGGACAAGCCCGACCTCCGGTTCGGCATGGAGTTCCAGGATGTCACGGCATTGCTGCAGGAGGCGGACTTCCGTCTCTTCCAGGAGACGAAGGGTACGGGGGCCCGCATCCGGGGCGTCCGTGCGCCGGGCGGGGCGCGGCTCTCGCGCAAGGAGCTCGACCAGCTGAACGACGTGGCGAAGGCGGCGGGCGGGAGCGGCGCGCTCTGGGTGCGGCTGACGGAGGAGGGGCTGGCGGGGCCGTTCGCCCGGGCGCTGGAGGGCGAGCTGGGCCAGCGCTTCATCCGGGAGACCGGCCTCCAGCCGGGCGATCTGTTCGTCCTGGTGATCGGCCATTTCCGTACGCTCGGGGTGGTGAGCGAGAGCCACCTGGGCGCCACGGAGGACGTCTGGCAGCTCGGCGGCGCCGAAGCGGTGCTGGATGCGCTGCGCCGTCATCTCGGGGATCGGCTGGGCCTGCGTGACCCGGCCGTGCACCGCTGGGCGTGGATCACGGAGTTTCCGCTGTTCGAGTGGGACGAGGAGGCCGGGCGCCTGGCGGCGGC
>DATCLG010000069.1:0-33395 GCA_036564015.1 Longimicrobiales bacterium
CGCCGAAGCGGTGCTGGATGCGCTGCGCCGTCATCTCGGGGATCGGCTGGGCCTGCGTGACCCGGCCGTGCACCGCTGGGCGTGGATCACGGAGTTTCCGCTGTTCGAGTGGGACGAGGAGGCCGGGCGCCTGGCGGCGGCGCACCACCCGTTCACGATGCCGCACCCGGACGACATCGCGAAGATTCTCCGCTACACGGAGGCGGGCCCGCTCGATCGGGCCGCGGCGCGCGCCCTTTTCCTCGAGGGCGTCCGATCCCGCGCGTACGATGCGGTGTACAATGGTCATGAGATGGCCAGCGGCTCGATCCGGATCCACGACCCGAAACTCCAGCGGCACATTTTCCGCGCGCTGGGGATCGGCGAGGCGGAGGCGGAGGAGAAGTTCGGCTTCCTGCTGGAGGCGTTCCGCTACGGCGCGCCGCCGCACGGCGGCTTCGCCTTCGGGGTCGATCGTCTGGCCATGTTGCTGGTGGGAGCGGGAAGCCTGCGCGACGTGATCGCGTTTCCGAAAACCACCGCGGCGCGTGCCCTGTTCGAGGGTGCGCCCGCGCCCGTTGGGCCGGATGAGCTCGAGGAGCTGCACATCACGGTCATCGGGAGGTCAACGAGCTGACGGAAGGAAGTGGAGAGTTCTAAGACTGTACAGCACCGGCTTCCGGCCGAGGGGGCGGATTTCCTGCTCCTGGCCGGTGTGAACGATGCCAACCTCCAGGAGCTGGCCCGCCTCTGCGGTTGCCGGGTCATCCTCCGGGGCGACGAGGTGATCCTGTCGGGCGAGCTGGCCGATGTCGAGCGAGCGGTCCCGGCCGCGAAGCGGCTGATCGATCTCGCCCGGCTGGGCACGGCGTTCGGGGTGGAGGAGGTGCGACGGGCCGTGGCGGACGCCGGGAGTCCGGAGCGCGGGGAGAGGGGGAAGTCGAGGCCGTCGAACGGCCGAGGGGAGGACGCGGAGCTGGCGGAGCGGCAGGATGCGAGCCGCATTCTGCTTCCGGGGCTCCGCAAGGTGATCAGCCCGAAGTCCGAGGGGCAGGCGGCCTACCTCGAGGCGATCGCCAGCAACGACATCGTGGTGGCGATCGGGCCGGCGGGGACGGGCAAGACCTATCTGGCGGTGGCGGCGGCGCTCGACGCGCTCCGCAAGAACCGGGTCCGGAAGATCATCCTGGCCCGTCCGGCGGTGGAGGCCGGCGAGAACCTGGGTTTCCTGCCCGGTGACCTCCAGGAGAAGGTCGATCCGTATCTCCGGCCGCTCTACGATGCGCTCGAGGACATGATGCCGGCGGACTGGCTGCGCCGGGCTCTGGAGTCGCGCACGATCGAGATCGCGCCGCTCGCCTACATGCGCGGGCGTACCCTGGCGGACGCGTTCGTGATCCTCGACGAGGCCCAGAACGCGACCACGATGCAGATGAAGATGTTCCTGACGCGTCTGGGCCTGAACTCGCGCGTGGTGATCACGGGCGACAAGACGCAGATCGACCTGGCGCGGCCGGAAGACTCGGGGCTGCTCCAGATCGAGCGCATCCTTAAGGGCATCGAGGGGATCGGCTTCGTGTACCTGGACAGCGTGGACATTGTGCGGCACCGGCTGGTGAAGGAGATCATCCGGGCCTACAACGCAGCCGATGGAGAATCAGAGGAGCGCTAGGGCGTCGGCGTCGCGCCTTGCGTGGCGGCGCGGCCTGAGCGCGCTCAGCGGTCCGCCGGAGCGCGCTTGGCCAGAGGGGGTCATCCATCACGGCGCCCGTCTCGTCTTGCTGGTGGGCCTGGCGATCGCCGTCGGCTCCCTCTTCCCGGTCGCGCCAGTGCCGGACTTCCCGGTCCTCGAGAAGGGGATGGTGGCGGAAAAGGACATCCTGGCCGAGGTCCCCTTCCCGATCTACAAATCGCCGGAGGAGCTGGCGCGCGAGCGTGCGGAGGCGGCGGCGGCGGTGGCGCTGGTCTTCGACTATGACTCCATGGCCGTGCGGGAGATGCGGGACCGCGTGCGGGCCTTCCTGGCGGAGGTCGACAGCGCGGCGACCCGCCCGGGGGCCGAAGGCGCACGGGCCGCGATCCGCTCGGTGTTGCAGGCTTACGGCTTCTCCGTGACGGATGAGGCTGTCGGCCTCTTGCAGTCGGCCGGGCAGCGTATGCTCCTCGCGCGTTCGCTCGAGCGGGCGATGCAGGGGGAGCTGCTCGCCGGAGTCGCGTCCACCGCCGACCTCGCCGGCAGCCGCGCTTTGCACGTCCGGGTCCGGCGGGGCGGCACCGAACAGCTCGTGGCTCGCGA
The DNA here is from genome assembly GCA_036564015.1 of Longimicrobiales bacterium. Lineage (GTDB taxonomy): Bacteria > Gemmatimonadota > Gemmatimonadetes > Longimicrobiales > RSA9 > DATCLG01. Next base: position 2,276 of record DATCLG010000069.1, read on the forward strand.
TTCGGTGCTCACCGCGCCCCGGTTCCACGAGCGGGCCGCCGCCTACCTGCCCCGCAACGCGTCGCCGGAGCTGGCCGAGCTGCACCGGCTGATCCTGACGCGCTTCTTCCAGCCGAGCCTCCGGCTGAACCACGCGGAGACGGAGGCCGCGCGTGACCGGGCCCGGCAGGCCGTGCCGACCACCAAGGGCGAGGTGCTCAAGGGCGAGAAGATCGTGGGCGCCCATGAGCAGATCCGCGAGGCCGAGCTGGAGCGCCTCAGGGCGTACGAGGCGGAGCTCGCGCGGCTCGGCAGGCTCGACGCGGACGCGGCGTGGAGCCGTTCCCTGGGCGCGTTCCTGTTCAATCTCTTCGTCCTCGGGATCATCGGGCTGATCCTCTATACGCTCCGCCGGCCGATCTATCACGAGTTCCGCCACGTCCTGCTGATCGCGCTGCTGATCCTGGCGCTGGCGGGCGCCGCGGCCGTGATCGCGCGCAGTGGAGCGCCGGTCGAGCTGATCCCGATCGCCCTGCCGGTGCTCGTCGTGGCCGTGCTGTGGGACCGGCACCTCGCGCTCGAGCTCGCCCTCCTCCTGGCGGTACTCCTGGCCGCACAGACCCCGTTCCTGGGCATCTCGGCGCTCTTCACGCTGGCCGCGGGTGGGTCGGTGGCCGCCCTGACGATCCGGGCGGTGCGCCGCCGGGCTCAGACGTGGGTGTTCATCTCGATCATCGCGGCCGGGTACGCCGCAGCATCCCTCGCCCTGGGGCTGCTCCGCTCGCACCTGCCGGGCGAAATCCTCTGGTCGATGGCCTGGGGCACGCTCAACGCAGCGGGCAGCACGCTGGTCGCGATGGGCTGCCTGCCTCTGTTCGAGTCGTTCACCCGGATCACGACGGATCTGACGCTGCTCGAGCTCGCGGACCTGAACCGGCCGCTCCTGCGGCGGCTGTCACTCGAGGCGCCGGGCACGTTCGCGCACTCGATGAACGCCGCGAACCTGGGGGAGGCCGCAGCCCGGGCGATCGGCGCGAATGCGCTGCTCACCCGGGTCGGGCTCTACTACCACGACGTCGGGAAGATCCTGAAGCCGCAGTACTTCATCGAGAACCAGACGCCGGGGCGCAACCCGCACGACAAGTTGAAGCCGGCGACCTCGGCGGCGATCGTGCGGGACCACGTGCGTCAGGGGTTGCGGCTGGCGCAGGAGGCGAAGCTCCCGAGCTCTGTGCGGGCGTTCATCGCCGAGCACCACGGCACGCAGCAGATCAGCTTCTTCTACGAGCAGGCGAAGCGGCTCGATCCGACGGCGAATCTGGACCCCGCGGACTTTACCTATCCGGGTCCGAAGCCGCAGTCGAAGGAGACGGCGGTGGCGATGCTGGCGGACTCGGTGGAATCGGCGATCCGGGCGTTGCCGGATCCCACGCCGCAGGCGATCCGGGCGCTGGTGGACCGGGTCGTGACGAAGAAGATGGAGCAGGGTCAGCTCGACGAGACCCCGCTCACGCTGCGGGAGCTCTCGATCATCCGGGACCAGTTCGTGTCCGTGCTCTCCGGGATGTACCATCACCGGATCGATTATCCGTCGCTGCAGGAAACGCGGGATGCGGAGGAGGAGGCCGCATCCGCGGTCGGCGCTTCCTCCCGGGCGCCGTCCGCTGGTCACGGGTGATGGCGAACCGGGTGCAGGTGAGCCTGGGGGAGGGCGGGAGGCGGAGGGGCTCGCTCCCCTCGGCGCGGGAGCTGAGGCGCTTGCTCACGCGCGCAGTGAGGGTTACCCTGGCGGCGCATCAGGTCGATGGCGCTGAGGTTTCCCTCACGCTGCTCGGAGACGCCGAGATCGCGGAGCTGAACGAGCGCTACCTGGGCCACGAGGGTCCGACCGACGTCATCTCTTTCCCACTTTACGGGCCCGGGGAGCCGCCTCTCGGCGATATCTACATCGGCGTGGACCAGGCGCTGCGCCAGGCCCTGGAGTGCGGCGTGCCGCCGGCCGAAGAGCTGGCCCGGCTCGCGGTCCATGGCACGCTCCACGTCCTGGGCTATGATCATCCCGATGGCCCCGAGCGAGAAAAGAGCCTCATGTGGGAGCGGCAAGAAGCGATCGTGCGGGAGGTGATCGGCAGGTGAGCAGAGGAGGAGGGATCGGGCAGGCGTTCCGGCGACACCTGATCGCCGGGCTGGTGGTGATCGCGCCCGTCGGCATTACGGCCTTCGTGCTCTGGTGGATCTTCCAGTGGCTGGACAACCTGCTCGGGCGGTTCCTCTATCCCGCACTCGGGACGGAGATCCCCGGGCTGGGGCTCGTGCTCCTGGTCGCGATCCTGCTCGCCGTGGGCTGGGTCGCCGAACGGGCCGTCGGGGCGCGCGTCCTCGGTCTGTGGCATTCCTTGCTGGAGCGGCTCCCGCTCGCGAGCCGGATCTACACGGCTGCCAACCGGATCTTCCGGACGGTGTTCACGGGCGAGGATCGTCCCTTCCGGGAGGTCGCGCTCGTGGAGTACCCGGCGCCCGGACGTTGGGCGGTCGGTTTCATCACCGGCCGAGCGCCCGGGTCGACGCAGTCGGAGTCGCAGGACCGGGTGACGGTTTTCATCCCCAACCCGCCCAACCCGGCGACCGGGGCGCTGGCGATCGTGCCGCGCAGCCAGGTGCAGATCCTGCCGATGACGGTGGAAGAGGCGTTCACGTACATTCTGTCGGTGGGCGTGATCGTCCCGGATTCGGACGTCAGGCCCCGGGTCCCTGAGTCGGCGGAAAAAGCTCGTCTATGAGTGTACCCGAGCCCCTGGAAGGAATCGAGGCGCCGGAGCCGCCTGTGGCCGAGGAGGAGCCGCGGGCGCGGATCGAGCGGGTCCGCGCGCTACTGGAAGCGCGCGATGGCGAGGGGCTCGCCGCGTACCTCTCGGGATTTCACCCCAGCGACATCGCCGATCTGATCGCGGAGCTGGACGAGGAGCAGCGGATCTACGTCCTGAGCCTGCTTCCCGTCGAGCTCGCCTCCGAGACGCTCAGCGAGATGGCGAGCGACGAGCATCCGGAGGAGATCCTTGCCGCGCTGGAGCCTGAGCGGATTGGCGAGGTGGTGTCCGAGCTGGCCGACGACGATGCCGTCGACCTGATCGGCGAGCTCCCGCCGGACGAGCAGGACCGGATCCTGGCGACGCTGCCTTACGTCGAGGCCGGCCAGCTCCGGGAGCTGCTCCGCTACCCGGAGGACTCCGCCGGCGGGATCATGACCACCGAACTGGTGGCGGTGTCGGTCCATCTGACGGCCGGGGAGGCGATCGAGGAGGTCCGCCACCAGGCGCAGGAGATCGGCGGGCAGTTCTACACGATCTTCGTGGTGGACCTCTTCCGCAGGCTGGTCGGCACGGTGAGCCTGCAGGACCTGGTGGTGGCGAATCCCCGGACGCCGCTCAAGGAGCTGGTCAAGCCGCCGCTCGCGGTGGTGTCGGTCGACATGGACCAGGAGGAGGTCGGCCGGATCATTGCGCGCTACAATTTACCGGCGGTGGGCGTCGTGGGGCCGGACCAGGTCCTGCTCGGCCAGATCACGTGGGACGACGTGATCGACGTGATCGAGGCAGAGCAGACGGAGGACATTCTGCGTCTGGCGGGCGTCGTCTCGGAGGAGGAGATCCGGGGCGGGTGGGCCGACGCCGTCAAGAGCCGGCTGCCGTGGCTGTTCCTGAATCTGGGGACGGCGGCGGCCGCGGCCTCGGTCGTGGCGTTCTTCCAGCAAACGATTGCGCGCCAGGTCATCCTGGCGGCGATCATGCCGGTGATCGCCGGGATGGGGGGCAACGCGGGTACGCAAGCCCTTGCGGTGACGGTCCGCCGTCTGGCGCTGACGGAGGAGAGTTCCGCGCGGCGCTGGGGCGTGGTCGGCAAGGAGCTCCTGGTCGGGGTCGTCAACGGCGCGGCGCTCGGCGCCTTCACCGGGCTCATGAGTCTACTCCTCAGCTTTTTCTTCCCTGAATCCTTCCCGGATGCGGGGCTGCGGCTCGGCCTCGTCGTCATGCTGGCGATGTGGGGGAACCTGATCGTGGCCTCGATCGCCGGCGCGTTCGTTCCCATTTTGCTCGAGCGTCTCGGAGTCGACCCGGCCGTCGCGTCGTCGATCTTCGTGACCACGTTCACGGACGTGGGGGGCTTCTTCCTGCTGCTCGGCCTGGCGGCGACGCTGTTGCTATGAAGCGCTGGCGCCGGGCGTTGGTCATCCTGGTGCGGTTGACGCCGTTCGTGGTGGCGTTCCTGCGCGACCGCCGGCGGTGGATCCTGTTCGGCCGGCCGGTGCGTCGGTCCTGGGAGGCGCACGAGCGGCGGGCCGCCCGGCTGACGGCCACGATCGCGTCGCTCGGCCCCACGTTCATCAAGCTGGCGCAGGTCTTCAGCGCGCGGGCGGACATCCTGCCGGAGCCGTACCTATCGGCGATCGGGCGCCTGCAGGACCGGGTGCCTCCGGTCTCCGCCGGGGAGATCGAGGCGGTGATCGCCGAAGAACTGGGGCAGCCCGTCGAGCAGCTTTTCGGGGAGTTCGACCGTGAGCCGGTGGCTGCGGCGAGCCTGGGCCAGGTCCACCGTGCGCGGCTGCAGAGCGGGGAGGCGGTGGCGGTCAAGGTCCTGCGCCCCGGGGTCGAGGAGCTGATCGCGGTCGATCTCGAGATCTCCTTCCGGGTGCTCTTCCTGCTGAACATCCTCTTCCCGAACCATCACGTGAAGGCTCTCACCAACGTCGTGCGGGAGTTCAGCGCCCGGATCCGGGAGGAGATGGACTTCCGGGAAGAGGCCGCCCACATCGCCGAGTTCCAGCGGCATTTCGGCGAGGACCGGCGGGTGCGTGCGCCGCGGGTGTACGCGGAGTTCACCCGGCGTCGGGTGCTGGTGATGGAGTGGGTCGAGGGCGACAAGGTGGACCGGCTGGAGAGCCGGTTCGCCTCGGGGGAGCTGAGCTTCCTGACCCTCATGGAGACCCTGGTCCAGGTCTACCTCCGGATGATGCTCGTCCACGGGTTCCTGCACGCCGACCCGCATCCGGGGAACATCCTGGTGGAGGCCGACGGGACGCTGGTCTTCCTGGACTGGGGGATGGTGGTGTACCTGAGCCCGGCGACGCGGGAGCGGATCCTGCACATCGCGCTGGCGGCCGCCCGCGAGGATCTCGATGGCATGATCAACGGGATGTACGAGCTGGGGATGATCGACCCGGACATCTCGAGGGCGGAGGTGCGGGATGCGGCCGGCGAGATCCTGGCGATCCTCGAGCGCGCGCGGGAGCTCGGGACGCGGCGTGTCCAGGAGATGGTCGCCGAGATCATGGACACGTTCTACACGTGGCCGCTCATCCTTCCGCGGGAGCTCGTCTATTTCTTCCGTGCGGCGGCGCTCCTCGAGGGGATCGGGCTCCGTTACGACCCGGGGTTCAACGGCCTGCAGCTCGCGCGTCCGGTGATCCGGCGGATGCGGGGCGAGCTGCTCCGTGCGACGGCGCGGGAGCCGGTGGCGGTCGCGCGCGGGATCCTCGGTGGGGCGCGCGCGACGTTCCAGGGCGCGCTGGACCTGCTGCACCGTGCCGAGCGGGAGGAGTTCCGGGTGCGGCTCCATCCGCGGGACGTCTTCCACATGCAACGCTTCCTGCTCCTCCAGGTCCGCCGCATCCTGCTGAGCCTGTTCGCGGTGACGACGGCGCTCATCTCGGCCATCACGTTCCTTGCGCTCCGCAACGTGTGGCTGCTGCTGGCGGGGCTGGTGGCGGCGCTCTTCATGTTCGTGGTCGTTTTCCTGCTGCCGAGCCATCTGCTGGAGAACCCGCTCCACCATGCGCGGGGGTTGCGGGTGCGCGAGCCGTTGGGGGGCCGGCTCCGCTCCTATGATGGCCTGGGTCCGACGCGGGCATCGTAGCCTATGCCGGGAATCGAGCTTGCCGAGCGAGAGCGTGCGCTGCTGGCGGCGTTCCGCGAGGGTCGGCGGACCGCGCTGGCGCGGCTGATCTCCATCGTCGAGAACGGTCAGCCAGAGGCCGAAGCATTGCTCCACGCCCTGCATCCGTCGCTCGGCCGTGCGCACCGGGTCGGGATCACGGGCCCGCCGGGAGCGGGCAAGTCCACCCTCGTGGCGGCGTTGGCGGGCGCGTACCGCGCCCGTGGGGAGACGGTGGGTGTGGTGGCGGTGGACCCGACCTCCCCTTTCACGGGCGGAGCGCTGCTGGGAGACCGGATCCGGATGGGAGAGATCGCCACGGACCCCGGGGTCTTCATCCGGTCGATGGCCACGCGTGGCTCGCTGGGCGGCCTGGCGCTCGCGACGAAGGAGGTCGCGGACGTGCTGGACGCTTTCGGGTTCGACCGGGTCCTGATCGAGACGGTCGGGGTCGGCCAGTCGGAGCTCGACATCGCCGCGGCGGCGGACACGACGGTCGTGGTGCTGGTTCCCGAGTCGGGCGACTCGATCCAGGCGATGAAGGCCGGGCTCATGGAGATCGCGGACCTCTTCGTCATCAACAAGGCCGACCGGCCGGGCGCGGAGCGGCTGGCGCGCGACGTCGAGGCGATGCTCCAGCTCCGGGCGGGGCGGGGGCTGCGAAACGCCTCAGGCCACCATGGGGTAGACCTGACTGAGGTGGGGCGGCGACGCGGCGACGCTGAGGGGCACGAAGCCGGCGACGCGCGGGGTGGGGAGGAGGCGGCGGGGGGAGGCTGGGAGATCCCCGTGCTCCGGACGATCGCGGAGACCGGGGAAGGGATCCCGGCGCTCGTCGAAGCGCTGGACCGGCATCACGCATGGCTGGACGAGTCCGGCGACCTCTCCCGCCGCCGCCGGGCCCGCCATACCGAGCGTGTCCGCGACGCGGTGCAGCGGAGGCTGGCCCAGCTCGTGTGGACGGAGCGTGGCGGCGAGGCGATGCTGGCGGAAGCGTTGCCGGCGCTCGAGGCGGGAGAGGAAACGCCTTACGAAGTCGCGGCGCGGATCGTGCGCGCTGCCGTGACAGAGGAGTGAGGAGCCAGGTTGCGGCGTCCTCACAGGGAGGTGAGCCATGGGCGTGACGGACCAGGAGATCCGGACCTCCGAGCTCCTCGAGCGCGTTCGCCAGCAGGAGCGCGAGCTGGCTGAGCTGCGGGCGCGCCTGGCGGCCTGGGAGGCTGCCTACGACACGGTCCCGAAACGAGACTGCGACTTCACCACGGTTTCGGGCGCCCCGGTCCAACCGCTATACACGCCGCTGGATCTGCCCGCCGACTGGAACTACCTCGAGAAGCTGGGTTTCCCTGGGGAGTTCCCCTACACGCGCGGGCCCTACACGACGATGTACCGGACCCGGCTCTGGACGATGCGCCAGTTCGCAGGGTTCGGGACCGCCGAGGAGACCAACCGGCGCTACCATTACCTGCTCGAGCACGGGCAGACCGGCCTCAGCGTCGCTTTCGACTTCCCGACGCTCATGGGGTACGACTCCGACCACCCCCGCGCGCTGGGCGAGGTGGGGCGGTGCGGGGTCGCCGTCTCCAGCCTGGCCGACATGGAAACCCTCTTCCGCGGCATCCCGCTCGACCAGGTTTCCGTCTCGATGACGATCAACGGCCCGGCGATCATCCTCTTCTGCTTCTACGTCGTCGCTGCGGAGAAGCAGGGCGTCCGTCCCGACCAGCTCCGGGGCACCGTCCAGAACGACATCCTCAAGGAGTACATGGCCCAGCACGCGTGGATCTATCCACCGGAGCCGGCGCTCAAGCTGATCATCGACATGATCGAGTGGTGCTCGCGGCACGCGCCCCGGTACAACCCGATCTCGATCAGCGGTTATCACATCCGGGAGGCGGGCGCGACGGCTGCGCAGGAGCTGGCCTACACGCTCCGTAACGGCTTCGAGTACGTCGAGCGGGCGATGGCGCGTGGGCTCGACATCGACGATTTCGCGCCGCGGCTCTCCTTCTTCTTCGACGTCCACAACGACTTCTTCGAGGAGATCGCCAAGTTCCGGGCCGCGCGACGCATCTGGGCGCGTCGCATGCGCGACGTGTACGGGGCGAAGAACCCCGAATCCTGGCGGCTCCGCACGCATGCGCAGACGGCGGGCGTCACGCTGGTCGCGCAGCAGCCCGAGAACAACATCGTCCGGGTCGCCTACCAGGCGATGGCCGCGGTGCTCGGGGGAGCGCAGTCGCTCCACACCAACTCGATGGATGAGACGTTCGCCCTGCCGACGGAGAAGGCCGTGCGCATCGCGCTCCGCACGCAGCAGATCCTGGCGTACGAGACCGGGGTGGCCAACACGATCGACCCGCTTGCGGGGTCGTACTACGTCGAGGCGCTCACCGACCGGCTCGAGCGGGAAGCCGAGGAGATCTTCGCCGAGGTGGACCGCATCGGTGGGGTGGTGCGCGGCATCGAACAGGGCTACTTCCAGCGGGAGATCGCGCGGAGCGCCGAGCGGCAGCAGCGGGAGATCGAGACGAAGCAACGGATCGTGGTCGGTGTGAACGCCTTCACGCAGGGCAACGAGGAGTCCGCCATCGAGATCCTCCGGGTCGGCGAGGAGTCGGAGGTGCGGCAGCGCGAGAGGCTGGCGGCGCTGCGCGCCTCGCGGGACGATGCGCGGGTACGGGCGACGCTCGATCGGCTGCGCGAGGCGGCCCGGAAGGACGGGAACGTGGTCGAGCCGATGCTCGAATGCGTGCGAGCCTACTGCACGCTCTACGAGATCCGGCGGGCCCTCGAAGACGTGTACGGGGCGTACCAGGAGCCAGTGTTCTACTGATGGCGGGTGGGTCGCTCTCGGGTCGGCTCGACGCGGCCAGGACGCGCGGCGCCGTTCCGCCCCGGTACCGGGCTGTCTTCCTGGATGTCGGCGGTACGCTCCTCCATCCCGACCGCGCATTCATCCTGAGTTGCCTCCAGGAGCACGGCTTTCCGGCCGACACCGCCGCGTACGATGCTGCAGAGGTGGTGGCTCGGGAGCGGGTGGCGGAGAAGCTGCGCTCCGGCGACTCCGGTGACGATGCAGCGCGGGCGCGCCTCTACTGGGCGACGCTGCTCGAGGCGCTTAGCTGCGACCCTGCAGCGCTTTCGTCGATCGGCGCGGCGATCGTGGCCCGGAACGAAGAGGGCCGCCTCTGGTTAGAGCCGGAGCCTGGCGCGGCGGACGCGCTCGCCGTGCTCCGCCGCGACGGCTACGTCCTCGCCGCGGTCTCCAACTCGGACGGGCGGGCAGAGACCTACCTCCAGGCGGCCGGCCTGCGGGACCTGCTCGATTTCGTGGTGGATTCCGCGGCCGTGGGCGTCGAAAAGCCCGACCCGCGTATCTTCGAAATCGCGTGCGAGCGGGCGGGCGTGGCGCCGCACGAGGCGGTGCACGTGGGCGACATCTACGAGGTCGACGTCGTCGGCGCCCGTAGCGCGGGGCTTGGCGCGCTCCTGGTCGATCCCGGGCACCGCCACACTTCTCTCGACTGCGAACGGATCCGCTCCGTGAGTGAACTTCCTGGCTGGTTGAAGAGCGTCCGCCCCGTGGCGGCGGATTGACGGGCGCCGCTTCCGCCCGCAAACTCCCCGCTATGACAGAGCAGATCCACCTCACCGCCGGGGACATCGTCGTCCGCCTGGTGCTCGTGGTTCTCCTCGTGCTGGCCAACGGCTTCTTCGTCGCGGCGGAGTTCGCGCTCGTCGGCGCGCGCCGGCCCCGGATCGAGACCTTGGCCAGGACGGGGAACCGGCGGGCTCGCCTGGCCCGCCACGCGATCGAGCATCTGGACCACTACCTCTCCGCCACCCAGCTCGGCATCACGCTCGCCTCGCTCGGGCTGGGTTGGGTAGGAGAGACGACCCTGGCCGCGATCCTGATCCAGGCGTTCGACAGCCTGCCGGGACCCTGGGACGTGATCGCCACGCACGCCGTGGCGAGCGTGATCGCCTTCATCGCGATCACCGTCCTGCACATCGTCCTGGGCGAGCTCGCCCCGAAGTCGCTGGCGATCCTTTTCCCGGAGACCACGAGCCTCTGGACGGCAGGCCCGCTCATCGGTTTCTCCCGCCTGCTCTCTCCGTTCATCTTCACGCTGAACGGCGCCGCGAACCTCTTGTTGCGCGCCGTGGGCCTGCGCTCCGCCACCGAGATGGAGCGGGTGCACCGGCCCGAGGAGATCGAGCTCCTGATCACCCAGAGCTACGAGCACGGCCTGCTCCGCGAGGAGCCTGTCGAGATGATCCGTGGCGTGTTCGACCTCTCGGAGACCACGGCCGGCGAGGTGATGACGCCGCGGACGGATGTGGTGGCGCTCCCCGTCTCCGCCAGCATCGATGAGGCCGCCAACATCATGATCGAGTCCGGGCACTCGCGGCTTCCCGTCTACGAGGAGACGCTCGATCGCATCCTCGGCGTCGTCCTGGCGCGCGACGTGTGGCGAGCGCAGCGGGACGGGAAGAAGACGCTCCGGGAGCTCATCCGCCCCGTCCCGTTCGTGCCCGACAGCAAGCCGATCGAAGGGTTGCTGCGGGAGATGCAGCAGGAGCGCGTCCACCTCGCCATCGTCGTCGACGAGTTCGGCGGCACGGCCGGGATCGTCACGATCGAGGACGTCATCGAGGAGATCGTCGGCGAGATCGGCACGGAGTACACCGAGGAGGAGGCCGAGATCGAGGTGCTGCCGACCGGTGAGATCCTGCTGGACGGCGCGCTCCCGATCGCAGACGTCAACGAGCGGTACCGGCTCGAGTTGCCGGAGCACGAGTACAACACCGTTTCAGGCTACATCATGGGCCAGCTCGGGCGGATCCCCCGGGTGGGCGATGAGGTCGCCTTCCCCGGCGGTCGCTTCCGGGTGATTTCGATGGACGGGCGGAGGGTCGACCGTCTTTCTCTGTTCTTCGAACCTGAGCCTTCGAACGCTGGCCCACCACCCACGCTATGAATTCGGATCGCAAACCCTGGTGGCGCACTTATTTCGATGAGGCGTTCTTCCGCCTCCACGAGCCTCTCTTTCCGGAGGAGGACAGCCGGCGGGAGGTCGGGGCGATGCTGGAGTTGCTGGGGCTTCCAGCCGGCGCGCGCATCCTCGACGTCCCGTGCGGCTGGGGCCGGCACACGCGCCTGTTCGTCGAGGCCGGCCACGAGGCCTTCGGCGCCGATCTCTCGTTCCCGCTCCTCCGGCGCGCGGTGGACACCGGGGGGACCGCTACTCCGCGGCCTCGATACGCCGCTGCGGATCTGCGCGCGCTCCCGTTCCGTGACCAGACGTTCGATGCCGTCATCAACGTCTTCACCAGCCTGGGGCTTTTCCTGGAGGACGCAGAGGACCTCAAGGCGCTCCGCGAGGCCTGGCGCCTCCTCCGCCCCGGCGGCCGCTTCCTGCTCGAGAGCATGCACCGCGACGACATCGTCTGCGCCTACGCCGAGCGCGACCGCTGGACGTTGCCCGACGGCACCGAGGTGCGCGTCCGCCGACGCTTCGACGCCGTGGCGGGTATAAGCTACGAGCGCCTCTGGTGGCGGCGCGGGGAGGAGAAGGGCGAAAAGTCCCACGCGCTCCGGCTGCGCACCGCCACGGAGATCCATGGTCTCCTCGTGGCGGCGGGTTTCACCGGCATGCAGTACTACGGCGACTGGACCGGCGAGCCCTTCACCCACGAGTCGCCCCGACTCATCGTCGTCGCGGAACGGCCGTAGCGGCCCACGGAGGCGCAGGCCCGTTCCTTGCCACCTCCCGCAGGCCGTAGTACCTTGTGATGATTGAAGCTGCAGCGCTCGAGATCGGCGCTGTCCGATCCTCCCGGGAAGATCGAAGATGGCCGAACGGAAGATCCGCGTCCTGGTGGCGAAGCCCGGCCTGGACGGCCACGACCGTGGCGCGAAGGTGATCGCCAGCGCGTTCCGCGATGCAGGCTTCGAGGTGATCTACACCGGCCTGCACCAGACGCCCGAGATGATCGTCAACGCGGCCGTGCAGGAGGACGTGGACGTCATCGCGCTGTCGATCCTCTCCGGCGCGCACATGACGCTCTTCCCACGCGTCCTCGAGCTCCTGCGCGAGCAGGGAGCCGAACACATCCTGGTGATCGGCGGCGGCATCATCCCGGACGAGGACGCGAAGAAGCTGCAGGAGATGGGCGTGGCCAGGCTTTTCGGGCCCGGCACCCCGACCTCCGAGCCCATCAAGTTCATCCGGGAATGGTTCGCCCAGCATGCCGGTAGCGGAACCGCCTGAGGCGAGTACCCCGCGCGCTCCACGGCTCCGGCGCCTGGGAGCCGAGCTGCGTGAGCTGGAGGCCCGCCTTCGCCTCGGGGGCGGGCCCGAAAAGATCGCGCGCCAGCATGCGCTTGGAAAGCTCACCGCCCGCGAGCGGGTCGCGCTGCTCCTCGACCCGGGCACGAAGTTCCTCGAGATCGGTCTCCTCATCGCCTACGATCAGTACGACGGCGAGGCCCCGGCCGCGGGCGTCGTGACGGGGCTCGGCATCGTCCACGGTCGCCCGGTCGTCGTCGTCGCCAACGACGCCACCGTGAAGGCGGGATCCTGGTGGCCCGAGACGATCAAGAAGATTCTGCGGGCGCAGGAGATCGCCATGCGCTGCCGGATCCCGATCGTCTACCTGGTGGATTCGGCCGGGGTGAACCTGCCCTATCAGGGCGGCGTCTTCCCGGGCCAGTACGGCGCGAGCCGGATCTTCTACTACAACTCTCTCATGCGGCGCTACCTGAAGGTGCCGCAGATCGCCGCGGTCATGGGGCCGTGCATCGCCGGCGGCGCCTACCTGCCTGCGCTCTCCGATGTCATCCTGATGGTCGAGGGGACGAGCTTCATGGGGCTCGGCGGCCCCAACCTCGTCAAGGGTGCGACGGGGCAAACCGTGCAGGCCGAGGAGCTCGGAGGGGCGTGGATCCACAACGCGGTCAGCGGCGTCGCGCATTATCGCGTGCCCGATGATCGAACGTGCATCGCCCGGATCCGCCAGGCGATCGACGAGCTGCCCTACACGCCGCCCGCCGCGGCGCGCGGGGAGGAAAAGCCGCCCGCCCGCGACCCGCAGGAGATCTACGACCTCCTCCCCGACGACCACCGCCAGCCGTATCCCGTCCGCGACGTCCTCGCCTGCCTCCTCGATGACGGCACGATCCACGAGTTCCAGGCCGACTACGCCCCTGAACTGATCTGCGGCACGGCGCGGTTGAAGGGCATTCCGATCGGCATCATCGCCAATGCCCGCGGGATGATCCGGGACCCGGAAGGGGGCCCGCCGCGGTTCGGCGGAATCATCTACACCGAGAGCGCCGAAAAGGCGGCCTACTTCATCGAGACCACGAACCGCCACGGCATACCGCTGCTCTTCGTCCAGGACGTGAGCGGCTTCATGGTCGGGCCGGAGGCGGAGCAGTCCGGGATCATCCGCGCGGGCGCGCGCTTCGTCGAAGCCATGGCTACCGCTACCGTTCCCAAGCTCGTGCTCACGATCAACCACGCGTCCGGCGCGGGCTACTACGCCATGGCCGGCCAGGGCTTCGACCCGGACTTCATCTTCACCTGGCCCACGGGGCGCATGGGGGTCATGGAAGGCGAGAGCGCGGTCATGGCTCTCTTCGGGCCGGAGCTCGAGGAGCTCAAGCGCCAGCGACGGGAGCCCGGACCCGAGCTCAAGGCGAAGATCGATGCGGTCCGGGCGGATTACGAGCGCCAGCTCGACGCACGGTACGCGGCAGCCCGCGGGTTCGTCGATGCGGTGATCCTCCCCGAGGACACGCGCGACGTGCTCGCGTTCGCGCTGCGGGCGGCGCTCCACAACCCCGGCCCGCGCCTCGGGCCGTTCGGGCTGCCGCCGGTGTCTCACCCGCACGGGATATGAACGCACGCCAGACCATCCGCGTCGCGTCCGGCCAGGGGTTCTGGGGCGACCGGCTCGACGCGCCGGTCGACCAGGTCCGGCGCGGGCCGATCGACTTCCTCGTGCTGGACTACCTGGCCGAGGTCACCATGTCGATCCTCGAGAAGCAGCGCTCGCGGGACCCCTCGCTGGGCTACGCCCGGGACTTCGTCCCGCTGATGCGCGAGATCCTTCCGGATTGCGTGGCGAAGGGGATCCGGGTGGTGACCAACGCCGGGGGGCTGAACGTCGACGCCTGCCGCAACGCCGTGCTGGCCGAGGCCAGGGAGGCTGGGCTCGGCGGACGCGTGCGGGTCGGGACCGTGAAGGGCGACGACATCACGGCGCGGCTCCTGGAGCTCATCGAGCGGGGCCACGAGCTCCGGAACACGGAGAACGGCCGGCCCCTCGTCGAGATCCTGGATCGCGTCCGGAGCGCCAATGTTTACACCGGCGCCTGGCCGATCGTCGAGGCGCTGGACCGGGGCGCGACCGTGGTCATCACCGGCCGGACCGCCGACCCCGCCCTCACGTACGCCCCGCTGATCCACGCGTTCCGCTGGGCGGCCGACGACTACGACCGGCTGGCCGCGGGCGTCGTGGCGGGCCACATCAACGAGTGCGGCGCCCAGGCCACCGGCGGGAACTCGCTCGCGGAATGGGAGGCCGTCCCCGACCTGGCCGATGTCGGCTACCCGATCATCGAGGCCGCGCCTGACGGCGACTTCGTGGTCACCAAGCACGAAGGGACAGGGGGCCGAGTGACTCCAGCCATCGTGACCGAGCAGCTGGTCTACGAGATCGCGGACCCGCGCGCGTACCTCACTCCCGACGTGATCGCCGACTTCACCACCATCCGCCTGGAGGAGGTGGGGCCGGACCGGGTGCGGGTGACCGGGGCCAGGGGCCGCGCGCCGACGGACACCCTCAAGGTCTCCATCGCCTACCACTACGGCTACAAGGCGGTGGGCACGCTCGTCTACGCCTGGCCCGATGCGGTGAAGAAGGCCCAGGCCGCCGACCGGATCATCCGACAGCGCCTCGACCGGCTGGGGCTCCGCTTCGAGGAGATCCGCACCGAGTTCGTCGGCTGGAACGCCTGCCACGGCCCGCTCGCCGGACCGCCACCCGAGGATCTCCCGGAGGTTCAGCTCCGGATCGCCGTGCGCAGCCCGGACCGGGCGCCGGTCGAGCGGTTCACCCGCGAGATCGCCCCCCTCGTCCTCGCCGGGCCGCCCACCGTCACCGGGTACGCCGGCGGGCGCCCCAAGGTCGAAGAGATCGTCGCCTTCTGGCCGGCGCTGATCGATCGCCGCGAGATCGAGCCGCACCTGCGCGTGGAGGTGGTCACCGCATGACGCACAGGGTCCCCCTCATCCGCCTGGCCTACGCCCGGTCCGGCGACAAAGGCGACACGGTCAACATCGGTCTCGTCGCCCGCGCCCCGGAGTATTATCCTGTCCTGGTCGAACAGGTCACGCCGGCCCGCGTCGAGGCTCACTTCGCCGGGATCGTGCGCGGAGGGGTCAAGCGCTACGAGCTGCCGAACCTCCACGCCCTGAACTTCCTCCTCTACAACGCCCTCGACGGCGGCGGCACCATCTCGCTCATGACGGATGCCCAGGGGAAAACCTTCTCCAGCGCGCTGCTCCGGATGGAAATCGAAGTCCCGGACGCACTCTTCCGTCGGCTCGAGAACGAAGGGGGCGAGGGCCGATGAGTGAGGCGACGCGCGTGCTCTATGGGACCGAGGACGGGGTGGCGATCCTCACGTTGAACCGCCCCGAAAAGCGGAACGCGCTCGACGACCAGATGATCGCCGAGCTGAAGGACGCATTCGCCCGGGCCGAACGCGACCGGGACGCCCGCGTGATCCTCCTCCGGGGCGCGGGCCCC
Source organism: Longimicrobiales bacterium (assembly GCA_036564015.1). GTDB lineage: Bacteria > Gemmatimonadota > Gemmatimonadetes > Longimicrobiales > RSA9 > DATCLG01. Next base: position 18,008 of record DATCLG010000069.1, read on the forward strand.
GACTTCTGCACGGGTGCGGACCTCTCCCAGCTCGAACGAATCGCGTCCGGCGCCGACCCGATCGAGAACCTCGCCGATGCCTCGGCCCTCGCCGACGTCTTCATCCGGATGCGCAGGCTGAACAAGCCGATCATCGCCGCCGTCCACGGCCACGTCTTCGCCGGCGGCGCTGGTCTCGCCACTGCCGCCGACCTCCTCGTCGCCGCGGATGACGCCGTCTTCGGCTACCCCGAGGTGCTCCTGGGCTTCGTGCCCTCCATGGTCATGGTCCTGCTCCGGCGCGTGGCGAGCGAGAAGATCGCGTTCGAGCTCCTCGCCCGGGGCGACCGGATCGGCGCCGCGGAGGCCCAGCGGCTCGGCCTCGTGAACCGCGTCTTCGCCCGCGCGACCTTCGAAGAGGACGCCCGCGAGTACGCCCGCGAGCTCGCCGGCCGCTCGCCGTCGGCGCTCCGGCTCATCAAACGCCTGCTCTACGGGCTCGACGGCGCCTCCTTCGAGGACGCGCTGGCCCGCGGCGCCGAGATCAATGCCCTCGCCCGCTTCAGCGACGACACCCGCCAGGGCGTGCGGCGCTTCCTCGAACAGCGGAGGAAGGCCTGATGTCCCCCTTCCGCCCCTCCCGCGCCCGGCGCGGGCCCGACCCCTACCTCCGCTGGAAGATCGCCCTCTTCTCGGCCGGCGCGGCCCTCGCCCTCGCCGGCATCGCCACCGAGAACGACCGCCTCATCCTCGCCGCGATCGGCGTCCTCGCGGTCGGCATCCTGCTGCGTGTGCTGCCCCGCCGCCCGGAGCGGTGACCCAGGGCCCGCGCCCGCGACCACCGGCCAAGCCGGAGGCTCCGCCCGGCGAGCGCCTACCCGTCCCATCCACCCATGGCCCCGCCTGCCCCCCAGCCCCACACTCCCCACCGCCCCACAGCCCCACAACCTGCGAGGCCCGCATGACCCCGACGCTCGACGACGCCCGCGCCACCCTGCGCCGCCACTTCGGCTACCCCGACTTCCGCGGCGGCCAGGCGGAGGCCATCGCCGCCGTCCTCGCCGGCCGCGACACCCTCGTCCTCATGCCCACCGGCGGCGGCAAGAGCCTCTGCTACCAGATCCCCTCCCAGCTCCTCCCCGGCATCACCCTCGTCGTCAGCCCGCTCATCAGCCTCATGAAGGACCAGGTCGACAACGCCGGGGCGCGCGGCCTGCCCGCGACCTTCATCAACTCCACGATCTCCTCGGAGGAGGCCGCCCGCCGCCTCGAACACGTCGCCCGGGGCGACATCAAGCTCCTCTACGTCGCCCCCGAGCGCTTCGAGAGCCCTCGCTTCCAGGAGGCGCTCTCCCGCCTCCGCGTCTCCCTCCTCGCCGTCGACGAAGCGCATTGCCTCTCCCAGTGGGGACACGACTTCCGGCCCAGCTACCTCCGCCTCGGCGCCGTCCGCGACCGCCTCGGCTGCCCCACCATCGCCCTCACCGCCACCGCCACCCCGGAAGTCCGCCGCGACATCCTCCGCCACCTCCGGCTGCGCAACCCGCTCGTCGTCGTGCGCGGCTTCGACCGCCGCAACCTCACCTGGCACGTCCTCGCCGCCCGCAACGACGCCGAAAAAGACCAGATCCTCCTCGCCCTCCTCCGCAAACGGTTCCACGAAGGCGTCGCGATCGTCTACGCCTCCACCCGCAAGACCGTCGACGCCCTCGCCGACCTCCTCAACCGCGCGGGCCTGCCCGCCGCGGGCTACCACGCCGGCGTCCCCGACCACGAGCGCCGCCGCCTCCAGGAAGCCTTCATGGCCGAGGAGGTCCGGATCGTCGTCGCCACCAACGCCTTCGGTATGGGTATCGACAAGCCCAACGTGCGCCTCGTCGTCCACCACGATATGCCCGGATCCCTCGAAGCCTACTACCAGGAGGGCGGACGCGCCGGGCGCGACGGCGGCCCCGCCACCTGCGTGCTCATCCACTCCTACAGCGATCGCTTCACCCACGAGTTCCTCATCGACCAGGGCTACCCCGAGCGGCCGGTCGTGGAGGACGTCTACCGCGCCCTCTACGACCGCGCCAACCACGAGGGCGTCGTCCGGCTGTCCAGCGCCGACCTGGCCCGTCTCAGCGCTCGCGCCAAAGGTGAGCGACAGGTCCACTCCGCGCTGCGCATCCTCGAGGAGGCCGGCGTCCTCCGCCGGACCGGCGGCCCCGGCGGATCGCCCTGGATCCGCCTCATCGCCACGCCCCGCCGCATCCGGCAGGAGCTGGACGAACGCAGCCGGGGCGCTGAGAGCCGACTCCTCCGCGCGCTCTGGCGTCAGGCCGGAGCCGCCCTCTACCGCGGCCGCGAAATCCCCTGGCGTGACCTCGCCAGGATCGCCGGCTCGCCCGATGCCGCCGCCAGCCTCCTGGACGCCCTCCAGGCCGAGGGCTTCGTCGACTGGAAACCCTGGCCCGGCAGGGAAGGGGTCCAGCTCCTTATCGACGCCCCGCCCCGCCGCCTCCCCGTCGACTGGGCCGCCCTCCGCGCCAGGCGCGAGAACGAGCAGCGGAAACTCGAACGCATGCAGGGGTACGCTTACCACGGGGGCTGCCGCCGCGGCTACATGCTCCGCTACTTCGGCGACCCCGACGCCATGGCGCGCTGCGACGGCTGCGACCACTGCCTCGGAGAGGAGGAACGGATCCTCCCGGGCTACGGCCCGCCGCGCCCCAGCGCCCGGCCCCGCAGAACCTCGCGCGCGCCCTGACGCGCCATTGAGCGCCAGAGCACGACCTCCGGGCTTCCGGTCCGATTCCTGCCTCGCACTCTCCCCTTTCCGGGGGGAAGGGAACGCCGTAGTTTGATCGAAATCGGGCCGCTCGCCCGGCACGAAAACATGGATCTCTACCTTTCGCAGTCGCACCAGGAACTGCGGGCCACCGTCCGCGAGTTCGCGGAGAAGGAGATCGCGCCCGTCGCCCGCGAGCTGGACGAAACGGGCCGGTTCCCCTGGGAGAACGTCAAGAAGATGGCCGAGCTCGGCCTCTTCGGCATCAACATCCCGGAGGAGTACGGCGGCCTCGGGCGCGATTACCTGAGCTACATCCTGGTCGTGGAGGAGCTCGCCCGCGTCGACGCGAGCCACGCCATCACCGTGAGCGCGCACTCGACGCTCGGCAGCTCCCCGATCCTCAACTTCGGAACCGAGGCGCAGAAGCAGAGGTACCTGCCTCTCCTGGCGCAAGGCCGCGTGCTGGCAGGGTTCGGGCTCACCGAACCCGGGGCCGGGTCGGACGCCAGCGCGACACGCACGACGGCCGTCAGACTGCCGGGTGGGGGCTACCGGCTCAACGGGACGAAGATCTTCATCACGCATGCGGGCGTGGGGGAGGTCTTCGTGGTCACCGCGGTGACCGACCGCCAGAAGGGCGCACGCGGGATCACCAGCTTCATCGTGACGAAGGAGACCACGGATCGAGAGGTCGCCGATCGGCTGGGGATCGGGCACGCCCCCGAGCTGGAGCCCTTCACGCCCGGCGTCCGGGCCGGGAAGAAGGAAGACAAGATGGGCTGGCGCGCCTCCGACACGCGGGAGCTCATCCTCGAAGACGCAGAGGTCGGCGAGGAGGACCGGCTCGGTGCCGAGGGTGAGGGGTTCATCAACTTCATGAAGACGCTCGACGCGGGTCGGGTCGGGATCGCGGCGCTGGCGCTGGGCCTGGCGCAGGGCGCCTACGAGCAGACGCTCCGCTACTGCCAGACCCACCGGCGTTCCGGGCGTCCGCTCCACGAGTCCGAGGGCGTGCGCTTCGCCCTCGCCGACATGGCGACCGAGATCACGGCCGCCCGCCACCTCGTCTACCACGCCGCCTGGTTGAAGGAGCGGGGAAGGCCGTTCTCCGCCGAAGCTGCTATGGCCAAGCTGTACGCCAGCGAGCTAGCCATGCGAGTTACGACGCGCGCCGTGCAACTCCACGGCGCTCACGGGTACACGACGGACGCTCCGGTCGAACGGATGATGCGCGATGCCAAGATCTGCGAGATCGGCGAAGGCACGAGCGAGATCCAGCGGCTGGTGATCGCCCGTCACATCCTGCAGGCGGCCGCTCACGCGGTGATGGGGCGTTGATGCGGCTCGCCTGCCAACATCGGGGCTATGAAGCGAGAGATCCTCATCTCGGCCACGCCTCAGGAGACGCGCGTGGCCATCCTGGAAGACGGTTCCCTGGTCGAGGTCATGGTGGACCGCCCCGATGCCCAGCGCATGGTGGGCGACATCTACCTGGGCCAGGTCGAGGCCGTGCTGCCCGGCATTCAGGCAGCGTTCGTCGACATCGGGGCCGAGAAGGCGGCCTTCCTGCACGTCTCGGACATCGCGCGCGACGCCGCGGCCGAGGAGGATGAGGCTGCCGAGGAGTCCGACAGCGAAAAAGGAGGGCGGCGTTACCCGCCCATCCAGGAGCTCGTCCAGAAAGGTGACCGCCTCCTGGTCCAGGTCACCAAGGAACCGATCGGGACCAAGGGTCCCCGCGTCACCACGCAGATCTCGCTGCCGGGCCGGTTCCTGGTCTACATGCCCGGCTCGCGCCACATCGGCGTCAGCCGGAAGATCGAGGAGCGAGAGGAGCGGGCACGGCTCCGCGCCCTGGCGCGCGAGATCCTGCCCGAGAACGCGGGCGGCCTGATCGTCCGCACAGTGGGCGAAGAGCTCACCCGTGAGGTCTTCGAGCGCGAGTTCCAGACGCTCTACAACACCTGGAAGAAGATCCAGCGCCGGGCCCGCGGGCTCAAGCCGCCCGCGCTCGTGCACCGCGAGGCCAAGCTCACCAGCGGGATCATCCGCGACGTCTTCACCGAGAAGGTCGACGCCCTGATCATCGACAGCAAAGAGGTCTACAACGAGGTGCGCCAGTACCTCAAGGGCGTGGACCCCGACCTGCTGGACCGGGTGCACCTCTACACCGAAACGACCCCGCTCTTCGACAAGTACGGGGTGGAAGAGGCGATCCGGGAGGCGTTCCAGCGGCGGGTGGACCTCCCCTCGGGCGGGTACATCATCATCGAGACCACGGAGGCCCTGGTTTCGATCGACGTCAACACCGGGCGCTACACCGGGAAGAAGGACCCGGAGAAGACGATCCTCAAGACCAACCTGGACGCCGCCCGGGAGATCGCGCGGCAGCTCCGGCTCCGCGACGTCGGCGGGATCATCGTCTGCGACTTCATCGACATGGAGTCCAAGGCTAACCAGGAGCGGGTGCTCCAGGAGCTGCGGACCCACCTGAACCGGGACCGGGCGCGGACGCGTGCGTTCCAGGTTTCCGAGCTGGGGCTGGTCGAGATGACTCGCCAGCGGGTGCGGCCCTCGCTCTTCCACACGCTCACCGAGACGTGTGCGCATTGTGGTGGCACGGGTCGGGTGTTCACGCCGGAGACCGTGGCCCGTCGGATCGAGCGGGCGGTCCGGCGTGTGGCGGCGAATGGGGTGGAGAAGCGGCTGACGATTCGCGTGCATCCGCAGGTGGCGCTGCACATCCTGGAGCAGGAGCCCGATCTGCTGCGTCGGCTGGAGAGGGACTTCGGGGTCCAGCTCGATTTGCGGGACGATCCGCTGATTCGGCAGGACGAGTTCCGACTGCTTTCCGGCCCGGCGGAGACGGACGTGACGCTGCGTTACGCTCTGGGCTAGCCGTCCGCTGCGTGGGAGCTTGACAGGGACGCGCGGAGTTGCGATGTTAAAGATCTGTGACCCAACGTCCAGGTGACCATGTACGCGATCATTCGTAGCGGCGGCAAGCAATTTCGGGCCGAGCCCGGTAAGACGATTCGCATCCCCGCGCTCGCAGCCGAGGTGGGGCAGACCGTGACCTTCGACGAGGTGCTCCTGGCCGCCAACGGCGAGCAGGTGTTCGTCGGCGCGCCGACGGTGGAGGGTGCGGCGGTGGTGGGCGAGGTGATCGCCCACGGCAAGGGCCCGAAGATCATCGGCTTCAAGTGGAAGCGGCGGAAGAACTACCGCCGGAAGTGGGGCCACCGGCAGAAGTACACCGAAGTGCGGATCGGCGAGATCCGGCTCGGGTGAGGAGGTCGTATGGCGCATAAGAAGGGAGTCGGCTCGACGCGCAACGGCCGCGACTCGAACGCCAAGCGGCTGGGCGTGAAGCGCTTCGGTGGGCAGTTCGTGCTGGCAGGGAACATCCTCGTGCGGCAGCGCGGCACGAAGTTCTATCCGGGGCGCAATGTCGGGATCGGGAAGGACGACACGCTCTTCGCGCTCACGGATGGCGTGGTGAAGTTCGAGCGGCGGGGCCGGACCCGGCAGTACGTCTCGGTCTACCCCGTCGAGTGACGGGCATCTTCCCGGCGGCGAGACCCTGGCTCCTCGGGAGCCGGGGTCTCTTTTTTTGCGTGGTTGGCCCCGTTCCTGCGCAGGGGGCAGACAGGGGTAGCCGACCGAGGAGACGGGAGATGCAGCGAGAAAAGATGCCCCGGGTGGCGCGGGCGGCGGCGATCCGGAAGGGCGACATCGAGCCATACACCGCACTGCGCTGGCTGGTCTCGCTTTTCAAGGCGGCCGCGATCTTCCTGGGGGTGGCGCTGGTCGCGGAGGCGGTGGCTGGCCTGCAGGCCGAAGGGCTACGCGCGGTGCCGTTCCTGCTCGGAGAGCTGGCGCGCACCGCCGTGCTCGCGGTCGCGCTCTGGGGCGCGGGCGATCTGGTGAGGCTTGCGATCCATCTCGGCCACGATGTGCGGGCGGAGCGCATCCTCCTGGCGCGAATCGCTCATCGGCTGCCGCCCGCGCCGGCTGGGGTCGGTGGGGAAGGGGAGGCCCCGGTGGAGCAGACGCCTCCGGCGCCGGAGGATCGTGAGGCCGCGGACTAGCCCTGCCGCCAGGTCCCGTGATGCTGGACGCCGCGCGACTGTGCCATGATACGCCAGAGGAGATCGCGCACCAGCTCCGGGTCCACCTGCCGCTCCCTGGCCAGCTCCGCGCCGCGCCGCACCACTTCCGCCTCCCGGGCAGGGTCGAGGACCGGCAGGCCCAGCCGACGCTTGATCTCCCCGATCTCCGCCGCGACCTGGAGGCGCCGGGCCAGCAGGTCCACCAGCTCCGCGTCCAGACGAGCGATCGTGCGGCGGAGCTCTTCCAGCCGATCCGCGTCGTTCATGTGAGCGGCCATCGCGGATAGCTCCCCAGCACGCGCGACGCCGTCGCCCGGCGCTGCGCCTCCGCCAGCGCTTCCTCCATCTCGGGCGCCCCGATGTGCGCCTCGAGCTCGAGGAAGAAACGCGAGGTCCACGGCTCGATCCCGGGCCGCGACTCCAGCTTCGAGAGATTGATCGCCCGGTTCGCGAATGGGAGCAGGACCCGAACCAGCGCGCCCGGCGCATTCTCCGTTTCGACCAGGAGCGCCGTCTTCCACGCCCCGTCCAGCTCCACCTGCGGCTCGGGCGCCGGCGCGTCGCTCCGGGCCACCACCAGGAAGCGGGTCTGGTTGTCCGGTCGGTCTTCGACGTCCGCGGCCAGGATCGTCAGCCCGTACCGCTCCGCTGCGCTCCGGCCCGCGATCGCCGCGACCGCCGGATCCCCCGTCTCGCTCACCTCCTTGGCCGCCCCCGCCGTGTCGTACACCGCCACGGCCTGGATCTCGGGGTGAGCCGTCAGGAACCGCGTGCACTGCGCCAGCGCCACCGGGTGCGAGAGCACGCGCTTCACCTCTTCAAGCCTGCTCCCGGGAACGCCCAGGACGCAATGGTGAATCGGCACGATGACCTCGCCCACCACCCGGAGGTCCTCGCCGCCCAGCACATCGTAACTCGCCACCACGCTCCCGGCCAGCGTGTTCTCGATCGGGAGCAGCCCGTAATCCACCTCACCGGCCACGACCGATCGCCCGACCTCCCGAAACTCACGCCGCGGCACCGGCTCGGCACGGTCGCCGAAGTACTGCCGGACCGCCTCTTCACTGAACGCCCCCAGCTCACCCTGGAAGGCGACGCGCACCTTCCGCTCCGTCGCGCGAGATGCCGTGGCCTCGTTCGTCATGGTCTCTTGGGTAACGACTCACCTGCGAAGCGAGCATCGTATCCGGCCGCCCGGATCCAGTTCACGATGTCGGCGGCCGAAACAAGATCTTCGTCATACGTGATTTCCGCAATATGCAGGTTCACGTCGACGTTGGCCTTCGGCACCCCCGTCTTGCCGAGCAGCATCTTCTCGAGCTGCGCCGCCGCATCGTCGTCCGGAATCCCGTGAACCTCGATCCGGGTGCTGACCATGGTGCATGCCTCCGCGTTTCGGGTGCACCGGCCCGCGCCGTGCACGATGCAGGCCGCAGAGCTTACGTGCCCGCAAGGGCGCGGAGCGCGCGGGCCGCCGTCTCCAGCGCGGTCGACAGCTCGTCGATCAGCTCTCGCGTGGCAGACACGGTCAGCCCCTCGGAGCCGAGCTGGCTCCGCAATCCGCGGATCTTCCGCGCAGCCTGTTCGATGCGCGCCGCCGCCGCCCCCGGCGTCTCCCGAGTCTCCTCCTCGCCGAACGGGTTCACTCGCCGCGGCACCGGCGGCATGTCCTTCCCAAACGGATTGCCGACCATTCCTCCCTCCGGTTGCTCGGTTCGATGGCCTCCCCGCCGGCCCCGCGTCCTGGCAGGTCCCGTCACCGGCGGCCGAACCGGGGCGCTCGCTTGGCCAGGAACGCCGTGACCCCTTCCCGGAAGTCGGGCGAGCGGAACGCGGCGAGCTGCGCCTCGACCTCCAGCTCGAGCACTTCATCGAGCGGCGCGAGCAGGCTGCGCCGCAGGGTTCGCTTGGCGTGCGCGATGACCCCCGCCGGCCCGGCCGCGATCTGCCCCGCGAGCGCCCGCGCCGCCGGCTCCAGCTCCGCTGCCGGGACGACCCGGTTGAACAGCCCGAGCCGCTCCGCCCGCTCCGCCCCGATCATCCCGCCGGTGTAGACCAGCTCAGCGGCAAGGGCGGGGCCGATCAGCCGCGGGAGGAAATAGCTGCCCCCCCAGTCCGGATGCATACCCACTCGCACGAAGGTGAACCCGATTGAGGCCGTCTCGCTGGCCACCCGGAGGTCGCAGGCGAGCGCGAGCGAGGCACCAGCCCCCGCGGCCGGACCGTTGACGGCCGCGATCACCGGCTTGCTCATGCGATCGATCCGCTGAACGATCCTGGCTCCGGCGCGGACGAGCGCCTCGAACCGTTTCTCGTCGCCCGTCTCGATCAGCTCGGCCATCACGGTCATGTCGCCGCCCGTCGAGAAAGCGCGGCCGATCCCCGTGATCACGACGCACCGGATCGCGTCGTCGGCCTCGAACGCCTCGAGTGCCTCGTCGAGCGCCTCACGCATTGAGCCGGCGAAGGCGTTCAACCGCTCGGGCCGGTTGATGCGAATCCAGCCGATGGCGCCGTCCCGTTCGACCAGGATCCTCTCGGATGTGTTCATACGCGCTATTCCTCGACGATGGTCGCGCTCGCGTGATCTGCCTCTAGCTCTGTGGAAGCAGGTTTCTGGCCGCGTCCGCCAGCCTGTCGCAGAGCCGCTCCCCTGGGCGCCCGCGCGTCGCCCCGGGTGATCGCGGCTCCCCGCACTCGCACCGCCTTCCCTTCGACGCGGCGCCCGTGGTCGCCGTCACCCGAGGATGCGCGGGCCCGACCGGGCCAGAGTCCACACACTCCCCGGGGACTGGCACGGGGTACCGCCCGATGAGACGGCTGGAGGCGCAATTCGCCAGGCGCTGCGCGGCACGGCCGACGGCGGGCGGGGCGGGGCCCGGCGCCGGGCAGCGGACGGATGCTGTCGTTGCGGATCGCCTCGAATGGAGTGAGAACAGGTCTGCTGGAACCGACGTCGCCACGGCGGGGGAGGCCGGCCGACCCGCCAGTGCGAAGGGAGCGAAGGGCGTCCAGGCGGACGGGGCGTGCGAGGGCCCGCCGAGTCCGGTCCCGGCGGTCCACCGGCCGCGGCGTGTCCGGGCCGGCCGGGACCCCTACTCGGCGAACGCCGCCGTCGCGATCCGCAGGACCGACGACCCGGTCTTGCCCGGTCCGAATCCGTTCCATTCCCGCCTCGGCGGCTCTCGAGCCAACCTCTGCGCGCGAAGCTAGATCGCCTCGCGGGGCGGGTCAAGTGGCGCGCGCCTTGCCTCTTCGGGCCTACGACCGTAGCTTGCAACCAGGCGACGATCGTCGTATCCAGGCGATCCCTTCATGCTCCGGCTTCCGCGTACTTCCTGTCTCCTCGGAATTTGCCTCGCGGGAACCCTGATCGCCGCGGCCTGTGCCGACTCGCCCTCAGAACCCGAAGCACTGCTGGGCGTGCGCGAGTACCGGTCCGCGCTCCGGGCGGCTGAGGACCTGCCCACGGTCCCGCGGCTGATCGACCGGATTCCCGCGGAGGACGCTCCGGAGGCGCTCTCGCAGGCTCGGGTCTACTGGGAAGGTGCCCGGCGAGCGGGGGACTCCGCCACGGCGGAGGCATGGCGCGAAGCGTCGTACCGCCTGGCCGCCCCGGTCCTGGCCGCACAGCTCGACTCGGCCGAGCTCGCCGGTGCACAGGCGGCGCTCGAGCGATGGATCCGGATCGCGTCGTGGTTGGTCGGTGCCGAGGGGTTGGCCCCGGGCGCCTTCGAGGACCTGGGCCCGGCTGTGGCCGAGGCTGGCGCCCTGCTAGGCCGTGCCCGTGAGGCCGCGGCCGCGGGAGACCGGGTCGCCGCCATCGAAGCGACGCTGCAGGCGGCGGACCGCGTGGAGGTCACGACACCGCCCGAGCTGGCGCGCCGCCTCATCCTTCGCGCCGAGACGGCGCTGGCGGCACGGAGGAGGGAGGGAGCAGCCGGGGGCCAGACGCACGACGCGACGTCGCGCCGGGCGCAGCGCCTGACCCTCGGCGCCCGTCAGGCATTCGCGGAGGCCGACTACGTCCTCGCGCTCCAGCGCAGCTACTACGCGCTGCGGCTGCTCGAGGCCGAATGAGGCCGCGCCGACGTCGCGCGGCAACCCCGCTGTTGGTCCCGGGTATCCACGGTCGATGCACTCGATGATGGGACGGACGACTCGGACGGCTACCGTCTGGCGGAGGTTGGGCGTCGCCCTGCTCATCGGGGTTGCGGGCTCGGCGCCCCTGGCGTGTTCGGGTGACTCTTCATCCCGGCCAGCGGAAGGTTCCGGCCGCGCGGCGGCGCAGGCCGGGGCGGGCGTGGTCTACCGCATCCCCGTCAACGGGGTCATCGAGCTCGGTCTCGCGCCGTTCATCGAGCGGAGCCTGCGTGAGGCCGAGGCGGCCGGCGCGCGCGCGGCGATCCTGGACATCGAGACCCCCGGCGGGCGCGTGGACGCCGCCCAGCGGATCGTCAACGCGCTCCAGGCGACGAGCCTGCCCGTCTACGCCTACATCAACCACCGCGCCTTCTCCGCGGGCGCCCTGATCGCCCTCGCCACGGACGGCATCTACATGCGCCCGGGCTCCGTGATCGGCGCCGCGACGCCCGTCGACGGGGAGGGGAAAAAGGCGCCGGAGAAGATCGTGAGTGCCATGCGTAGCGAAATGCGGGCGCTCGCGGAGGCACGTGGCCTGGATCCGCGCATCGCCGAGGCGATGGTGGATGAGGAGATCGAGATCCCGGGCCTGGTCGAAAAAGGCAAACTGCTGACGCTCACCACGGACGAGGCTGTGCGGGTCGGCTACGCCACCCGGGTCGAGGACTGGGACGCGCTGCTCGAGGCGCTGAACCTCTCGGGCGCCGTGAGCCACACCACCGAGGTGAACTGGGCCGAAGGCCTCGTGCGGTTCCTGACCCACCCGCTGGTGGCGCCGCTCCTCCTTTCGCTCGGGTTCCTCGGCCTGATCATCGAGCTCAAGACCCCGGCCTTCGGCCTGGCCGGGGTGACGGGGCTCGTCTCGCTGGCGCTGTTCTTCGGCAGTCATTACCTCGTCGGGCTCGCCGGGTGGGAGGAACTTATCCTTCTCGGCGTCGGTGTGCTATTGCTGGGGATCGAGATCTTCGCGGTTCCCGGCTTCGGCGTCTTCGGCGTGGCCGGCATCCTCGCGGTGCTCGCCAGCATGTACCTCAGCCTGGTGGGTCGGCTCGCCACGGGGCTCGACTACAGCCAGGCCGCGGCGGCCCTGACGACCGCGATCCTGATCGTGCTCGTGACCGCGTGGGCAGTACTGCGCTCGTTGCCGAAGAGCCGGCGGCTGGCGCGCTCGGGGATCTTCCTGCGGGAAGCGACGGCGCCCGAAGCAGGGTACCTTTCGGCTCCGCGGCGTGAGGATCTGGTCGGAGCCCGCGGCGTCGCCCTGACCGATCTGCGACCGGTCGGGACCGGTCAGTTCGGCGACGAACGGCTCGACGTGACGAGCGAGGGCGGGTGGATCGCGGCCGGCACGCCGATCACGATCGTCCGCGCGGAAGGCTACCGCCACGTGGTGCGACCGGTGGAGCAGGCAGACAAGTAGAGTCTTTCTCTGGGGGAAACGGACGATGGGTCTCTTCTTCGGCACAACCACGCTCTTCGTTCTCGTGGTCATCGCCCTTCTCATCCTCGCCTGGGCCGTGCCGGTCCGGCTGTGGATCGAGGCGGTGTTCGCCGGCGTGCGCGTCGGTCTGGGGGACCTGATCGGGATGCGGCTGCGGAAGGTCGACCCTGCGGCCGTGATCCGGCCCCTGATCGCCGCGACCAAGGCCGGGCTGCAGCTCACGACAAAGCAGCTCGAGGCGCATTACCTGGCGGGCGGCCACGTGGACCGGGTGGTCAAGGCGCTGATCAGCGCGGACAAGGCGAACATCGGGCTGACGTTCCAGCAGGCGGCCGCGATCGATCTGGCCGGCCGGGACGTGCTGGAGGCGGTCCGGGTCTCGGTGAATCCCAAGGTGATCGAGACGCCGCGGGTGGCGGCGATGGCGAAGGACGGCATTCAGCTCATCGCGACGGCCCGGGTGACGGTTCGCGCCAACATCAACCGTCTGGTCGGCGGGGCGGGTGAAGACACGATCCTGGCGCGCGTCGGCGAGGGGATCGTGTCGACGATCGGGTCGAGCGAATCGCACAAGGCGGTGCTGGAGAACCCGGACGCGATCTCGAAGACGGTGCTGTCGAAGGGCCTGGACGCCGGGACCGCGTACGAGATCCTCTCGATCGACATCGCGGACGTGGACGTGGGGAAGAACATCGGGGCGGAGCTGCAGACGGACCAGGCGGAGGCGGACAAGCGGATCGCGCAGGCGAAGGCGGAGGAGCGCCGCGCGATGGCAGTTGCGGCGGAGCAGGAGATGCGGGCCAGGGTCCAGGAGATGCGTGCGGAGCTGGTGCGGGCGGAGGCGGAGATCCCGCGGGCGATCGCCGAGGCGTTCCGCAAGGGCAACCTTGGGATCATGGATTACATGAGGTACCGTAACCTCGCCGCGGACACGGAGATGCGGCATGCCATCGCAGGCGGGGCCAACAGCGATGTGGTGTCGCCCGAGGAGAACTGAGTGGACGACTTTTTCTCGATCCTCGCGTTCATTTTCTTCATCTTGTCCGTGCTCGGGGGCCGGTCGAAGGGGAAGGGGCGTAGCCGGCCGGTGCCGCGGAGGGAGGGCACGGCGCGGGGGCAGGCTCGCGCTCCGGCGCCGGCACCTGTGCCCGATACCGGGCATGCCCCGGCGGGTACGCGTGCCGCGGGGGAGGGCGGGGATTCGTCCCCCGCCTCCGACATGATCCCGGATGATCTGTGGGAGATCCTCACCGGCGAGCGGCGGCACCGTCCTCCCGTCATCGTCGAGGAGCCACCCCGGCCGGTCCGGCCCGAGGGCGCCTGGCAGGAGGTCGAGCCGGAATGGCTGCCGGCCGACGAGGGAAGCGCGGATGAGGAGGCCCTCGTCCCGGCGGAGCGGCCGACCGCCGAAGCCGGGTCGCTGGAGGTCCGGGAGCCCGTCATCCTCTCGCTGGAGGAGCTGCCCCCGCCGCCCGAGGAGCGGCGCGCCAGGTTCCGCGCGCGGCTCGAAGCAGAGCGGGCGGCCAGGCAGCATGTGCGCCCCCGGGGCCCACGCCTTCCCCTGAGCCTTTCCGGCCGCGCCGCGCTCCAGCGCGCCGTGATCCTCCGGGAAGTCCTGGGGCCGCCCAAGGGCCTGGAATGAACTGGCATCCGCGGTTATATTGCATTTCTATCCGGTTCAGAGGGCCGGGGTGGCGGAACGGTAGACGCGGGGGTCTCAAAAACCCCTGGGGATCACCCCGTGAGGGTTCGAGTCCCTCCCCCGGCATGCACGCACACCGCCCCTGGTCGTGGCCAGGGGCTTTTCGTTTCGGGGGTACGGGCGCGGTTCGGAGCGGGTGCTGGATTTTGGCGCGAAACCTCACCGCCTGCCGCGGTGCAGGAGCCGGAGCAGCGACTTGAGCGGCCGGGTGTTCGCGACGTGCTTCTTCTCGACCCAGCCGCGACGTGCCTGGTCCACGCCCCAGCGCATGTACCGCAGCTCGGCCGTCGAGTGCGCGTCGGTGTTGATCGTCAGCCGCACGCCCTGCTCGATCGCGGCGCGGCAGTCCAGGTCATCCAGGTCGAGCCGGTCGGGCTGGGCGTTGAGCTCGAGGAGCACGCCATGGTCCGCGGCGGCCCGGATCACCTCCTCCATCTCCACGTCGATCCCGCGGCGGCGGTTGAGGATCCGCGCACTCGGGTGCGCCAGGATGTCGACGGCGGGGTGCTGCAGTGCGCGGACGATCCTGCGCGTCTGCTCCCTGGCGGAGAGGTCGAACCTCGAGTGGATGGCCACGATCACGACGTCGAGCGCGGCCAGTGTGTCGTCGTCCAGGTCGAGCGAACCGTCCGGCAGGATGTCGACTTCGGCGCCTTTGAGGAGGGTCAGCTTCTCGAGGCGCGAGTTCAGGCGGTCGATTCGCTTCATCTGACGGCGGAACCCGGCCCGGTCGAGCCCACCGGCGACCCGTACGGCGGGGGTGTGATCGGTGACGGCGAGGTACTCGTAGCCGAGCGCCTCGGCGGCCCTGGCCATCGCCTCGAGGCTTTCGCGTCCGTCGCTGTCCGTCGTGTGGGCCTGCAGGTCGCCACGGATGTCGGCCAGCTCGACGAGGTCGGTGGGCAGCCTCCCTTCCCGCGCCGCCTCGATCTCGCCGCGGTTCTCGCGTAGCTCCGGCGGGATCCACGGCAGCCCGACGGCACGGAAGACCTCCTCCTCGGCCCGGCCGCCGACGCGTTTCCCGTTTCGGAAGACGCCGTACTCGTTGATCTTGAGCCCACGCTGCTGACCCAGCCGACGGATCGCGATGTTGTGGGCCTGCGAGCCGGTGAAGTAATGGAGTCCGGCCCCGAAGCTGGCCTCGGGCAGAACCCGGATGTCGACCTGGAGGCCGGCGCGGAGGCGGACCGTCGCCTTGGTGGGGCCCCGGGCCACGACCTCCTCGACCTCCGGGTAGG
>DATCLG010000070.1:0-4065 GCA_036564015.1 Longimicrobiales bacterium
ACGGGCATAGTGCTGCCGCGCGCGGTGGTGCTCGCCACGTCGCTCGAGGAGCTCCGCCCGGCGGAGGTGTGAGGGCGCCAGGTAGACGAAGCCATGGGGCGAGTCCTCGCCCAGCGCCGCGAACCAGGTCGCGGCCTCGCCGTCGCGGCCGAACCGGCCGAGGAGCTCCGCCCTGAGCCAACGCTCGTGCAGCCGGCCGTAGAGCGCCGTGGGGATGAAGCAGTGCATCGGCGCGGCGAGTTCACACCCTTCGAGGAGGGCGAGCGCCTCGGCGGGATCGCCCCGGCGACAGGCGCCGAGCGCACGGATCCCGCGGGCCGCGTCACGTGCGTGCGCGGCCCGGGCGAGCCCCGTCGCCGCGGCCGCGAGGGTGTCGAGTTCGGCGGCGCGGGCCTCCGCCTCCTCCAGCTCCCCCAAATGGACATGGATGAGCCCGAGCAGATAGACCCGCGTCGCGCCGAGGACCTCGACGTGTGCGGTGAACCACGGCTCGAGCGCGGCGTCGGGCTCGGGCTCGCGGGGCGGGAGCGCCTGCAACTCGTCACGGAGCGCCCGGAGCTCCGCCGGGTCGGGCTCGCGGAAGCGCACGAGCGCCAGGAGCGCGCGGTGCACGGTGGCGGCCGGCGCCTCCAGGCGGGCAGCGGCGTCGAGCTCCTGCCGGGCACGGGACCAGCGGCCGTGCGCCAGCTCCAGCTCCGCCCGCGCGAGTCGGCCGAAGAGGCGGACCGGGCCCGGCCGGGATGGGTGCGTCATCAGCCCGGCGACTCGCCCGGCCGCGTCCAGGTCCCCGATCACGACCGTCAGGACCGTCAAGGACCAGAAGAGCGTGAACTCGTTGGCGCCCTCGAGCTCGCCCAGGAGCCGGGCCTGCTCTTCACGGTCCTCCGAAGCGAAGGCCCACTGGACCCGGACGAGGAGCGGGAAGTCCGTGTAAGCGCCTCGACCGAGCAGCTCCAGCACACGGCGGGAGAGCGCGGCGACCTCGTCCGGCCGGCGCTCCTTCGCCGCCACGCTGGCCTGGTGCACCAGAGCGACGATGTTGTCGGGGTCCAGCGCGGCCGTCCGCTCCCACGCCTCCCGGGATTCCGCGAGCCGCTTGCCCCGGAGCGGGTTGAGGAAGCACCGGAGCTTGGCCAGTTGGAACCAGGCCTCGACCGAGTCGGGATCGATGCCCAGGATCTCCAGGTAGAGGAGCTCGGCGCGGGTGATGTTGCCTTCGAAGTACGCGCGGAGCGCCTCCAGGAGCCTGCGGTCGTTCACCGGCAGCCGCTCGGCATGCAGCACGGCGCGGGTCGCCGCGGCTTCGGCCCGGGAGGGGAAGCCCGCCCACTCCGCGAGCGTCGCCAGGCGGTAATGCGCCAGGGCGAAACCGGGATCCTCGATGACCGCGCGCTGGAACGCCTCCGCCGCGGGGGTGTAGCGCCCGGCGCGGAAGGCGCGCTCCCCGGTCAGGTACTCCTTGAGCGCCCGGAGCGACTCGGTCGTCCGCGCCGCGGCCCGCGCCAGCGCACTCGTAGGCGCCTCGACGCCGTGGGTCAGCAGCTCCGCCGCGAGCCGGTCCACGAGGGCGAGCACCTGGCTCACGCCGGCCTCCGACACCACGCGCGCCAGCGGAGCATCCGGTGAGGCGACGGCGTAGAGCGCCGCGTGGATCCGGATCCGGTCGCCGGACTGAACGATCCCGCCGGTCACGCAATACACCGCGCCGAACCGCTCGCCGACGGCCCGGATCCGCTCCGCGTCGGAGAGCCCGGCGTCCTCCCGGGCGAGCCAGCGCCGCAGCGCCCGGGCATTGACGCAGCGGAACGCGTCCGTGCCGGCGAGGTCCACCTCGAGGAGGTCGGCAACGTCTTCCGCGAGGTGATCGTAATCCGGCCGTCCGCGGAACGCGAACGGGAGCACGGCGAGCGTCCGCGGCGCCGCACTTGCGGGACCGGCGCCGGCCACCGCCGCCCGCTCGCCATCCGCGGCCCGGGCGACTCCTCGCGCCGACCGCACCTGCTCGATCAGCGCCTGCGTCGCCGGGGATGGCAGCGCTCTGTACTCGCGATCCAGGCGCCGCGCCAGTTCCTGGTAGACGCGGAGCGCGCCCGCACGGTCGCTGGCACGCGCGAGCAGCGCGATCAGGCGGCGGACCGACGCCTCGTCGTCCGGGGCGAGCTCGACCGCTCGCCGACCCCAGGCCGCGGCGTCCGCCAGGTCACGGGGCCGACGCCCCGCCGCCACCGCCTCCGCCACCGACCAGGCGGCCGCTGCTGCCGCCGCCCGCAGCCGCGCACGCTCCTCCTCGATCCAGCGTTCGAGCTCCAGGGCGCCCTCGAGATAGACGCCGCCCAGCAGATCGCCCCGGTAGAGTTCGACGGCGTCGCGGAAGCGCCGCTCGGCCACCGCCCGACGGAACGCTGCCGCGTCGCACCAGAGGCGGGCGGGATCGATGCCCAGCTCGTCGTCGCCCCGGCCGACGATGACCTCCGCACCGAGGGCGCGCCTCAAATGGTAGACCGCCTGCCGGAGCGCCGCCCGCGCCCGCGGCTGGTCCAGCTCAGGCCAGAAAAGGGCGAGCAGCGTGTCCCGGCGCCGAAACGCCCCAGGCGTGACCGCCAGGTACGCCAACAGGACAAGACGCTTCGGCTGGGAAAGCACCGAGCGGACCTCCGTGCCATCCGGGGCGCGCAGGTCGAGGGGTCCGAGGATGCGAAGCTCGATCATGGAGGTCCGGAGTGTTCGGCAGGAGGGTCCGGATCACGGCGGCGTGATGGCTAAGGTAAACGGAGGGAACGCCGGGCGCCACGCCGGGACCGGTCACCCCGTCTGGCGGCCGCGGCCGAAGCGATCGCTCGCGGGGAGCGTGCAGGGTCTGCCGAGGTGACGCTCCCGTCACGATGAGGTGACGCTTCGCCTCCACATTTGAACGTCTGCGACCGGGGCGCCCGCCCCGGTCGACAGGGGGCGAACCCGCAATGAGGAGGACGGAGCGATGCGCACCCAATCCCGCACCGTGGCCCTGGGCCTGGCGTTGGCCATGTCGATCGGCGCGGCGAGCCCCGCCGCCGCGCAGGGCATCGGCGGCTGGATCAAGCAGAAAGCCAAGGAGAAGGTCACCCAGCGCGCCGAAGACCGGGCCGAACGGGCGATCGACAAAGCGGTCGAAGAGGCCGAGGGCGCCATCGTCTGCGCCGTGACGGATACGGAGTGCATCCAGAACGCGGAGAAATCCGGCCAGCAGGTCACGCTGACCGACCAGCAGGGCAACGTGGTCGGCCACAGCGCGGCGGAGGCGGCGAGGCCCGGCCAGGGCGCCTGGGCCAACTACGACTTCGTCCCGGGCGACCGCGTGCTCTTCGTCGACGACTTCAGTGCCGACCGGGTCGGCGACTTCCCGCGGCGGCTCGAGTTCCGCGGCGGCAGCATGCAGGTCGTCGAATGGCAGGGCGGCCGCTGGTTGAGCGACGCGGGCAACGGCGAGTTCTACGTGAACCTGCCGGAAGTGCTGCCAGAGCGCTTCACCATCGAGTTCGGCCTCGCGGGCAGCGGCAACGCGATGGAGATCGAGTTCGATCCGGGGAAGGGCCGCGTCCTCTACATCGGCAGCGCTTTCGCGTCCGCCCGCTCGGGCGATATCCGCCCCGAGGGCCAGTTCAAGGTCAATACCGAAGAGCGGCCGGTCCGCATCCGCATCTCGGTCGACGGCGACTACCTGAAGTTCTACGCGGACGAGCACCGCGTGCTCAACGCGCCCAACCTCGCAATGGGCCGCTCCCGGCGCATCCGCTTCTTCCTGAACGGCTGGAGCGCGGAAGAGCCGCGGATGATTTCGGACCTGCGCATCATGGCCGGCGGTCGGGAACTCTATGACGCGCTGAACACCTCCGGCCGGGTGGCGACGCAGGGCATCTACTTCGACACCGGCTCCGACCGGCTCCGCCCCGAGAGCACACCCACGTTGAAGGAGATCGGCGCGATGCTGAAGGCGAACCCCGGCCTCCGGCTCCTGATCGAGGGCCACACCGACAACGTGGGGAACGCGGCCTCGAACCAGGTCCTCTCCGAGAAGCGGGCGGCCGC
>DATCLG010000071.1:0-25903 GCA_036564015.1 Longimicrobiales bacterium
GGGATGGAAGTCCAGGTGATCGGAGGCGAACAGCAGCGCTAGCCACGCCGGGAGCTAACCCCAGACGAGCAGCGAGGAGCCAATGTTCCTTTCCGATGTCTCCATCAAGCGGCCGGTCTTCGCCACCATGATGATGGTGGCGCTGGTGGTGCTCGGCATCGCCTCCTACCGGCGGCTGGCGATCGACGAGTACCCGGACATCTCCTACCCGGTCGTCGTCGTCCAGACGCGGTACCCCGGCGCCTCGCCGCAGGTGGTCGAGCGCGAGGTCTCCAAGCCGATCGAGGAGGCGGTGAACACCATCCAGGGGATCAAGGAAGTCACCTCGACCTCCCTGGAGGGCTCCTCCACCGTCCGGATCCAGCTCGAGCTGGACGTCGACCCGATCGTGGCGCAGCAGGAGGTGCAGAGCAAGGTCAGCACGATCCGGCGCCAGCTCCCGCAGGGGATCGAGGACCCGGTCGTCCGTCGCTTCGACCCCAACGACCGGCCGATCATCTCCGTGGCGATCCAGAGCGCCGAGCGGCCGCTCCGTGAGCTCACCGACCTCGCCGAGGAGGTGATCGCTCGCCGGTTCGAGGTGGTGCCGGGCGTCGGCGAGGTGCAGGTCGTGGGCGGCGCGGTGCGTCAGATCCGGATCGAACTGAACCCGGACGCGATGCACGCCTACCGGATCAGCCCCGCGGAGGTCATGGCCGCGCTCGCCCGGGAGAACCAGGAGGTGCCCGCCGGGCGCGTGAAGCGGGGCGACACGGAACGGATGATCCGCGTCACCGGCCGCGTCGTCGATCCGCGCGCGTTCGCCGACATCGTGGTCGCGGTCCGGAACGGCGTCCCGATCCGGCTCGGCGACATCGCCACCGTCGTCGACGGGATCGAGGAGCCGCGCAGCGCCTCCTTCGTCGGGCGGGTACCCTCCGTCTCCGTCGAGGTCCTCAAGATCTCGGGCGCGAACACCGTCGAGGTCGCCGACGGCGTGCGCGCCGCCGTGGCCGAGCTCGAGCAGCAGCTCCCGCAGGACATCAAGCTGACCGTCATCCGCGATGACTCCAAGCGCATCCGCGAGGCGGTCGCCGACGTGCAGGTCACGATCATCCTGGGCGCGGTGCTCACCATCGCCATCATCTACCTCTTCCTGAACTCCTGGCGCTCGACGGTGATCACCGGGCTCACGCTGCCGGTGAGCATCATCTCCTCCTTCTTCATCATGTGGGTGTTCGGCTTCACGCTGAACACGATGACGCTCATGGCCCTGTCGCTCGCGATCGGGCTCCTGATCGACGACGCGATCGTGGTGCGCGAGAACATCGTGCGCCACCTGCAGATGGGGAAGGACCACTACCGGGCGGCGAAAGAGGGGACGGACGAGATCGGGCTGGCCGTGCTCTCCACCTCACTCGCCATCGTGGCCGTGTTCCTGCCGGTCGCGTTCATGGGCGGGCAGATCGGCAAGATCTTCTTCCAGTTCGGCGTCACCGTCGCCTTCGCGGTGCTCGTCTCGCTCTTCGTCTCCTTCACGCTCGACCCGATGCTCTCCAGCGTGTGGCCTGACCCGGAGGTGGAGGGCGGCGCGCACGAGGCCGGGAAGAAGAAGGGCTGGATCCGGCGGTTCGCGACTGGGTTCAACGACTGGTTCGAGCGGGTCGCCGATCGCTACCCGCGCTGGCTCGAGTGGGCGCTGGCGCACCGCGGCACGGTGATGGCCGTGGGCGTGGCGTCGATCGTCGTCTCGTTCCTGCTGCTGCCGCGCCTGGGCTTCACCTGGATGCCCGATTTCGACGGCGGTGAGTTCAACATCAACTTCCGGACGCCGCCGGGTTCGAACCTCGAGTACACGGTGGCGAAGGCCCACGAGCTCGCGCAGCTCGTCGAATCGCTGCCGGAGGTCGAGTTCACGCACATCACGGTGGGTGGCGGTTTCCGCGGGACGCCGACCAACGGCCGCATCTACGTGAAGCTCAAGGAGAAGCACGAGCGGAAGCGGTCGCAGGAGGAGGTGCAGAACGCGGTTCGCCCGATGCTGGCGCGGGTCTCCGGGGTGAGGGCCAACATCACGGGCACGCCCAGCATCTTCGGCGGGTTCCGGCAGCCGATCGTCATCAACGTGCAGGGGCCCGAGGCGACCCGCCTCAAGCTGGCCGCCGAGCAGGTGCTGGAGGCGATCCGCGACGTGCCCGGCGTGGCCGAGCCGAACTCGAGCGACGAGGGCGAGATCCCGCAGCTCGACGTGAACGTGTATCGCGACCAGGCCTGGGCCGCGGGGCTCGGCGTCGGCGCCGTCGCCGCGACGATCCAGCCTCTCTTCACCGGCCTGCGCGCCACCCGGTGGGAGGATCCGCAGGGGTACTCGCACGACGTGGTCGTCGTCTACCCCGACTCGATGCGCGTCTCGGCCGACGACCTGGCCAACCTCCCGGTCGCGAGCGCGAACACGGACCCGGCCACGGGGCTGCCGGTCATGGTCCCGCTCTCGCAGGTCGCGGAGGTCCGGGCGGGCATCGGGCCGCAGATCATCGAGCGCCGGATGCTCGAGCGCCAGATCACCATCTCGGCCGGCGTGCTGCCGGGTTACACGATGAGCGAGGTCGTCGCCAACGTGCAGCGGGCGATCCAGGAAGTCGGCCTGCCGCCCGGGTATCACACCGTCTTCACGGGTGACGTGCAGAGCCTCGAGGAGACCAAGGGCTACGTGCTCGAGGCCCTCCTCCTCGCCGTCATCTTCATTTACCTGATCCTTGCCTCGCTCTTCGGCTCCTTCGTGCAGCCGCTCTCGATCATGCTCTCGCTCCCGCTGAGCTTCATCGGCGTGGTGCTGGCGCTCCTGCTCACGAAGGGGAACCTGAACATCATGAGCATGATCGGGATCATCATGCTCATGGGGCTGGTGACCAAGAACGGGATCCTGCTGGTCGACTTCACGAACCAGGCGCGGGCGCGGGGTAAGTCCCGGACCGAGGCGCTGCTGGAGTCCGGGCGGGTGCGGCTGCGGCCGATCATCATGACGACGGCCGCGATGATCTTCGGGATGCTGCCGCTGGCGTTCGCGATCGGAGAGGGCGCGGAGCAGCGGGCGCCGATGGCGCGGGCGATCATCGGCGGGCTGCTGACGTCGACGCTGCTGACCCTGTTCGTCGTGCCGGTGGTGTACACGCTGCTCGACGATCTGGGGAAGGTGCGGGTGCGGCTGCCGTTCCGGCGGCGCGCTGCGGTACCGGAGCCGGTCTCCGGGGACTGAGCGGGCGATCGCCTCGCGGGCTTTGGACCCGGGCTCGCCGTGTGGTGGGCGCGGGTCCGCTCTTTTTTTGTCGGCGACTTTCGGGTTGTGTTCGGGTATCGGCCGCGTTACTATGGAGGGCGTGAGGTACGTCGAGCTGCGCACGCACAGCGCTTTTTCATTCGGGGATGGCGCGGTGACGCCGGAGGCGCTGGTCTCGCGCGCCGCCGCGCTGGGGTATGCGGCCCTAGGCCTGACCGACACCGCGGACCTGGGCGGGGTGATCCGTTTCGCGCTGGAGGCCGAGCGGCAGGGGGTGAAGCCGATCATCGGCGCGGAGCTGCGGGTGGACGGCTACCCGGCGGCGTTCCTGGCAATGGACGAGCGGGGGTTCCACAACCTGGCCGGGCTGGTGACGCGGGCGCGGGAGTCGGCCCGGGGTCATCCTGCGATCACGTTCGAGGATCTCGCCGGGCGGAGCGAGGGTCTGATCGCGCTGACGGGCCCGGCGAGCGGCGAGCTCGCCTCGCGGGTGCGGGCCGGCGGTCGATCGGAGGGAGAGCGGGTGCTGGGGCGGTGGCGCGAGCTCTTCGGTGATCGTCTGGCCGTCGAGGTACAGCTCCACCACGTCTCCGGTGCGGAGTCGGCGCTGGCGGCCGAGCTCATCGCGCTGGCGCGGTCGACGGGCACGCCCTGGGTGGCGACCAACGACCCGCGGTACCTGGATGCCGGCAGCCGGCTGGTGCACGACCTCCTCACCGCGCTCCGGCTGGAGCTGGACGTGGACACGGCAGCCTCGCGGGGGCTGCTCCATCCCAACGGCGAGTGGCGCCTCCGGTCGCCCGAGGAGATGGCGCGGCTGTGGAAGGGAAGGGAGGAGGGGCTCGAGGAGAGCTGCCGGATCGCCGCCCGCTGCAGCTTCGACCTGCGCTGGCTCAGCCCGCCGCTCCCGCGCTTCCCGGTCCCGCCGGGCCACGACGACGACTCCTTCCTCCGCGAGCTGGTCTACGCGGGCGCGGTCGAGAGGTGGGGGGAGGTGGGGGAGCGCGAGCGGGCGCAGCTCGAGCACGAGCTGGGCGTCATCCGCCGGCTCGGGTTCGCCGGCTTCTTCCTGGTCATGTGGGATGCCGTCCGCTTCGCCCGCTCGCGCGGCATCTTCTGCCAGGGGCGAGGCAGCGCCGCGAACTCCGCCGTCGCCTACTGTCTGGGGATCACCGCCGTGGACCCCGTACGGCACGGCCTCCTCTTCGAGCGCTTCCTCTCCGAGCACCGGACGGACGGCCGCACCGAGGCGCCGGACATCGACGTCGACTTCGAGATGCACCGCCGCGAGGAGGTGCTGGACTACGTCTACGAGAAGTACGGCCGCAGCCACGCGGCGATCACGGCCGTCACGCAGACCTACCACGCGCCCGCCGCCGTGCAGGACATGATGCGCGCGCTCGGTTACCCCGCGGAGCTGGCGCGCCGGATCTCGAAGCGGTTACACAGGCGCGAGCCGTCGGAGGGCGCGGCGATGCTCGAAGCCGGGCTCGCCGAACGGTGCGGCCTCCGCCTCGACGACGCGCGCGGGCGAGCCCTCCTCACCGCGCTCCGCGCGCTCGACGACGTGCCCCGCCTCCGCTCCACGCACCCCGGCGGCTTCGTGCTCTCCTCGGCGCCCCTGGGCGACTACCTCCCCATCGAGAAGACCACGATGGGGCGAACGATCATCCAGTTCGACAAGGACGACCTGGACGCGGCCGGCGTGCCCAAGTTCGACTTCCTGGGACTCGGCGGCCTCTCCGCCGTGCACCTGGCGTTCGATGCGATCGAACGGCGGACGGGCCAGCGCCTCGAGCTCTACCGGCTGCCCGTGGACGACCCGAAGACCTTCGAGATGATCTCCCGCGGCGACACCGTCGGGACCTTCCAGATCGAGAGCCGGGCCCAGATCGGCTCGATCCTGCAGACCCAACCCGAGCGCCTCTACGACCTGGTCGTCCAGGTCGCGCTGATCCGACCCGGCCCGATCCAGGCCGACTTCGTCCGCCCCTACACCCGCCGCCGCCGGGGCCTCGAGCCCGTGCGCTACGCTCACCCCGCGCTCGAGCCGATCCTGCGCCGCACCTACGGCGTGCCGATCTTCCAGGAGCAGGCGATGGCCATCGCCATGACGCTCGGCGGGTTCTCCGCCGCCGAGGCCGACGAGCTCCGGCGGGCCATGGGCCACCGCCGCAAGCTCCCCAAACTCCAGGCCACGCTCGAACGGCTCCGCACCCGCCTCCTCGCCAACGGGCTCGACGACCGGACCGCCGCCCAGGTGATCGAAGAACTCCGCGGCTTCGCCAACTACGGCTTCCCCGAGTCCCACGCCTGGAGCTTCGCCCTGATCGCCTACGCGACCGCGTACCTCAAGGCGCACTACCCCGCCGAGTTCTATCTCGGGCTCCTCAACGCCTGGCCCATGGGGTTCTACCCGCCCGCCACCCTGGTCCACGACGCCCTGCGGCACGGCGTCGTCGTCCGCGGACCCTGCCTCAAGTACGGGGACTGGGACTGCACCCTCGAGAGCTCGACCCGGCCCGGCGAGCCGCCGGGCAACGAGCCCGTCCCCGCGCTCCGCGTCGGCTGGAAGCACATCCGCGGCCTAGGCCCCCGCGCCCGCGAGGCGCTCCAGGCCGCTCGCCAGGACGGCCCCTTCACCTCCATCGAGGACGTCGTCCGCCGGGCCGGGCTCACCCGCGCCGACGCCCTCCACCTCGCCCGGGCCGGCGCCTTCGAGGCCTTCGAGCCCGGACGCCGCAAGGCCGCCTGGGAAGCACTCCGCGTCGCCGGCGACCTGCTGCCCCTCGCGCCCGCCCACCTGCTCCCCTTCGACCCCCACGAGCTCGAGGGCGAGGAACTGATCTTCCTCGACTACCTGGCCACCGGCATCAGCGTGAACGGCCACCCGATGCAGCACATCCGCGGCCGGCTCCAGGCCGCGGGCGCCGTCGCGAGCCGCGACCTGGAACGCCTCGAGGACGGCGACCGCCTCGTCGTCGCCGGGCTCGTCGTCGCGCGACAGCACCCCGAAACCGCCAACGGCACCGTCTTCCTCCTGCTCGAGGACGAGTACGGCTTCATCAACGTCATCGTCCCCCCACGCCTCTACCAGCAGAACCGCGAGGTCATCAAGTTCGCTCCGTTCCTGGTCGTCGAAGGGCGCCTCGAACGGGAGGACCGCGTCCTGAACGTGATCGGCCGAAGGTTCCGCGAGCTGGCAATGCGAAAGATCGCCTACCGGTCCCGCGACTTCCGCTAGCGAGCCCGGCCGCAGCCGGACCCGGTGGTGGGACGCTCCGCCGCAGGCGCGGGGGAGTCGCGCCTCTTGTCTTCGGCGTATGTTCGGTATAGGTTGTCCCGCGCAGGGTCCGGTGAGGCCGGGCATTTCGCGAACCGAGCGAGCGTCCGATGGAGCTGGTCCCGATCCGCGGCCGCGGAGCCGCCCACAACCCGCCCAACCGCTTCGAGCGGCTCTCCTTCGAGCCCGATCCCGAGTTCTTCGACCCGGACGACCCATCGCCCTGGAAGGAGACGCATTACTACCGGGACCGGTCCAGGACCGCGCTCACGTGGAACGACAGCCCCGACATCCCGTTCGACGTGAGCCTCAACTGCTACCGGGGGTGCTCGCACGGCTGCCCGTACTGCTACGCTCGCCCCACGCACGAGTACCTGGGGTTCTCCGCGGGTCTCGACTTCGAGACCCGGATCCTGGTCAAGGAGGACGCGCCCGAGCTGCTGCGCCGCGAGCTCGCCTCGCCGCGCTGGGAGCCTCGCGTGATCGCCATCAGCGGGGTGACGGACCCGTACCAGCCGGCGGAGCGACGGTTCGAGCTGACCCGCCGCTGCCTGGCCGTGCTGGCCGAGTTCCGCAACCCGGCGATGATCGTGACGAAGAACTACCTGGTGACGCGGGACATCGACCTGCTCCAGGAGCTGGCGCGCCATCGGGCGGTCATGGTCTTCATCTCGGTGACCACGCTGGACCCAAAGCTGCAGCGGGTCCTGGAACCCCGGGCTTCGATCCCGGCCCGGCGGCTGGCGGCGATCGAGGCGCTGGCGCGGGCGGGGATCCCGGTCGGCGTGATGGTCGCGCCCGTGATCCCGGGGCTCACCGACCACGAGATCCCGCGCATCCTGGAGGCGGCGGCGGCCGCGGGGGCGCGTCACGCGCGCTACATGGCGCTCCGCCTCCCGCTCGCGGTCAAGGACGTCTTCCTCGCGTGGCTCGAGCTCCACTACCCGGAGCGCAAGGAGAAGGTGCTGAACCGGATCCGGTCGATACGGGGCGGCAAGCTGAACGAGTCCCGCTTCGGGGTGCGGATGCGGGGAGAGGGTCCGTGGGCGTTACAGCTCAGGGAGCTCTTCCGCGCGGGGTGCCGGAAGGCGGGGCTCAACCAGGAGAAGGTGGAGCTGTCGACGGCGGCGTTCCGCCGGCCGGACCCCGGCGGCCAGCTCGGGCTCTTCGACGAGCTCGAAGGTTAGCCGGCGGGCCGGGCGGCGACGCGGGCGCTCAGTCCGCGGGCGTCGCCTTGCCGTACTGCAGCACCTCGACCTTCACGGGCGCCACGCCCTGGCGCAGGAAACCGAGCTCTTCGGCCGCCCGCCTCGACAGGTCGAGGATCCGCCTCCCCAGACGGCCCCGGTGGAACGGCCCGCGATCGATCACCCGCACCGTGACCGAGCGCTGGTTGCGGAGGTTGGTGACCCGCAGGAGCGTGCCGAAGGGGTAGGTCCGGTGCGCGGCGACGAGCTGCGTCTGGTCCAGCACCTCGCCGCTCGCCGTCCTGCGGCCGTGCAGCGCCGGATGGTAATAGCTCGCCTCGCCCGTCTGCGTCTCCAGCACCTGGACCGCCGGCCGTT
Source organism: Longimicrobiales bacterium (assembly GCA_036564015.1). Classification (GTDB taxonomy): domain Bacteria; phylum Gemmatimonadota; class Gemmatimonadetes; order Longimicrobiales; family RSA9; genus DATCLG01. The sequence goes on from DATCLG010000071.1 coordinate 8,105, forward strand.
TCACCGGATCCTGATCCTGCGATCCGGCCACCCCGTCCAGGATCGTTGGGGCGAGCCCGATGCCCGCGAGGGTCGTGCCGACCACCAGCGGCAGGGTCAGTTCGCGCATTCCGTCTTCCCTCGTCCTTCGCCCGCGCTCTTCGCCGCTCGGTCCCGGCGGCCGCGGGAGGGCAACATGTCGAAAAATCTGCGCCGCCGGGCCGGTGGGGTCAAGCACGAGGGTCGTACCGGCGCATCTTCTCCTCGAGGGCGGCCTTCACCTCCGGCCATTCCGTGTCCAGAATGCTGTAGTACACGGTGTCGCGGATGCGGCCGCTCTCGGTGATCATGTGGCGCCGCAGGATCCCTTCCTCCTTCGCCCCCAGCCGCAGGATCGCCCGGCGCGATTGCTCGTTCAGCGCATCGGTCTTGAGCTCCACCCGGATGCAGCCGAGCACCTCGAACGCGTGCCGGAGCATCAGGTACTTGGCTTCCGTGTTGATCCCCGTGCGCTGCCAGGGGCGAGCCACCCACGTCCACCCGATCTCGACCCGGCGGTGGATGCGGTCGATGTTGCCGAAGCGGGTGCTACCGACGACCCGGCCGGAGGCGCGGTCGATGGTGGCGAAGGGGAGTGCGGTCCCGGCGCGCGCCGCCGCGAGCGCGCCCTCGATGAAGCGCCGCATGTCCTCCGGCGTGCGGACCAGGGCGTTGGTCCAGCGCCAGAGCTCCTCATCCAGGCCGACCTCGCAGAGCCCGGCATGGTGCTCCATCGACAGGGGTTCCAGGCGAACGTACCGTCCCTCGAGCGTGAGGGGTTCGATTCGCATGGGTGGTGTCTCCGATGGACGCCGGGGCGCGGGACCCTGCGGGCCGTGCCGCGCCGAACGTCACGAAGAGTAGTACGCGGCGTTCTCCTCGATGTACCCCTGCGTCAGGTCGCAGCCGTAGGCCGTGGCCGTGCCCGGCCCGAGCTGCAGGTCGACGCGGATGTCGACCGGGTCGCCGCTCAGCAGCTCCCGGAGCCGCATCTCGTCGTACGCGGCCTTCAGGCCTCGCTCGAAGACCAGCGTGTCGTTGATCCAGACGACGAGCTTCTCCGGCTCGACCGCGCAGTCGAAGCACTTCCCGACCGCCATGAGCACGCGGCCGATGTTCGGGTCGGCGCCGTAGGCCATCGTCTTGACGAGCGGGGAGTTGATGATCGAGCGGGCGATGGTCCGCGCCTCTTCCTGCGTCCTCGCGCCCTGCACCGTTGCCCGGAGCAGCTTGCTCGCGCCCTCGCCGTCGCGCGCGAGCATCTCGGTCATGCGGATGCAGGCGGCCTTGAGCGCCGGGAAGAAGACCTCCTCGTCGATCGGCCCGGCCAGCCCGTTGGCCATGATCGCGCAGGTGTCCGAGGTGCTGGTGTCGGTGTCGATCGAGAGCATGTTGAAGGAATCGGCCACCGCGGCGCGGAGCATCCGGTCGAGGGCGGGCGCGGAGAACTCGGCGTCGGTGAAGATGTAGACCAGCATGGTGGCCAGGTTCGGCGCGATCATGCCGGAGCCCTTGCCCACCACGCTGATGATGACATCCCCCACGGAGAGCGAGGTGGCCTTGGGGTAGCTATCCGTGGTCATCATTCCCTCGACGCCCTTGAGCGGGTCGTCCTGCAGCTCGGCGGCGATCCCCTGGAGCCCTGCCTCGATGTGCTCGATCGGGAGCTGGATGCCGATGATGCCGGTGGAGCTCATGAGGACTTCCTCGACGGGGACGCCGAGCGCGGCGGCGGCGGCGGCGCCCATGCGGCGCGCGTTCTGGATCCCCTGCTCCCCCGTGCCCACGTTGCTGATCTTGCTGTTGACGACGATCGCGCGGAGCCGGCCGCGGCGGATGATCTCCCGTCCGACGATGATCGGGGCGCCCGGGAACTGGTTGCGGGTGAAGACGGCGGCGGCCTGAGCGGGCACCTCGGAGTAGAAGACGGCGAGGTCGGCGGCGCCCGTCTTCAGCCCGCAGTTCCGGCTCGCGCAGCGAAAGCCTCTGGGAAGGATCGGCTTCTCGTGGAATACGAAATCGACACCTGCCACCGGGTTGCTCCTGGTCGTGAACGGTTTTGGGGGTGGTTTCGTGCACGTTGGGAATAGAGTCTCGGCGTTCTGGCCGCAAGGGGGGCGGGGTTTCGCGTTGATTCGATCTCGGCAGTCCGTTATATTTGGGATGGCCAGACTCATGAACTTCATGCGAAGCAAGCGTTTGTTCTCGGAGGAGGTGGTGCCCCGTGGCAGGGCACAGTAAGTGGGCGCAGATCAAGCGGAAGAAGGCGGCGAACGACGCGAAGCGCGGGCAGATGTTCACGAAGCTGATCCGGGAGATCACCGTCGCGGCGCGGACGGGCGGTGGGAACCCGGACTTCAACCCGCGGCTGCGTCTGGCGATAGACACCGCGAGGGCCGCGAACATGCCGCTCGAGAACATCGAGCGGGCGATCAAGCGAGGGACGGGCGAGCTCGAGGGCGTCGAATACGAGGAGGTGACGTACGAGGGGTACGGCCCTGGCGGCGTGGCCCTGATCGTGGAGACGCTGACGGACAATGCGAACCGGACGGTGGCGGAGGTGCGGCACGTGCTGAGCCGGCACGGGGGGAACCTGGGGACGACCGGTTCGGTGGCGTGGCAGTTCGATCGGAAGGGGCAGATCTACATTGACGCCTCGCGGTACGACGAGGATGCCACGCTGATGGCGGTGCTCGAGGCCGGTGCGGAGGATATGACGCGGGAGGGGGACATGTACGTGGTCTCGACGGACGTCGCGTCGTTCCACGCGGTGCAGCAGGCGCTGCGGGCGCAGGGGATCGAGTTCGAGGAGGCGGAGCTCGCGATGGTGCCGCGGACCACGGTGCCGGTGTCGGGGCTGGAGGCGCAGCGGCTGCTGAAGCTGATCGACGCGCTCGAGGAGCTGGACGACGTGCAGAAGGTGCACTCGAACGCGGATATTGACGAGGCGGCGCTCGCGGAGGCGTCTTGATCGTCCTGGGTGTGGATCCGGGGACGAGCACGACGGGGTACGGCGTCGTCGTCCGTGGGGGCGACGGCGCCGTTTCACTCCTGGAGTGCGGCGTGGTGCGCGCGGAGGCGGGGCGGGATCTCGCGTGGCGGCTGCGGGAGATCTACCAGGGGATCTGCGAGGTGCTGGATCGGCACTCGCCGGAGGTGGTGGCGGTGGAGGGGATCTTCTATGGCCGGAACGTGCGGACGACGGTGGTGCTGGGGCACGCGCGGGGCGCGATCCTGCTGGCGGCGACGCTGCGCGACCTGCCGGTGGTGGAGTACTCGCCGGCGGAGGTGAAGAGCGCGATCGTGGGGACGGGCCGGGCGACGAAGGAGCAGGTGCAGTACATGGTGCAGCGGCTGTTGCGGCTGAAGACGCCGCCGCGGCCGGCGGATGCGGCGGACGCGGTGGCGGTGGCGCTCTGCCACTGCTACGCGGCGACGCTGCCCGGGAAGCGCGAGCCGCTTCGTTTCACGGCGGAGATCCTGGGGAAGCGAGGGGGTCAGTAGCCGGCATGATCAGTCGGATCCGGGGGACGCTGCTGCGGCGGGACATGACGGCGGTCGAGGTGATGACGCCGGGCGGCGTGGCGTACGAGCTGGAGATCCCGCTGACGGTCTACGAGCGGTTGCCGCGGGAGGGGTCGGAGGTCGAGTTGCGGACGTACCAGGTCGTGCGGGAGGATGCGGTCGCGCTGTACGGTTTCCTGGAGGAAGCGGAGCGGGCGGTGTTCGCGCGGCTGCTGATGGCGTCGGGGGTGGGGCCGCGGCTCGCGCTGAACATGCTGTCCACGCTGTCGCCGGAGCGGCTGGTGCGGGCGATCATGGACCGTGACCTGGCGGCGCTGCGGCAGGTGCCGGGGCTCGGGGCGAAGAAGGCGGAGCGGCTGACGCTGGACCTGGCGGACAAGCTGGACGATCTAGCGGGGCTGGTGTCGGGTCCGCGGCCGACGGGGCGTGCGGCGGAGGAGGCGATCGGCGCGCTGGTGGCGCTGGGTTATGCGCCGGCGGAGGCGGCGGGGGCGGTGCGGCGTGCGCTGGAGGAGCAGGGCGAGCTGAGCGGGGTGGAGCTGATCAAGGCTGCGCTGGCGCGGGTGAGCGGCTGAGCGGTCTGGCGGCTAGTCGTTCCAGAGCCTGGTTGCGACGAACGCGACGCGGCCCGGCCGCACGTCGACGGGCCCGAGCTCGATGTGGCGGGTGCGGGAGGAGCCCGGTCCCTGGTGGATGGCGAAGGTGAGGGTGTGGCGGCCCGGGGGGAGGCGGAGCCGGGCGAGGCCGATCTCGGCCGGGAGCAGGTGCCAGGCCCGGGTGTCTGCGCGCTCGGTGATCACGCCGCCGAGGTTGGCGAGCAGGCCGAGCAGCCGACCCAGCCCTTCGCTCTCCTCCTCGCCTTCGTTCTCGATGCCCCGGGTGATGGCGTACTTCGCGGCGGCCCGTGCGAGGGTGCGGGCGAGGATGGCCATCCGTTCGCCCTGGAACTCATCCAGCACCGCGTCGGAGACGTCGGCGATCATGCGAACCGGGACGGGCTGGCTGTCCGGCCCCACGACCGAGAGGTCGAGGGGCGGCGCCGGCTCGGCCAGGTAGACCGGCCAGGCGAGCTTCAGCAGGTAGGGGCTGTCGTCCGACTTTCGCTTCTTCGCGTCGGGGCAGCTCGGGCCGCGGGCGTTGAGCGGCGGCCTGTGGCCAATGGGGTTGGCAGTCGGGCGGCTTCGCCCGAGGTCGGGCTGGGGGGCCTTCCCGCCCGCCTCCGTCGCTCCGGCGCCGTCCGTCTCTTTGCAGCGTTCCTCTCTCCTGGGCCGCTCGGGGCGCGGGCCTGGCGGGACGCGCAGCGTGCGGGGCCGGGTGGCGCGGCGGGGGTGGTCCGCCCGGACCGCGTGCTCGATGATGCGGGCGGCGATGTGCGTCCCGACCGAGATCCGGCTGTCCGCGTCGCCGTAGGAGAGGGCCTCGACCTCCTCCGGCCAGAGCGCCACGATCAGCGCCTGCTCGGCGCGATGCGCGACGAACCCTCGCTCGACCAGCACGATGACCTCGCCGAGCGTGTCGCGCGGGAGGGTGTCGGCGCTGAAGATCGGCTCCCCCGCCAGCAGGAGAGCGCCGCGGTAGGCGACCTCGGCGTCATTCCTTTCGCCCGCGGCGTCGAACACGGCGCCGGCGAAGTAGCGGAGGAAGGTGCGGAGCCCCTCGTCCGCCCGGGTGCCGTCGTCCTCGTAGCGCTGCAACAGGTGGCTGAGCCGCCGCGCCTCGACGGCGGCGTCCTCGAGTTTGCCCTGCTGCAGATAGTTCAGCGCGCCGTAGTAGTGGATCAGCAGCCGCTCGGTGTGGTTGGGCTCGTAGGCCAAGACCCGGTCGCTCGTGATGAGGGAGAGCGCGGCGCGAGAGACGCTCTTGGTGTAGCGGTCCTCGGCCAGCTCGATGGCGCGCTCGAAGGCCGCGTTGCTGCGATCGTAGTCGCCCGCGTAATGGGCGATGGCGCCCTCGTAGAGGAGCCGCAGGAGCTCGTCATCCGGGCTGGCCTTCTCCCGCGGCGCGACGCGGGCGAGGGCGGTGTCGGGGCGGCCGGAGGCGAGCAGTCGCCGGAGCGCGTCGTCGGAGCGGGCGAGGCCGTTCGGGGCGATGTCGTAGGAGCCGAACAGGCTGGCGCACCCCGAGACCGCGAGGGCGAGGACCAGCGCGGCGAAGCGCATGGGCTCACTGCGTTTGCTTTTCCAGCACCAGGATCCGGGTGTGTGCCCGCGCGATCGCCTCGGCGATCTTGGCCGCCGCGTCGCCTTCGGCCTCGAGCCGCTCGAGGCCCAGGCGGTGCAGGAAGAGCCTGTACTGGATCAGCGCCTCGACCGGGCGGAGCTGCTTGTCGAGGACGGTCGCGATCCGGTAGTCGATGAGCGGGTCATCGGCGCGGAGGATCTGGGCGCGGTCGTAGCGGTCGAGCGCGAGATCGAACGCGCCGCGCGCGGCGAACTCGTCGCCTTCGCGGATGAGCTGTTCGGCGAGCGCGTCCGCGCGGCCGGCGGTCGTGGCGTCGCGGGGCGAGTCGACCACGCGGAGCCCCTGCGGCTCGCGGTAGGCGTAGGAAGTGACGCGGCCGTCGCGGAGCTGGACCATGGCCACCTCGCCGGTGGCGTCGCGGGGGGCGTGCTCGAGCGAGCGGGGGACCATGACGGTCGCGGGCCCGGCGTGACGGATCGTCCACGCGCTTTCGGTGGTCCGGGTCGCGGCGAAGACCTGGGTTTCGTCCATCCCGAGGGTGAGCTCGCCGCGGGCGAGCGCGTCGCAGGTGGCGGGGTTGCAGGCGGCGAGGGCGAGGGCGGCGAGGGAGTCGCGGCGGGCGGCGATCTCCCGGCGTTCTCGCTCGGCGATCTCGCGGTGCTCCTGGATGTATGGTTCGGGGTCGCGCACCCGGTCGCCGTTCTCGAGCACTGGATCCTCGTAGATGCGTCTCGGGGCGCAGGCGGCGGCGAGAGCCAGGAAGAGCAGTAAGCCACGGTTCATGGGCGACCTCACCTCGGGAGGGTTGAGCGGGTCGGTTCTGGCAGGAATAGACACGCGGGCGTGGGAGAAAGTTCCAGGGCCGGGGCGGGCGTGGAAATGCTTGATCCGGCCGTTGGCGGTGCATAACTTGGCGGTTGGAAGCCGTGCGCGTACGTGTTCTTTTTTTCGCTCTCTATCGGGACCTCGCCGGCACGAGCGAGCTGGAGCTGGAGCTGCCGGCGGGCGCCACCGTCGAGACGGCCGTCGAGCTGCTGCGGAGCCAGGTGAAGGGTCTGGCGCGGCTGCCCCGGGAGGTGGTCGTGGCGGTGAACCGGGAGTACGCCGCGCGGGACACGCCGCTCGCGGAGGGCGACGAGGTCGCGTTGCTGCCGCCGGTGGGCGGGGGGTGACGGTGCGGACCTGGATCACGACCGAGCCACTGGACCCTGCGCAGGTGCTGGCGTGCGTGGGCGCCCCGGAAGACGGCGCGGTGCTGCTCTTCCTGGGGATCGTGCGCGAGGAGAACGAGGGGCGGCGGGTGGTCTCGATCCGCTACGACGCGTACGTGGCGATGGCGGAGCGGGTGCTGGCGGAGGTGGCGCGGGAGGCGGCGGGGCGGCTGGGGACGGAGCGGATCGCGGTCGTGCACCGGATCGGCGAGCTGGGGGTCGGGGAGGCGAGCGTCGCGATCGCGGTCTCGAGCCCGCACCGGGCGGAAGCGTTCGACGCCTGCCGCTACATCATCGAGGAGATCAAGCGCAGGCTTCCCATCTGGAAGGAGGAGCGGTACGTGGACGGCGAAGCCCGGTGGCTGGCCGGGAGCGTGCCGCCGGTCCCGGCGTCGGGGGGAGGCGCGTCGTGAGCGAGCTCGTCGGGTGCGGGGCGAAGCCGGGCGGCGCGCCGGTCCGCCGGGCGCTGCCGCTCTTTCCGGGCGTGCCGGAGGCGGGGGCTCTCGTCCCGGGCGCCGGGGCGCACCCGGGGGAGGGGATGGTGGATGGGTGGGGGCGGCGCATCGAGTACCTCCGGATCTCGGTGACGGACAAGTGCAACCTCCGGTGCGTCTACTGCATGCCGCCGGAGGGACTCCCCTGGCTCTCGCGGGACGAGATCCTCTCGTACGAAGAGATCGCCGAGATCGTCGCCGTCATGGCCCGCATGGGGCTCCGGCGCGTGCGCATCACGGGCGGCGAGCCTCTGGTGCGGCCGAACCTGCCGGCGCTCGCCCGCCTGCTGGCCAGAATTCCGGGAATCGAGGACATCGCGCTCTCAACGAACGGGGTGCTGCTGGCCCCGCAGGCCGAGGCGCTCCGCGCGGCCGGGGTCCGGCGGGTGAACATCTCGCTGGACTCGCTGCGGCCGGAGCGCGTCGACGCGATCGCCCGGCGGCCGGGCGCCTACCCGAAGATCATGGCCGGCCTGGCCGCGGCCGAGCGCGCCGGCTTCGAGCCGATCAAGGTGAACGTCGTCGTGCTGCGGGGCAGGAACGACGACGAGCTCGAGGACTTCGCCCGCATGACATTCGACCGGCCGTGGCACGTCCGGTTCATTGAGGTCATGCCGGTGGGCGAGAACCTGGAGATCTCGGCCCGGGAGTTCGTTTCGGCGTCCGAGCTGCTCGAGCGGCTCCGCCGGATCGGCGAGCTGCGGCCGGTGGCCGGCCCGGAGGGAAACGGGCCGGCCACGTACTTCCAGTTCCCCGGCGCGCGGGGCACCGTCGGGGTGATCACGCCCATGAGCCACTCCTACTGCGACCGGTGCAATCGCATGCGGCTCACGGCGGACGGGAGGCTGCGCCCCTGCCTCTTCGGTGAGGTCGCGGCGGACCTGCGGGGTCCGCTCCGGCGGGGCGAGCCGCTCGAGCCCGTCATCCGCCACGCACTGCGGATCAAGCCCGGTCGCCATTTCCTGGTGCAGGGGAGCGCCATGGGGTCCGGCGGCCTGCGCGCCCTCTCCGAAGTAGGCGGTTGAGCGCCCAATGAAACGGAAGCTTTCCCGTGCGATGGTGCTCCTCGCGGCCGCCCTGCTGAACGGGTGCGGCGCGGCGGGGGACGATTCGCCACGCGAGCCGCTCACGCTGGTCATTTCCGCGGCCTCCGACCTCCAGCTCGTGTTCCAGGAGATCGCGGCGGAGTTCGAGCGGGAGACCGGGCTCCGGGTCGTGCTGAACTTCGGGGCGAGCGGGCAGCTCGCCCAGCAGGTGGCGCAGGGCGCGCCGGTCGACGTCTTCGCCTCGGCGGACGCGGGCTACGTCGACGAGCTCGAGGCTGAAGGGCTGATCGTGCCGGACACGAGGCTGGTCTACGGCCGTGGGCGCCTCGCGCTGTGGTCGCGGGCGGACGCCCGCGTTCGGGTCCAGCGGATCGAGGACCTGACGCGTCCATTCATCCGGCGCATCGCGATCGCGAACCCGGAGCACGCGCCGTACGGGGTCGCGGCCAGGGAGGCGCTCCAGAACGCGGGGATCTGGGAGGCGATCCAGCCCAAGCTCGTGCTGGGCGAGGACGTGCGGCAGGCGATGCAGTACGCGGAGACGGGGAACGCGGAGGTGGCGCTGGTGGCGTACGCGCTGACGATCGAGATGGGCGGGCACACCGTCGAGGTGCCGGACTCGCTCTACCAGCCGCTCGAGCAGACGCTGGCGGTGGTGCAGGATCCGCCGCACGAGGCGGAAGCCTACCTGTTCGTCGAGTGGCTGCAGCAGAGCCCGGTGGCCCGGGAGGTCCTGAACCGTTACGGGTTCGGCACGGGCGAGGAGGAGCTGATTCCGTGAACTGGGGCCCCGTCCTGCTCTCGCTCAAGGTGACGGCGGTCGCGACGGCGGTCATCTTCGTCTTCGGGCTCGCGCTGGGCTTGCTGCTCGCCCGGGCTCGGTTCCCCGGCAAGACGCTCCTGGGCGCCGTGATCATGCTGCCGCTCGTCCTGCCGCCGAGCGTGGTGGGCTTCTACCTGCTCCTCGCGCTGGGGCGCGGCAGCCCGCTGGCCGAGTGGACGGGGTGGCAGATCCTCTTCACGTGGAAAGCGGCGGCGGTCGCCGCGGCGGTCGTGGGGCTCCCGCTCATGGTGCAGGCGGCGCGCGCGGCGATCGCCGATGTCGATCCCGCGCTCGAGAACGCGGCGCGCATGCTGGGTTCCTCCGAGCCCGAGGTCTTCTTCCGCGTCACCCTCCCGCTGGCACGACGGGGGATCCTGGCCGGGCTGGTCCTCGGCGCCACGCGCGCGCTCGGGGAGTTCGGCGCGACCCTCATGATCGCGGGCAACATACCGGGCCGTACCCAGACCCTTCCGCTGGCGATTTACGACGCCGTGCAGAGCCGCCAGTACGACGTCGCCAACCGGCTGGTGCTGCTCACGACGGTGCTGGCGTTGCTGAGCCTGTGGGCCGTGCAGCGGTTCGAGGCCCCCCGCCCCCCGCGCTGGGCCCGCCAGCAGGTCGGGTCAGTTGCCGCCCCCGCCCCGGCTCAGGCCGGCGACCGGGCCCCATGACCCCACGTCCGCCCGGCCGCCGTCCGATCACGGCGCTCCGGCGCGAATGGCCCGGGATCGCCCCTTCGCGCGGAGCGGCGCCCGTGGACGCGAAGCTGGCATGACCGGAGCGCGGCTCACCGTCGACATCGAGAAACGACTCGGCCCCTTCCGCCTCGCCGTCCGGTTCGAGGCCGGGACCGAGATCGTGGTGCTCTTCGGCCCCTCGGGCGCGGGCAAGACGCTCACGCTCAACGCGATCGCCGGGCTCCTCACCCCCGACGCCGGCGAGGTGGTGTTCGACGGGCAGGCCCTGTTCCGCAAGCACCGGCCCGGCCCGGCGGCCAACGTCCCCGCCCGCAAGCGCGGCATCGGCTTCGTCTTCCAGAATTACGCGCTGTTCCCCCACCTCACCGTGGCCGAGAACGTGGCGTTCGCGCTCTGGCGCCGCCGCGACGCCCAGCAGCGCGCCCTCGCCCTCCTCGAGCGCATGCGACTCGCCCACCTCGCCGCCCGCTACCCCCACGAGATCTCCGGCGGCCAGCAGCAGCGCGTCGCCCTCGCACGCGCCCTCGCCGCCGAGCCCCGCCTCCTCCTCCTCGACGAGCCCTTCTCCGCCATCGACCACGCCGCCCGCGAACGCCTCCAGCAGGACCTCCGCGCGCTCCAGGCCGAGCTCGGACTCGTCGTGATCTGCGTGACCCACCAGCTCGAGGACGCCTTCGCCATCGGACACCGCCTGGTCGTGATCCGCGACGGCCAGGTCGCCCAGACCGGCCTCGTCGACGACGTCTTCCGTCAGCCCGCCAGCCACCAGGTCGCCGAGATCATGGGGATCCGCAACCTCTTCCGCGCCACCGTCGTCGACGCGACCCCGCAAGGGCTCGTCCTCGACTGGGACGGCCTCCGGCTCGAGGCGCCCGCCCGCCCCGCCACCCCCGGCACCACCGTGACCGCCTACATCCGGCCGGAGGACATCCGCATCCTCTACCCCGACCGCCCCGCGACCCGCCCGGTCCACCACAACCAGGTGAACGGCCGGATCCTGGAGTGCCGCGCCACGGCCACGTTCCGCACCCTCCGTGCCGCGCTCCCCAACGGCCACGAGGTCGAGGTCCGGTTCGCGCCCCACGCCTACGCCCCGCTCACCCTCGCGGCCGGGGACGCCATCCTCCTCTCGCTCCGCCGGGAGGCGCTCGTCATCCTCCAGGAGTGACCCCCCTTTCCGTTTGACTCCGCCTCCGATAAATTGGCCCTAAACCTCCAGCGGACCCGTGGGCCCGCTCGACCGCGAACGCTCTCAGGTCGAAGGGGGTTCGACACCCACGACCTGTGGCATTCTTGGCGCGATCCCCCGGGCCCGAGCGGCGAAGACAGGCTCCGCGACCTCCGTCGACGCCCGTCTCCGCCCTCGGCCCGAAGCTCTCCCCCTCCAGCCGCGGGAGGTACGGCATGGAGACGCGTGCAGCGTTCTGCTCGGCTTGCGATCGAAACGTGCCGGTGATCCTCGTCCACCCCAGCCGGCACAACCGGGAACGCGACGCGGAACAGGAGATCGTGTGTCTCGACTACGGAGTACGGTGCACCGGCGCACTGTGCCCCGTGATGTACACCCTGCCCGACGAACGGGCGCTCGATCCCCATAGACAGGGCCGGATCGATCCGTCCTGGTTCGCCGGGTAACCAGGAAACGACCGGGAAACGAGGGCTATGCAGCCGACAAACGTCAGCGACCCGCAGTACTACCACCGCGTGGTCGATTGCCAGTGGGCCTGCCCCGCCCATACCAACGTCCCCGAATACATCCGCCTCATCGCGCAGGGCCGCTACACCGAAGCTTACCTGCTCAATCGACAGTCCAACGTCTTCCCGGGCATCCTCGGCCGCACCTGCGACCGCCCGTGCGAACCAGCCTGCCGCCGCGGCCGCGTCGACGGCAACCCCGTCGCCATCTGCCGGCTCAAGCGCGTGGCCGCCGACCTCCGCGACGACATCCGCGACTTCCTGCCCAAGCCGCCCGCCACCAAGAACGGCAAGCGCATCGCCCTGGTGGGCGCGGGACCGGCGTCGCTCACCGTCGCCAACGACCTCCTCCCGCTCGGCTACGAGGTCACGATCTTCGAGAAGCTCGGCCGCCCCGGCGGGCTCATGCGCACCAACATCCCGGCCTTCCGCCTGCCCGAGCGCGTGCTCGACGAGGAGATCGACATGATCCTCGACATGGGCGCCGACGTCCGGTACAACACGCCCGTCACCAGCATGCGCTGGCTGCTCGAGCAGGGCTTCGACGCGATCTTCGTCGGGTGCGGCGCCCCCAAGGGCAAGGACCTGGAGCTGCCCGGCCGGCACGAGACCGACCGGATCCACATCGGCATCGAGTGGCTCGAGGCGGTGCACTTCGGGCACGTGGACTCGATCGGGCCGCGGGTGATCATCATCGGCGTCGGCAACACGGCCATGGACTGCTGCCGCACGGCCAAGCGCCTGGGCGGCACGGACGTGAAGGTCATGGCCCGCCGCAGCCGCAAGCACTTCAAGGCATCGCCCTGGGAGCTCGAGGACGCCGAGGAAGAGCTGGTCCAGATCATGGAGAACCACGTGCCGCGGCGCTACGTGGTCGAGAACGGCAAGCTCGTCGGGATGGAGTTCGACCGCGTCCAGTGGCACGAGGGCGCCAACGGCCGCGCCACGATGGAGGTCCTGGAGACGGTCTTCATCCCCTGCGACGACGTCATCCTGGCGATCGGGCAGGAGAACGCGTTCCCCTGGATCGAGCGCGACATCGGGATCCGCTTCGACGACCGCGACATGCCGATCGTGGACCGGGTGACGCTGCAGAGCACCAGGGAAGGCGTCTTCTTCGGCGGGGACGCCGCCTTCGGCCCGCAGAACATCATCTGGGCCGTGGCGCACGGTCACCAGGCGGCCATCTCGATCCACAACTACTGCCAGGGCATCCCGCTCACCGAGCGCCCGCCCTACGGGATGAACCTCTTCAGCCTGAAGATGGGGATGCACGAGTGGAGCTACAGCAACGCCTACAGCTCCGCGCCCCGGGCGAAGATGGTGCATGCGGCGCTCGAGGAGCGCTTCCGCGACCTCCGGCTCGAGGTCGAGCTGGGGTTCGACGCGGCGCAGACGGCCTCCGAGGTGGAGCGTTGCCTGAACTGCGACGTGCAGACGCACTTCACGGCCTCGCTCTGCATCGAGTGCGACGCGTGCGTCGACATCTGTCCGGTGAACTGCCTGACGATCACGCACGATGGCGAAGAGGCGGAGGTGCGCGCGCGGCTGAACGCGCCGACGCTGCATCCGGACCAGCCGCTCTTCGCCTCGGAGCCGCTCCCGCAGACGGGCAGGCTGATGATCAAGGACGAAGACCTCTGCCTGCACTGCGGGCTCTGCGCCGAGCGCTGCCCGACGGCGGCGTGGGACATGCGCAAGTTCGAGCTACTCATCCCCTACGCAGGACACGACGCGTGCAACACCGGTCACCTCTCGATCGCATCAACGATTTCGCGCTGAAGATCGCGACGGTCAACGGGACCGGCTCCGCGAGCGCGAATAGCCTGCTCATGCAGGCGATTTTCCGGATGGGCATCCCGGTGTCGGGGAAGAACATCTTCCCCTCGAACATCCAGGGGTTGCCGACCTGGTACGAGATCCGGGTGAACCATCGGGGCCACACGGCGCGGACGCCGCGGTTCGACCTGATCGTGGCGCTGAACAACGCCACGTACCGTAAGGACATCGCCGAGCTGCAGCCGGGCGGGTACCTGCTCCACGACTCGACGTGGCCGCTGGCTGCCGAGCTACGGCGCGACGACGTGCACTTCCTCGGCATCCCTCTCGCGCGGATGTGCGGCGAAGCGTTCTCCGACGGGCGCGAGAAGCTGCTGATGAAGAACATCGCGTACGTCGGCGCGCTGGCGGCGCTGCTGGACATCCCGCTCGAGCTGATCAACCAGCTCCTGGGGGAGCAGTACGGGTCGAAGAAGAAGCTGATCGAGTCGAACTACCGCGCGGTGCGGCTGGGCTACGACTACGCGAAGCAGCACTTCGAGTGTCCGTTGCCGCTGCGTCTCGAGCCGATGGCGCCGCCGGACGACCTGATCCTGATCGACGGCAACACGGCGACCGCGCTCGGGTGCCTCTACGCGGGCGCCACGGTCGGGGCGTGGTACCCGATCACGCCGGCCACGTCGGTGATGGATGCGTTCCGGCGGTTCTGCGAGCGCTACCGCAAGGACCCGGAGACGGGGAAGAACCGGTACCTCATCGTGCAGGCGGAGGACGAGCTGGCCGCCGCGGGCGTGGTGGTGGGCGCGGGGTGGGCGGGCGCGCGGGCGTTCACGCCCACGAGCGGGCCGGGGCTCTCGCTCATGAACGAGTTCATCGGGCTGGCCTACTACGCCGAGGTGCCGTCCGTCTTCATCATCGTGCAGCGGACCGGCCCATCCACCGGGATGCCGACCCGCACCCAGCAGGCGGACCTGCTCCTCGCCGCCTACGCGTCGCACGGCGACACGAAGCACATCGTCCTCCTGCCGGCCGATCCGGAGGAGTGCTTCACCATGGCCGTGCAGGCGTTCGACCTCGCCGAGCGCTTCCAGACCCCGGTCTTCCTGCTCACCGACCTGGACATCGGCATGAACGACTGGGTGTGCCGGAAGTTCCGGTGGGATGACGCCTACCGGCCGGACCGCGGGAAGATGCTCGACGCCGAGCAGCTCGAGAAGATGCAGGCGTTCTACCGCTACCTCGATGTGGACGGCGATGGGATCCCCTACCGCACCCGGCCCGGCGTCCACGCGAAGGGCGCGTACTTCACGCGCGGCTCGGGGCACAACAAGTACGGCGGCTACACCGAGGATGCGGAGGAGTACGCCGAGGTGATGGAGCGGCTGGCGCGGAAGGTGGCCAGCGCGGCGCACGCGGTGCCGCCGTCCGTGATCCACACCCGGGAGGGCGCCGAGATCGGCATCGTCGCCGCGGGCAGCTCGAACCCCGCCGTGCTCGAGGCGGTGGAGCTGCTGGCGGAGCAGGGGATCGCGGCCGACTACCTCCGGGTCCGCGGCTTCCCCTTCGACCCCGCGGTCGAAGAGTTCCTGATGGCTCACGAAGTCAACTTCGTGGTCGAGCAGAACCGGGACGGGCAGCTCAAGAGCCTGCTGACGCTCGAGACCCGCGTCCCGAAGGAGCGGCTCCGCTCCGTCCGCTACTTCGGCGGGCTGCCGCTCAGCGCCGACCACGTGGTTCGAGGCGTTCTGCAAGCACTCGAGGTCCCGGCATGACGACGTCGTTTCCGAAGCCGAAGGTCCGGCACCCCGGCCTTCCGGTCAACGCGCTCGGCCTGACGCAGCGCGACTACGAGGGTGCGATGTCCACCCTCTGCGCGGGGTGCGGTCACGACTCGATCACCGCGGCGTTCGTCCGCGCCTTCTGGGAGCTCGGCATCCCGCCGCACCAGGTGGCGAAGCTGAGCGGGATCGGGTGCTCGTCCAAGACGCCGACGTACTTCCTGAGCGGCGCGCACGGGTTCAACGCCGTGCACGGGCGGATGCCGTCGATCGCGACGGGCGCGGCGGCCGCGAACCGACACCTGATCCTGGTGGGCGTGTCCGGTGACGGGGACTCGCTCTCGATCGGGCTGGGCCAGTTCTGCCACGCGATCCGGCGCAACCTGAACATCCTGTACGTGCTGGAGAACAACGGGGTGTACGGGTTGACGAAGGGTCAGTTCTCCGCCTCGGCCGACGTCGGCTCGAAGACGAAGAAGGGGGAGGTGAACCGGAACCAGCCGATCGACCCGGTGCTGGTCGCGCTCTCGCTGGGGGCGACGTTCGTGGCCCGGAGCTTCTCGGGCGACAAGGCGCAGCTGGTGCCGATCCTGAAGGCGGGGCTCATGCACAAGGGCTTCGCGTTCGTGGACGTGATCTCGCCCTGCGTGACGTTCAACGACCACGAGGGGTCGACGAAGAGCTACCGTTACACCCGGGGGCACATCCGGGAGGTGGTGCACGCCGACTTCGTGCCGGTGCGGGAGGAGATCACGGCCTCGTACGAGGCCGGCACGACCAAGGACGTGACCCTGCACGACGGGAGCGTGATCCGGCTGCGGAAGGTCGCTCCGGACTACGACCCGACGGACCGGGACGCGGTGTACGCGTACGTGCGCGCGTGCCAGCGGCGGGGCGAGGTGGCGACGGGGCTCCTCTACGTGGCGCAGGACCAACCGGAGATGCACGAGATCGAGAACACGGTGGACACGCCGCTCGTCGATCTCCCGTTCGAGCAGCTCTGCCCGGGCAGCGCCGAGCTGGAGCGGTTGATGGAGGAGTTCCGGTAGGAGGGGCGAGGCGGCGAGGCGTCGCACATCACGCGACGCCGGGTTCAGAGGACGGCGGGCCGGGCCGGCCGGGTGAGCGGGCGAGTCCTGCTCAGGTCGCCGGGGCGGCCCGCCGTCGTTTGTTTTTGGTGGGGCGGGCACCGGGGGGTGAGCGGGGCAGGGGTCGGGTTTAGCGGACGAGGGTCAGAGGGTGGCAGACCCGGTAGGGAGGGGCGGACCAGGGTAGAGAGTCGCGGACCAGGCACCATTTTCCACTTTTCAAATCACGTCCTGCCTTGGAGATACAGCGTTCGCGCCCGCGGACCTGGCACCTATTCTCCAGAGTTGACCCACGAGGCTATCACCTGACCCACAATCCTATCACCCGCGGCTCTCGAAACCCGCTTCGCCGCTGGCCAGCTGGTCCGCGCCTCCGCGCATCCCGCGCCGACGCACAATGCGAGCATGGCGTTCTGGGTCGACCCATGGCGATTTGGGCAAGGCCCGGCGGACCAGGCACCGTTTTCCACTCTGTAACGGATTCCGGCGTTTCGCGTTACGAGGGCAGATCCTGCGGACCCGGCACCCAGTTTCCAGAGTTGACCCAATAGCGCTGTCGGTTGACCCGGAATGCCATGCCCGGCGCCCGCCTGTGCCGGACCTGGCGCCGTTTCCTGCTTTGGAACGTTCTGATTTGCTTGAAGTTACACGATCAACGCCGGCGGAGCGGATCCCCGGGATCGATAGTCGACCCCAAATGCTATCGATTGGCCCGTAGGCCCGCGGAGCCGCCGGCTCGCTCGGGGCTGGGTGGGGTTGCGGAGCGGGCGCCGGTCGGGAGGTGGTGGATGCACGGGGTGGGTGCGCGCCCGCAGGTTGGCGCGGGCGTCACCGGGACCCGGGGAACGGGTCGTGGCGGGCGCGGTCTCGGTGGCGAGGTCGAGGCGGTGGCCCGGGGCCGTGGAATTCCCGCCGCAGAGGAAGGGGGCGCGTTCACGATAGGAGGACGCCGCGCTCTTCACCGCCGGCGTCCCGACGCTCTTGCCCTGGACGCCAGGTCAATACATTTTCATTTTGCAAAACGCTCTGCCCCCGGAGAAATCCGCACCTGGATTCCCCGATCAACAGCCTCGACAGCTTTGTTTCGCGCCGACGAAATGCCTGTCATCGCCTAGCGAGAGCAGACACGCTCTCCTCGTAGTGTCGCCGGGGAGGCGTGGTGGTCCTGCCGATCGTGCATCCACCGGCAGCAAGGCAGGTTACACCCGCGACAGAGGGCCTGATGTCCGCGAGGGACATGTCAGATCCGGACGACCAACAGCGTCAGAATTGGGCGCGCCGGCAACATGGCCTCGAGCGGAGGCTGGTCCGGCTCTTCTGGCCGGATTTTCGTACTCGATCCATACCATACCACGGAGGCGCGAAATGAAGCGCGGAACGTTACTCACGTTACTCAGCGGAGGGCTGGCATTCGTGGCCGCTCTCGGGACGGCGGGCTGTTATCACGCGACGGTCGACACGGG
>DATCLG010000072.1:0-9864 GCA_036564015.1 Longimicrobiales bacterium
GCGGCGCTGCCGTCGTGGAAGCAGGGCGCCGTGAGCGCGACGTTGCGCAGCGGCGCGATGCGGAAGACGTAGCGGTCTTCCTCACGCCCGGTCACGGCCGCGCGGCCGATGTCGCTCGAGCCTTCGACGCGCGGGGACGACGCGTAGCCCTGCCCGCCGAGCATCACGCCATCGTGGCAGCTTGATGCAGCCGGCCTCCTGGCAGATCCGCAGCCCCTCCTTCTGCTTCGGCGTCAGCGCGGACTCGTCGCCGGCGAGGTAGCGGTCGAACGGCGCGCCGGGGGTGATGCGCGTGCGCTCGAAGGCGGCGATCGCCCTGGCGATGTTGTCGAAGTTCAGCGGGTTCTCCTCGCCCGGGAAAGCGGCGGCGAAGAGCGGCTCGTGGCCGACCTCGCGCATCGGTGCGCCTCGCGCGCGGTCCCGGTGCGCCGCGCCGGGCGCGATCCTCACTCCACGTCGGCTTCCAGCAGCGGCTCGTGGTGGCAGGAGAAGCAGGTGAGTTTGTGCGGCAGGTCGATCCGGGCGCCCGGCCGGACGACGAGGTCGCCGCCGCAGTTCGGGCACTTCGCCTCGAAGCGCCGGACCTCGTACGGGCCGCGCCACTGTTTCCACCCGAAGTAGAGCCCGGCAGCCAGGGCGCCGAAGAGCCACGGGACGTGGGGTGGGACGATCGCGAGGACCGGCGCAGCGAGCCAGCACCCCGCAAGTGCGAGGAGCGCATGCGTGAGTCGCACCGACCGCGGCCGGTGCACGAACTCGGCGTGCGCGGGGGCGGACGGGAACCCGAAGAGGGTGACCCGGGCGGGAGGCGACTCCACCTGGACAGATCGCGTCATCGACTCCGACTAGGTCAGGGCGTGAACGGATCGGCGCCCTGGCGGATCCCGACCGCCAGGGCGCCGGGGCGATTACAGGGAAAGATCGCCCCGATGGCTCGGTGGCGCAACCGCCGGCGCCGGCCGGGTCGCCGGGGCGGCTGGCGGCGCGGAGAAAGGGGGAGGCGCGCCTTGGACCCGACGGGCCGTCGCCTAGCTCTTCTTGGAGGTTTTCGCGAAGACGGGCGCGAGGAGCTGCTCGACGTTCTCGCTCTTGCAGTTGGGGCACGTCGGCTTGACCGATCCGTGCTCGGTGATCCGCTCGATGCGCGTGAAGGTGGTGTGGCAGTCCTTGCACTGGTACTCGTAGGTCGGCATGCGTCCCTCCTCGCGGGCGTTGGGGTGGGATGCGAAAAGGCCCGCCGCTCCCTGCGACGGGCCTCCGGCAAATGTTAGCGTGGGTCGCACGGTGCGTCCATGGGACAGCCGACACGGGTGTGGGGGGCGTGGTCCGGGGTGGTCAGTGCACCCCTCCCAGCGCGAAGACGAAGGACCAGCCCTCGTGGCGGTCGAGCGGCCGCGCGAAGCCGACGCCGATCGAGCCGCCGAAGAAGGTGAGCAGAACGTCGACGGAGCTGCGGACGCCGCCGGTCGGCCGCGAGCCGAGGGCCTGGACGATCGGTGCGGCGGCATCGGACGCGTCGGTCCACCCGGCGTGCCACTGGACGGCGGGCGCGGGGGAGAGGCCCGGCAGGACGAGCGCGCGGAGGCGGATCGGCGTGTCGAGGAGCCCCGGGTCGTAGCGGAGCGTGCCGCGGAGGAGCGCCGCGCGGTCGCCGGCGAACTCCTTGTAGTCGTAGCCCGGCAGCGTCGTGGCGGTGCCGATCTCGTAGAGCGTCTGGGGCGGCGGTGCGTCGCTGTCGACGATCCCGGCGTCGAGGCGGGCGGCGAAGGTCCAGGGCCCGTGGCCGGTGCGGAGGTGCAGTCGCCCCTCGAGGCGGCGCCAGGCGAAATCGCCGGCGGCGTGTTCGAGGATGAGGGTCGCGCCGAGCCCGGGACGGAGCGAGCCGATGTGGACCGAGCGGCCGTGCTCGAGGGTGAGGCGGGTGAGGACGTAGCGGCCGGGGTCGACGGGCCGGTTCGGTCGCAGCGTGTCGCCGCCGAGCGGTCCGCGGAGCAGGCGACGTCGTTCGGGGCGGTCGTCGGCCAATCCGGCCTCCAGGCGGAGGCGGGAGTCGCCGCGGGCGAAGGAGCGGGTCAGGGCGAGGGTGACGTCGCGGCGGTCGAGGTAGTCGTAGTCGTCGCCTGCGCCGAAGAGCATGAACACGCCTCCGCCGCGCTCCCAGGGCGCGGCGAAGTCGTTGGTGTGGGCGAGGTCGCGGGCTGCGCGGGCCGTCGTCTCCCAGGGCCCGCGGCGGAGCGAGAGCTCGAGGGCGCCGCGCGGCATCGCCGCGGCCCAGGCCCAGCCGGCGTGGCCGTGGAGGGTGAGGCCGGGCGCGGCGTCGCGGAACGCGAGTGTCGCGCCGACGCCGGTGTAGAGCCCTTCGACGCGGTTGTAGCGGAGCGCGTCGGAGGCCCGGTGCACGCCGAACCGGATCTGCGGTGGGCCGGAGGGGCGCAGGTCGGGCGGCGCGACGTCGTCGAAGTCGCGCGCGCTGAGCGGCGATACCGCCGTGCCCGGGGCCCAACTCCAGTCGTCGAAGCCCGCGATCGAGTCGGCGGGCGCGAAGGTCAGCCGGAAGCGCGGGCGGGGGGCGGAGTCCGTCGGGGCGGCGCCGGGACCGGATTCCGGGTCGGCCCCCGCGGCGGACAGCTCCAGCCCGTGCTCGCGGAAGCGGGTCACGATCCGGACCACCGCGCGCCCGCTGGAGAGGAGGGGCGACGTCGCCTGCAGCTCGACCCGCTGGCGGTTGGGGAGCCAGAACCGCCCATCGAACTCCGCGTTCTCCAGCTCGACGAAGGCGAAGGTTCGCAGCATGCGGCCAAAGAGCCGGGTCGCGAGCCCGGCCTCGCGGTTCACGAGGACCAGCCGGCCGCGCATGCGGACGATGTGGAATCGCTCGGCGTCGAGGTCGATGTCGCCGGCGAAGAGGAGCGCCCGTCCCACCGGCGCGCGCCGCGGCGTGACCCGCACGCGCACCAGTGTGACGGTCCGCTCCGGGAGCTGGACGACGGCGATGGTGTCCCCGCCCTCGAACCGGTAGTACGCGTCCCTCTTCTCCGAGAACGGGTGGATCGATTCGTAGACCGGCCTCGACTTGCGGGGGCGTTGGCCGGCGCTGGTGACGGCGTCGGCGTTCGGCGTCGAGTCCGGCGCGAAGATCAGGAGGCGCTCGCCGTAGAGGATGGGGATGAGGAGCGTGCCCCGCAGGTACGTGAGGACGGAGGCCGACGGTCCCAGCGCCTGCACACGATGCCCGATCACCCGCTGCTCGTACGACCCGCCTCGCCGCCACGTCAGCCGGCTGGCGATCTGCTCGATCTGGCCGCTCAGTTCCTCGCCCTCGGCCGTGTGCACGATGAGCGCGGCCTCGGACTCGGTCAGGGCGTGGTAGCCGCCGAGCTCGGCGGGCGCCTGGCGGTTGTTCTCGGCGGCGCGGGCGACCAGGGCGCGGAGGGACGCGCTGGCGTACGTGGTGTCGGCGAGCTGGACCTGGAGGAGGGTGGTGAGGACGAGGGTGGTGAGCATGGGGATTGGTGTCAGGTCTCAGGTCTCCTGGTGTTGGGGGTCGTTCCTCGCACCGGCCGCGGCGGTGGGCGGCGCTGCGCAGTCGTGGACGTGCGAGTGCATGCGCTTGTGACGAACGGCCGCACGGCCGGGCGTCGATCTCGCGAAAAGCCGTGCACACGGGCCGGAGCGGCGCGACGACCGCCGGGCTGCCGGCCACCGGGGAGCGGGGCACCCCGAGAATGCCGGCGCGAGCGGGACGGGAGAATGGGTGCAGCGGGTCATTCGTCGTCGCGCCGGCGTAGCGGCGCCGGGGCCCGTCCGACAAAAGGTAATCGATCTGGTCGCCGATGGGGACCGGGGGTGGACGCACGCGCCCGGCCGCGGGCTATCCACGCGAACCCGGCGGCGAGATCCCGGCTCGCTACGTGATCGAATGCTGGCGGCCGCTTTCAGCCGTGGACGGCGGGCGACTCGCGGCGGACGGGGAGGTGGGGCGGCGTGGCCCGGGGGTCGGGCGAACCGGCCCTCGCGCAGCTACGAGGCGCTGCGCGACGACTACCGGGCCGTGCTGGTCGTGGGCCGGAAGGCGAGCGGCAGGTACGTGCCGCGCCCGGAGACGTCACCGGACGGCGAAGCGATGCTCGCGCGGTGGGCGCGCGTGAACCGACGACTGCGCAAGGCGCTCAGGCGGTGGACCGAGCAGGAGCTGGACCGCGTCGTCCTGCCGCAGCCGCTCCTCGGGAAGCTGACGGCGCGGGAGGTCGCTTACTTCACGGTCTACCACGGCGGGCACCACGTGGAGGCGGTGAGGCGGCGGTTGGGGGTGGGGGAGGCGTAGACCTGGCGAGGCGGCGGACGACCGTGTCCTCTGCGGCGACCGGCTGCGCCCTGCGCTGTCACACGGCGCGATCATCTTTCCACCGCAGATGACCTGGACCGCCCGAGCTCATGGAAATGCGCACGCAGCCGATGATGATGACAGAGCCGCGCCACGGATGACGATGCAGACGACCCGACGTACCCCCGCCCACTACCGCGGCTGCCTGCTCGGCGGCGCGGTGGGCGACGCGCTCGGCGCGCCGGTCGAGCTCCTCGGGCTGGACGCGATCCGCGCGGTGTACGGCCCGGGCGGGATCACCGACTTCGCTGAAGCCCACGGCCGCATCGGCGCGGTCACCGACGACACGCAGATGACGCTGTTCACCGCCGAGGGGCTGCTGCTGCGGGCGCGCAACCGACGGAGCGACGCCGGGATCGGCGACGCGGCGAGCGTCGTCTACCGGGCATACCTCCGCTGGCTGCATACCCAGGGGGTGGAGCTGCCCGGATCCGGCGGGTCGGACGTGCTGGACGGCTGGCTGATCCAGGTGCCGGAGCTCCACGCGCGGCGCGGGCCGGGCCAGACCTGCCTGTCCGCCCTGCAGAGCGGGCGGATGGGAACGATCGAGACCCCGATCAACGGCAGCAAGGGGTGCGGCGGGGTCATGCGCGTGGCGCCGGTCGGGCTGCTCGCGGACGAGGCGGACGTCTTCCGCCTCGGCTGCGAGACCGCCGCGATCACGCACGGCCACCCGAGTGGTTACCTCGCCGCCGGCTGCCTCGCCGTGATCATCCACCGGATCCTCGAAGGCCGGACGCTCGAGGAGGCCGTCGCCGAGGCGCTGGACGCCGTCGCCTCGCAGCCCGGCTCCGAGGAGTGCGTGCGCGCGATCGAGGCGGCGGTCCGGGCCGCACGGTCCGGCGTGCGCTCCGCCGAGACCGTCGAGCGGCTCGGCGCCGGCTGGGTCGCCGAAGAGGCGCTCGCCATTGCGATCTACTGCGCCCTAGTCGCAGGCGACGACTTCGCGGCCGGCGTCCGGCTCGCCGTCAACCACTCGGGCGACAGCGACAGCACCGGCGCGATCACGGGCAACATCCTCGGCGCGTTCCTGGGCGAGGAGGCGATTCCGGAGCGGTGGCGCGAGCGCGTCGAGCTGCGGGACACGATCGTCCGGCTCGCCGACGACCTCTACGCGGCGTGGCGGGGTGAGGTGGAGTGGAGGCAGCGGTATCCGGGGCGGTAGGAAGCGCCGTGGCGCCCTTGTACGGCCACAGGAGCCCACCGGCCGTCGGCGGTCTGGACATCTCCGGCGGCCGTGGGCATGTTCGGCGTGGTCGTGGGACCGCCGGGCATCGGCGGAGCTAGCCGCCCGTGGGCTGACCGAGGATGGAGTTGAAAATTCGGAACCACTGGTGGATACGAACGAAGGCGTGGGGCTGGTCCCCTACGATCCCGGCTGGCCGCGGGAGTTCGA
Source organism: Longimicrobiales bacterium (assembly GCA_036564015.1). Lineage (GTDB taxonomy): Bacteria > Gemmatimonadota > Gemmatimonadetes > Longimicrobiales > RSA9 > DATCLG01. The sequence goes on from DATCLG010000072.1 coordinate 5,781, forward strand.
GGCCGAACGCGAGCGCATCGCGCGGGTTCTCGGGAATATTGCCATACGGATCGACCAGGTGGGGTCGACGTCCGTGCCGGGGCTTTCTGCGAAGCCGGTGATCGACATCGAGATCTCGGTGGCGAGGCTGCACCCCATGGACACGTACACTCCCGCCCTCGCCGAGCTGGGCTACACCCACGTGCCGAGCCCGGGCGACTCGTTCGCGCCGTTCTTCCATCGCCCGCGCGAGCGGCCGCACACGCACCATATCCACGTCGTCGAGGCCCGAGGCGACGAGGAGCGTCGCACGCTGGCGTTCCGCGACTACCTCCGAGACCACGAATGGGCCCGGCGCGAGTACGAGGAGCTCGAGCGCCAGTGCGCCCGGCAATTCAGCGAGGCGACGGCGGAAGGGCGGGAGGCGTACGCGCAGGCGAAGGGGGAGTTCAGCCGGCAGATCGTCGAGACGGCGGTGGCGGAGGGGTATCCGAGGGGGATGTGAGCGGCTGCGGACATCCAATCCTCGGCACCGTCAAGGGCGTGGCCAGCAAGGGCGTGGCCAGCCGTCCATCGAGACCAACGACCTGCCGTCAGCCGGTGAAGTCGAGGTGCAGTTCAGTTCCAGCGCCCGCCATGCGGCCGCGGCGCCATTACATGTTCGACACGCCACGCCACCACTCGATCAGCTGCTGCAGCGCGTCTACCACGATCGCTGCGTCGGCCTCGGAGAAGGCTTCCTTGTCCTCCGTCGTATTCAGCGTTGGCGTCCGAACGAAGCAGTAGCTTCCGGATTTTGCGGTGACGAGTGGGGGCGTCACCCGGGCGAGAAGAGCTTCCCGGTCGCCCTTGAACACGTTGGTGAAGGCGATCTCGGCGATCCGCTCACCGATCCGGTAGCGGAGTTCCATCCCGACCGGCCGGCTGGGGTGCGTCAGGAAAACCCAATCGGTGGCCTTGTTCGTGATGCGAAGACCGTTGTCTCGCCGCTCGCATTCCGCGGCGATGGCCGCGTAGACGGTGGGATACAGACCTTTGCTCCCCAGCGCCCCGCCTTCGGCCACCCGCTCCACCGCGCCTGCGAGAATGTCCGCCTCCTCGTGGCAACCACATATCGAGGCCGCTTCGATCACTTCCTCCAATGGCAGCCTGATGTCGAACTTGTGTGCCTCTGGGTTCGCCGCCCGGAGGTATTGCTGGGGCGCGAGGAGAACCGTACGGACGGTCGCGACGCGGGTTTGCGCGATCTCCTGCGCACGTTCGGCGTAACGGCCGCCTTGATTCGGTTGAAACGCCACTTTCAGCTTGTTTTCGACCAGTACGACGACAGCACCCCCCGCGCTGCTCCACTCAACGGCGACATCGGACTCGCCGTTCGCGTAGTGCACGGAGCGACGGGCGCCGCGATAGGTAACGTTCGGCAGGGGCGTCTCGTCGTTCGCCAGCACCCGCTCGAGAAACCAGGTTCTGAACGACTCCGACGAATCGAGGAGCGCCACGAGCGCGGTGTCCACCGCCTGCTCGGGGAAGGTTTGGAGATCTTTGTGCACGGCGGAATCGTCAGCCTGGGAGGGCATTCTCTTCTCCGGGTCGATTTCTCGTTCGCACGGCGCGGCGCCATTGGCTGGGAGCGCAGATAATATGATTGCTCCTTCGTTCTCGGAAGATGCCGGTGCCGGAAACCCCGAGTGTATCGACGCACGAGCGGTTACATCTCCCTCACCGCCGCGATGATGGCGCCGGCCAGGAGCGCGTCCGGCGTGGTCAGCAGCACCGGTGTGCGGGCGCCGTCCTTCGTGATCCGGATGAGGTTGTGGTCGGTATCGACCTCGACGTCGAGGATCCGGTCCACAGGGATCGACGTGGTGCCGGCGTGCACCAGGAGCACCCGGCGGTCGGTGACGAAGAGCGTCCCCTCCTTGTCGATCGTGAACCCGCGGACGCGGTAGCGGACGCCGTCGCGCTGGAAGGTGCGGAGGTTCTTTTCTTTGAGCAGTCGCCCGGGCCCCTCGAAGTGGCAGGTCTCGCCGCGCGGGAGCGGGAGCGAGGGCTGGACGACGGGCAGCTCGCCGGCGCGGACGTGTCGGATCCCGGCGAGGCGGTCGAGGACGTCGAGCTCGATGGCGATGTCGTCCGCGGGCACGCGCAGGGCGTCGCGCATGTGCTCCAGCTCGTCCTCCTCATCGGGCGTGAGCTCGTGGTCGGCGACGGCGCGCAGGTAGACGCCGCGGAACGCGTCCGCGCGGGCCTGGCGGCAGAACCCGGCATCGACGCCCAGCTCCGTCTCGAACTGCTCGAGGAGGCGCAGCTCGTCGGACGTAACGAAGCCGTCGACGACGATCTTCCGCGCGGCGTCGAGGTAACCCCGTTCGAGGACGGCACGCCGTGCGGCGGGTGTGAGGCTCGGGTCGCGCAGCGCCTCGTGGACGGCCGCGAGCTCGTCGTCGGTGAACGCGCGGCCCGCGGCGACGGCGGGCTCGATCGCGCGCCGGAGCGCGTCCCGCGCCCGGTCCCGCAGCCACGCGCGGCGTAGCGGGAAGGAGCCGGAGAGCGTCAGCGCGAGCCCCAGGCCGAAGATCCCGGGATTGGCCACCCCGCCGTCGCCGAGCGCCGCGGCGACGAACACCAGCCCTCCGATCACGAGCAGCACGTAAGGCCACACGGCGGGGCGCGTCGGCCCGACCTCGAGGCGGGAGAGGGTCGCCCGGTCGCGGACGGTCGCCGGGGGCGCGTACGTCGCGCCCGTGTCCTCGAAGAGCGTGACCGGCTCGGCGGCGAGCGTGCTGGAGAAACCGGAGGCACGCGGCGAGGAAGTCCCGGTCGACCCGCCGAGGTACTGGCGCATGTACAGCCCGCCGCGGCCGGCGTGGACGTACGCTCGGCCCGTGGACGTGATCCCGATGCGCGCGCCCTTCACGCCGATCGACGCGCCCAGCCCGCTCTTCGAGAGGTTGAAGCGGACCGGGCCCATGCGGAAGCTCTTGCGGAGGTAGAAGGCCATGACCAGGTCGGTGTCACAGGTGTCCCCGTATGCGATTCGAAAGGGCGCCGGCGCCCGGTGGCTACGGCGATACATTGTTGACGAGGCCATCGCTCGCCGCCTGGCCGAACACCGGGTTCGGGCGAGAGCCCGCGCGCCACTCTATTGATCATGAGTGGAGGGTATGACACCCGGCTTTGGGGCCACGAGGGCTTCTCGGGCAGGGTCTCGGGTTGCGGGCTGGGTGACCGGGCAGCCCGGAGCGCCGCGGTCTTCAGGATCGCCTCCCGGTCGACCTCGCTCAGGAAGATCTCGATGGGGTCGACGTAGAAGACGCCGGACCTGGAAACCTTCACCGTCGGCCTCGGCTCCAGTCGGTCCGTATCCATACGCCCTCCCTCGGATGGCGTGCCGCGCTCGCTGTGGAGGGTATCTCGGTAGGAACGCAGCACGGGCGAGCACTGTCATTGGCCCCTGCTACATTGAGCATGACCTACGCGACCTCTGCATTCTCATGCAAGTCGGCAACGAGATCATCAGCGGCTGTCGCCCACGGGATACAACGCGCTGGACGGACTCTCACGGGCGTAATGGAAAAGTTCTTCCGACTTCCGGACGCGCGAGAGATCGTCATGCCTGCGGAGTTTGCGGTCACCTCGAAGAGTTAGGCGGACACGCGCGAAGTGAAGATTGCGTGTCCTCAAGGAGTTGCTTGACACCACGAAAGTGGTGTTTCATGCTGACCGAACCGGAGGAAGGAGGAAGCCATGAGCCTGTGGGACAAGTTTTTGTCCGCCCTGCCGTTGGTCTTGGCATTTGCAATCTTGGTAGAAGTAGGCTCCTGGCTGATAGAGTGGTGGGAGTTTCGGAGAGAGCAACGTAAGCGCGGAGCCGGCACTACTACTCCTCCTCAAAGGTAGTTCCGGCGAAGGCTGTGGTTATCCCGATGCGTCCGTGGCCGAGCATGATCTGACGCCTCGCCCCCCGCACCTGCGCGTTCTGGAGCGTGCGCATCGTCTCCATTCATGAATCAGCCTCACACATCCCCACCAATGCGCGTCCCCTTGCCATGTTGGCGTGGGGAAGTTCCACGCTCGCCCATTTTTCGCGGCGATGTCTGTGCAA
>DATCLG010000073.1:0-19593 GCA_036564015.1 Longimicrobiales bacterium
TTCGTCGAGGTGCCGGAGCAGGTCAGCGGGGTCCTCGTAGACGCGGTAGGCGCCGGCCCGCTCGAGTTCGTCCTGCCCGTAGCCGCCCGAGAGCAGTCCGACGCCGAGGGCGCGGGCGCGGCGTGCCGCGAGGATGTCCCAGACGCTGTCGCCGACCACGACGGCGTCCTCGATGGGGACGCCGAGCTCGTTGGCCGCGGCGAGGAAGAGGTCCGGGTCGGGCTTGGCGTGGGGGACCCGATCACGGGTGATGACGGGGACCTCGGGTCCGATACCGAGGACGCTGAGGGTGCGGCGGGCGCTGGCCTCCCGGCCGCTGGTCGCGATCGCGTGCGGGACGCCTGCGCGTGCGAGCTGGGCGAGGAGCTCCTGGGCGCCGGGCAGGGGCCGGACCTGGCTCGCGAGCCGGGCGTAGGCCTCGGCGTGGAGTCGCTGGAGCTGCGTCACGTCCTCAGCCATGACGTCGCGGCCGATCTCACGGAGCAGGGCGTTGACGAGGAGGCCGCCGCTCATCCCGATGCGGCGGTGGATGCGCCAGACGGAGAGCTCGATACCGGCCTTTTCGAGCGCTTCCCTCCAGGCGAGGACGTGCTGGTAGACGCTGTCGACGAGCGTGCCGTCGAGATCGAAGATGAAGGCGGGCCCGCGGCGCGTCCCGGGGCGGGATAGGGCGGCGGGCTGGCCTTCCGGGCGGGGTGCAGGCGCTTCGCTCATACTTCCGTCCTTGCGTGGTGGGCCTCGTCGGGGCCGTGGTTTTCGGGATTTTTTCATCTGGGGTCGATCTTCGTGGCAAGCATAGCCGGCGGCCGGGGTGCTGTCAATTCGGTCGCTGGCGGGTGGGAGGTTACGGGAGAACGGTCTTGACTGGACGCCGGTGGGGGCGTAGAGTGTAGGGGCGAAGGAGTCCGGCCCGAGGGCCGGGCTCGTCCACTGGCGAATCGTCGTTGCCCAGAGATTACCTGACCTGACGAATCAGACGGCCGGCGGGTCGGCGCCGGGCTTTTTTTGGGTATTGCTGGACCGGGGCGCGCGATGGGAGGCGCGACACCGGGGGCGGGTAGATGTTTGGGCGATGGCGTCGCAGGGACGGGTTCCGGAGGCGTCGGGTCGGGATCGGAGTAGCGGGGTTCGAGCGGACCGCCTCTGCGGCTGTGTGCAGTCGCGGGGGCGGTCTTTGTGTTTGGGGGGAGCCCCGGCCCGGCGGTGGGCCTCCGGAGACGAAAGGAGGCACGATGCGGACGAGCGAACGCGGGAGCGGGCGGACCGCGGTTTGCTACGGGCTGCTGGTCGCGGTGGTGGTCGGGTGCGGGCCGGGGCTGTACACCGCGCCGGGGGTGTCCTGGCCGGGCGAGGTGTCGGTGGGTTACGGGACCCAGTCGCGGGAGATGGTGACGAGTGCGATCGCGTCGTACCTGCCGACGGAAGCGGACCGGGGCTATTTCTCGGTGGAGCAGATGCTGGACGGGCGGGTGGCGGGGGTGGTGGTCGGTCGTGCACAGGACGGATCGCCCGCGCTGAGGATTCGGGGAAGGGTTGGGGGGTTGGGGGGCGCGGAGCCGCTGGTCGTGATCGACGGAGTGCCGTTCCTGCATCGGGGTTTGCGGGGCGGGCTCGGAGCGGTTTTGCCGCACGATATCGCCCGGATCGATGTCCTGAAGGATGCCGGCTCGGCGGCGATCTACGGGGCGCGGGGCGGGAATGGAGTGATCATCATTACGACGCGCCGGGCGTGGTCCCCGTAGCCGCGCAGGAGCGGGGGGCGCGTACCGGGCGGAGGGTTGGGAAGGGGCCATCACGCGGGTGAAACGGCGCGGCACCCTGCCAGGTTGGAACTCAGTCGAAGGGGGAGCCATGAAGATACGGAAAGGGGTCCTCGGACCATCGGTGGTGTTCGGCGGCCTGGCGGTCGTGGTGCTGGCGGGGTGTGCGGGGAAGTCGAACAGGGCTGGAGGGGAGGGGCCGCCCGAGGTTTCGACCGGTTACGGGACGCAGCCCCGGGAGCTCACGACCTCGGCGGTGTCGTCGTACGAGCCATCGCGGAGCGAAGGGGAGGCGGCGACGCTCGAGCAGCTGCTCGCCAAGGTGTCCGGTCTGGAGGTGATCCGGGAGACGGGGGGGTACAGGCTGCGTATCCGGGGGGTGAGGAGCCTCAACGCGGCGAACTCGGATCCGTTGATCGTGATCGACGGCCGTGCGGTGGGGTACGGGCTGCTCAACATCCCGCCCCAGGACATTGCCAAGATCGATGTGCTGAAGGACGCGGGCGCCACGGCGCTCTACGGGATGCGCGGGGCGAATGGGGTGGTGGTGATAACGACGAAGCGCGCCAGCGCGCGTTGAGCGCGGCGCGCTCCGTCCGAGAGAGGGAAGTTTCGAGGGTCAGGCCCTCGCGCGCGCGGCGCGAGGGAGGGGGTCGTGGGGTGGGACAACGGCCGGCACCGTCGGCCGAGGGTAGGCTCGCACACGAGTGATGTCCACGGCGATACGCACTCCGGGCTCGATGCCGTGGAGCAGGCTGCTGCGCCGCGGGAACTGGGCGAAGATCGGGCCCGCTCCATCGATCTGGGCCTCGACCCTGACGCGGTCGCCGAGCGGGAGGACGCGGCGGACGACGGCGGGCCCGTCCTCCGCCGTCCAGAACTTCAGGTCGTAGGCGCGGACGATGAGCCGGACCTCGGGCCCTGGCGGCGCGTCAGGGACGGGGACTCGCAGCGCGCCGATCTCGACGACCCCATCACGCAGGATCCCATCCAGTACGTTGACCTCTCCCACGAACCGGGCCACGAACTCCGTGGCCGGTTCGTCCAGCACCTCGACGGGCGTTCCCACTTGCTCGAGCCGGCCCTGATTGATGATGAGGACCCGGTCGGCGACGGCGAACGCTTCCTGCTGATCGTGCGTCACGAAGATCGAGGTGACGTGCACCTCGTCGTGGAGGTTGCGCAGCCACTGGCGGAGCTCCTCGCGGACCCTGGCATCGACGGCGGCGAAGGGCTCGTCGAGCAGGAGTAGCCGGGGCCGCGGAGCGAGCGCGCGAGCCAGGGCGACGCGCTGACGCTGCCCGCCGGAGAGCTCGGATGGACGACGGTCCCCGAGTCCCCGCAAACCCATCAGCTCGAGCAGCTCCTGGACCCGGGCGTCGCGCTCCGCCTTCGGGGTCTTCTTCACGTCCAGGCCGAACGCGATGTTGTCGGCCACGCTCATGTGACGGAAGAGCGCGTAATGCTGGAAGACGAAGCCGACGCGCCGGGCGCGGGGGTGCAGCCGGTCCACGACCTCGCCGTCGAGGATGACGGTCCCGGAGTCTGCGCGCTCCAGTCCGGCGATGATCCGGAGGATCGTGCTCTTGCCGCCCCCGGATGGGCCGAGGAGTGCGACGAGTTCGCCGGGCTGGACCTCGAAGCTGACGTCGTCGACGGCGAGGAAGTCGCCGAACCGTTTCGTCAGGTGTTCTACGCGTATGCTCATTCGCTCTTTCTGTCGGTCTTGAAGTGGCGCAGGGTGAAGAGCAGGGCGATGCTCAGGAGGGCGAGGAGGATCGCCATCCCGAACGCGCCTGCCTCGTTGCGTTCCTCCATGGCGGCGTAGATGAAGGTGGTCGCCGTCTGCGTCTTGCCGCTGATGGCGCCACCCACGACGAGCGCGGCACCGAACTCGCCGAGCGCGCGGGCTCCGGTCAACGTCAGGCCGAGGTTGAGCCCGTGTCGGATGTTGGGCAGGGTGACGCGCCAGAAGGTCTGCCAGGGCGAGGCGCCGAGGGTGGCGGCGACCTCTTCCTCGGTCGTGCCGAGCTCGTCGAGCACGTAGGCCACTTCACGGATGGTGAAGGGCAGGGTCACGAACAGGGTGACCAGGATGACGGCCGGGAGCGTGAAGACGATGTTGATCCCGAGCTGCTGGAGCAGCGGCTGGAGGATGCCGCCGCGGCCGAAGACGAGGAGGAACGCCAGGCCAGTCATGACCGGGGAGACGGCGAGGGGGAGGTCGACCAGGAGGTCGAGGATTTGCCGTCCCGGGAACCGGTGGCGGACCAGGACGATCGCGGCGGCGACGCCGAGCACGCCGTTGGCGAGCAGCGTGACGCCGACGACGATCACGGAGTTGCGGAGGCCGGCGAGCGCCTCGGGTTCGAGCAGGGCCCGGACGATGCTGCCGGCTCCGAGCTCGACGGCCTTCAGCGCGAGGGCGCCGAGCGGGAGGAGGAGCACCACCCCCAGGTAGGCGAAGACGACGCCGAGCAGCGCGATTCGGCCGAGCGAGGGGATCTCGAAGGCGAGCCCGGGCCGCCTGGTCCGCCGCGGCGCGGCCGGGGGCGCGGAGGGCGGGCCCTGCCGCTCGGCGGGCCTCGGAAGGGGCAGATCCCGGACCGCTGCGGCCCCTCCGCGGGCCCGCCCGGCCAGACCGATCGCGCGCGACTCAGGCATGGAGCCCTCCCAGTCGGCGCAGCCCGCGGGCGACGAGGGCGAGCCCGAGCGCGATGCCGAGGAGCGCGGTGGAGAGGGCGGCCGCGACCTCGGGTCGACCGCTTTCGACCTCAGAGAAGATATGAACGGGCGCCGTCAGCGTCTGGAAGGGGATGTTCCCCGAGACGACGACGATCGCCCCGAACTCCGCGACGGCCCGCGCGAAGGACTGGACGACGCCGTAGGCGATCGCCGGCCGGAGCGCGGGCAGGATGACGCGACGGAAGATCCGCCAGGGGCCCGCGCCCAGCGTCTGCGCCGCTTCCTCCTCGGCCGGGTCCAGCTCGACCAGCACCGGCTCGACGGCCCGCACCACGAACGGCAACGTCACGAAGAGCAGCGCGAGCACGATCCCCGGCTCGGCGAAGGCGACCGGAAAACCGCTCTCGCCCAGCCGCCTGCCCAGCGGCTCTTGGGGGCCGAAGAGGACCACCAGCATCACGCCGGCCACGAGCGTCGGGATCGCGAAGGGCAGGTCCACCAGCGCCGAGACGAACGTGCGCCCCGGGAACCGGTACCGGACCAGGACCCACGCCGTCGCGGTCCCGAGCACCGCGTTGATGGCCGCGGTCAGCCCCGCGGTCCAGAGCGTGCGGACGAACGCATCGGCGGCGATGGGCGAGGTGACCGCCTCCCAGATGCCCAGGAGTCCCCCGGCGACCCCCTTCTGGAGGAGCGCCGCCAGGGGCAGGGCCACCAGCACCCCTATGTACAGACCTACGAGCGCGCGGATCGTGAGCCCGAGCGGGCCCGGCGCCGTTGCAGGAGCGTACTGGCTCATCGGCCTTTCGCGAGGCTGGTGGTGACCTGATCGAACAGCGCGCCCGGCTCGAAGAGCGTCGCCGTCACCTTGGGCCAGTCACCCAGATCCCGGACCGTGAACAGATCCGTGACGGGCGGATAGATGTCCTGCGTCTCCCGGGCGACCTGCTCGTCCACGGAGCGGAGGCCGTACCTCGCGTACATGCGCTGCACCTCCGGGGTGGAGAGGAAGGCGACGAACGCCTCGGCCAGGTCGCGGTTGCCGTGCTTGTCCGCGTACACGTCCACGACGGCGACCGGGTTCTCGATCAGGATCGTCGAGCGCGGGATGACGTAGTCGATCTGCTGGCCGGCCTGCCTGGCGACGAGCACCTCGTTCTCGTAGGTGATCGCCGCGTCCCCCACGCCGCTCTCGAAGTTGAGGATCGACTCGCGGGCCCCCTTGTCCATGATCGGGACATTGCGGAGGATCTCGGCGAGCACGGTCTCAGGGGATGCGCCCCGGCCGGCGTGCCCGCGCGTGACCGCGCCATAGATCGCGGCGATGTTCCACATGGCGCCGCCGCTCGACCGCGGGTTGGGGGTCAGCACCTGGACATCCGGCCGACGCAGGTCGTCCCAGTCACGGATGCCCTTCGGGTTGCCGGGCCGGACGGCGATCACCACGATCGACCGCGAGACCATCCCGCCGTAGGGCTTCGCCTTCCAGTCGTGCGTGATGAGGCCGGCCTCGACCAGCTTCTGGATGTCCGGCTCGAGGGAGAGCGCGGCGACGTCGGCCTCGAAGCCGCCGATGATGGCGCGGGCCTGGGCGCCGCTGCCCTGGTACGACTCCTCGAAGCGGACCTCCTCGCCCGTCTTCTCCTTCCAGTACTTCTGGAACGCCGGGATGATCTCCCGGCCGTAGACCTCGCGGGGCGTGGTGTAGCCGCCGAGGGTGAGGGTGCGCACCCGCGCGCCGGTGCCCTGGTTGGACTCGCCCGCCGCGCCACCGCAGCCGGCGGAGCCGAAGACGGCGACGGTGGTGGCCAGGGACAGTGCGAACAGCGATTTCCGGGTCATATCTATCTCCGCGTTGTTGTTTCCTGGGATCGACTCCTCACGCGTGCGCGGAGCTCAGAAGGCCACCTGGAAACGCGTCACGAGCGTCTGCTCGGCCGGGCGCTCGATGCCGCCTTCCGGCGCGGTGGTGGTGGTCCGCTCGTAGGCGAGCATTACGCGAATGCCGCGGTGGAGGTACCAGTTCGCGCCCGCGGCCCACGCGGTCGCGCGCTGCGCGGACGCCGTCGGCTGGGCGAAGACGGGGAAGGCGTCGGGGTCGACGGAGAGCTGGTGGACGCGCGCGATCAGCTCGATGGCGCCCCACTGTCCCGCCCCGGGGTCGAACGGCCGCCTGGGCGCGGCGATGCCCCGGTAGGAGGCACGTTCTCCGGTCAGGGCGAGGGAGCCGGTCACCTGCCAGGCGCTGTGGGTCAGATCTGCTGCGTCGCCGCCCAGCGCGACCCGCTGACGGGACTGCACGTACTCGCCGATCACCCCGAGGCTCTTCCAGTAGAAGTAGCCCTGGGGCGCGAAGCGGACCCGGGTCCCGTCGGCGATGGCCGTGCCGTCGGCGGTGCCGGTGTTCCGGTAGCGGAAGAAGACCTGGCGGCCCGCGGTGCGGAAGGTCGGCAGGCTGGGCGCGGCCACCGAGCCCTCCTGCCGGCCGACCGTGGCGGCCACGCCGAGGCCGAGGCCCTGGAGCGCGCCGAGCGAGGTCTTCCGGAAGGGGTGCACGAAGACCCGCGCCGCCACATCCTTGCTGTCGGAGCCGTCCACGTCTTCGCTCGAGCCGTCCACCACGCCGTTGAAGACCCCGACGGCGTACTCCGCCACCCCGCCGCCCAGCGCGCCCGAGAGCTGGACCCCTACGTCGCGGTTGGGGACGAGCGAGGTCGGGAAGGCGTTCTCCGGGAACGGCTGGGTGAACGGCGTCTGGAGCCGCTCGAGCCCGACGGGGCCCTTGAACTTCCCGGCCCGCACCCGGAGCACCGGGCTGAACCGGCCCTCCAGGTAGGCATCCAGGAGCTCGATGCGGCTGCCGGCGAAGTCGACGTGGACCCGGAAGTCGTAGTTCGAGTACAGGGTGCCGACCAGATCGGTCCGGACGCGCCGCGCCTGGAAGGTGCTGACGGCGGCGTCCGGGGCCTCACCGAGGAAGAAGAGGCCGTCGTACTGGGCCCCGCCGCGGAACCGGAGCGCAAACGCGCCGTCCGTGGTCTGCAGCGCGAAGCCTTCTTCGCCGGCCACCACCGTCGCGACCACGGCCGCCGGCGCCGATTCTTCCGCGCTGGCGACGACGGCCCCCGAATCGGCCGCGGGCCGTGCGCGCGAGAGGGTGTCGGATGAGGCCGAGCGGACCTCCTGAGCGGCTGCCGGGGCTGCGAGGCCGAGCAGAGCCAGCGTCAGGACGAGCGACGAACGACGGTTCCAGAGAAATCGGGATTCCATGAGCATCCTTTCCTGGTCATGAGGATGGACGTGTGTCCGGGGCGCGGCTCGGGCCTGGCGCGAGTCGACGCCGCCGGGCGGGGCGCGGTCTGATACAAACCCTGTACCGCGTCACGCGCGGCTTCTGATATGATGGCTTTTCAGGAAGTTACGCCACTGTCCCGGACCCGGGCGGCCACGCGCCCGTGGTATTTCACGGATCTGGCTGTTATATATCACGGCTGTGTTGGCGGAACTTGAAGATTTCACGGGTCGGAGGGTCGAGATGAGGGTGCTGCTGGAGGTCTGGCGGGAGGTCGGGCGCAACGCGCCGATCGAGGAGGCGGTGGAGCGGATCGCGAGGCTGGTGGCGGAGGAGCTGCCGGTGAAGGCGTTGCTGATCCGGCGGTTGGAGGTGGAGCGGCAACGGCTGGACACGGTGGCGGTGGGAGTGGTGGGGCGGGGGCGGGTGCCGGAGGTGACGAGGACGGAGCTGACGGTGGGGGAGGTGGAGGCGCTGGTGGCGTGGGGGAGAGGGGGCGGGGTGCTGCGCGGGCGGGAGAGCGGGCTGGTTTCGGTGGTGGTGCCGCCGGAGGTGGAGGGGGAGCCGCTGGTGGGGGCGTTGCGGGAGGGGGAGCGGGTGATCGGATTTGGGGTGGCGCTGGGTTCGGGGCGGGGGTTCCGGGTGGGGGATGAGGAGAAGTGGGCGGCGCTGCTGGAGCCGCTTTCGGCGGCGCTGCGGATCGACCTGCAGCGGACCGAGCTGGTGCGGTACCGGGAGGCGCTGGAGGCGGACAAGCAGGCGCTGCTGTCGCGGCTGGAGCGGCAGGAGATCACGGAGGCGATCGTGGGGGCGGATGGGGGGTTGCGGGAGGTGATGGAGCAGGTGGTGCAGGTGGCGCGGACGGATGTGCCGGTGCTGCTGTTAGGGGAGACGGGGACGGGGAAGGAGGTGATCGCGCGGGAGATCCATCGTCTGTCGCCGCGTGCGAAGGGCCCGGTGGTGCGGGTGAACTGCGGGGCGATCCCGGCGGGGCTGATCGATTCGGAGCTGTTCGGTCACGAGCGGGGGAGCTTCACGGGGGCGGTGAGTGACCGGGCGGGGTGGTTCGAGCGTGCGGATGGGGGGACGCTGTTCCTGGACGAGATCGGGGAGCTGCCGGCGGATGCGCAGGTGAGGCTGCTCCGGGTGTTGCAGGACGGGACGTTCGAGCGGGTGGGGGGGCGTCGCACGTACCGGGTGGATGTGCGGATCGTGGCCGCGACGCATCGGGATCTGGAGGCGATGGTGCGGGAGGGGACGTTCCGGGAGGATCTGTGGTACCGGATCAGCGTTTTTCCGATCCGGCTGCCGCCGTTGCGTGAGCGGCCGGGGGACATACCGGCGCTGGCGGAGCATTTTGCCTGGCGGGCGGGGAAGCGGCTGGGCGGGGTTCCTCTGGCGCCGACGCCGGAGGATGTGGAGCTGCTGCTGCAGTACTCGTGGCCGGGGAACGTGCGGGAGCTGGCGGCGGTGATCGAGCGGGCGGTGATTCTCGGGGGTGGGCGGCGACTGGAGATCGCGGCGGCGCTGGGGGGAGCGTTCGTGGGGAGGGCGAAGGCGCCGGCGAAGGCGGAGCGGGCGGAGCGGGAACGGTTCCTCACGCTGGACGAGGCGATGACGCGGCACATCGAGGCGGCGTTGCGGGCCACGGGGGGTCGGATCGAGGGGCCGTCCGGGGCGGCGGCGCTGCTGGGCATCAACCCGCACACGCTGCGTGCGCGGATGCGGAAGCTGGGGATCGACTGGCGGCGTTTCCGGCGGCCGCGGGAGAAGGCTGCGCGGGCGTCGGCGTAGGGGGCTGAGGGCCGGCGGGGAAGTCGTGACGGTTTGGGGGGTGGCGGAACACGGGCTGGTGGCCCTAGTAAAAATCGTCGAAAATCGAGCTCGGGTCGGGTGACCTGGCAACGAGGGGCGTTGAGGCGAGCTCTGCGAAACCAAGCCGTGTCGGGCCCACGCCCCGGCGCGGCTTTTTGTCATGCTCCTGGTCGTGGGATGTAGCGTGGAGGGCGCATGATCACAGTGGACAACGTATCCAAGCGATACGGCCCGATCGTGGCGGTGGACGGTCTGAGCTTCGAGATCGGGCGGGGCGAGGTGGTGGGGTTCCTGGGGCCGAACGGTGCGGGCAAGACGACGACGATGCGGATGCTGGTGGGCGCGCTGGAGCCCGACTCGGGCGAGATCCGGTTCGACGGCCGGCCGATCTCGGAGAGATTGACGGAGGCGAAGCGGCGGGTGGGCTATCTGCCGGAGTCGAACGCGCTCTACGACGAGATGCTGGTGTGCGAGTACCTGGATTACGCGGCGGATCTGCGGGGGCTGCGTGGTGCTGAGCGGCGGTCGGCGCTGGGGGTGGCGATCGAGCAGACGGGGATCGGGGGCGTGTACTACCGGCCGATCTCGCAGCTCTCGAAGGGTTATCGTCAGAGGGTGGGGCTTGCGGCGGCGATCCTCCACCGGCCGGAGGTGCTGGTGCTGGACGAGCCGACGGAGGGGCTGGACCCGAACCAGCGGGTAGAGATTCGCCAGTTGATCCGTGAGCTGGGTCGGGAGCGGACGGTGTTGTTGAGCACGCACGTGCTGGGCGAGGTGGAGGCGACGTGCGACCGGCTGGTGATCATCCATCGCGGGCGGCTGGTGGCGGATGGGGGTGTGGGGGAGTTGCTGGAGACGGGTCGTGCCGCGCCGCGGTACGTGGTGGAGGCGGAAGGGGAGGGGGTGGTCGAGGCGCTGGCCGCGCTGCCGGGCGTGGTGTCGCACGCGGCGGAGCGGGTCGATGGGCGGATCCGCGTCGAGCTGGTGGCGTCCGGGAGTGAGGACCTGCGGCCGAGGATCTTCGGGCTCGCGACCGAGCGTGCCTGGACGCTCTGGGAGTTGCATCGCGAGCGCGCGAGCCTCGAGCAGCTCTTCCATGAGCTGACGGGAGCGGAGGCCGCGGAGCCGGTGGCGGCTGGCGGGGGGGAGGTGGCGTGATGAAGCAGACGTGGATCCTGGCGCGGCGCGAGTTCCGCAGCTACTTCGATCATCCGACCGCCTACATCGTGGTGGTCGCGTTCCTGGTGCTCGCGCTGTTCCTCACGTTCCGGACGCTGTTCGCCGCGAGCATGGCGAGCATGCGGCCGTTCTTCAGCCTGCTGCCCTGGCTCTTCGCGTTCTTCATCCCGGCGATCACGATGCGTTCGCTGGCGGAGGAGCGGCGGAGCGGGACGTATCAATGGCTGATCGCGCAGCCGGTCGATGAGCTCGAGCTGGTGGTGGGGAAGTTCCTGGGCGACTGGTTCTTCGCGCTGGTCGCGCTGGCCGGCTCGCTGCCGACGGCGCTCTGCCTCCTCCTGGTGTCGGATGTCGATCCCGGGATCCTGGTGGCGCAGTACGTGGGCGCTGCGTTGCTGGCGGCGCAGATGGTGGCGATCGGGCTGTTCGCGTCGAGTGCGGCGCGGAACCAGTTCGCGGCGTTCATGCTGGGCGTGGCGATCTGCTTCGGGCTGGTGCTGATCGGGCTCGACGTGGTGCTGATCGGGCTGCCGCCGGCGCTGGCGGGGGTGGTCGGGAAGCTCTCGCTGCTGGGTCATTTCGAGGGGATCCAGCGGGGCGTGATCGACCTGCGGGATGCGCTCTACTTCCTCTCGACGGCCTTGCTTTTCGGCGCTCTGGCGTACTTCCTCCTCGTTCGGGAGCGGCTGAGCGCGGTGCGGCCGGCGTTCCGGCGGTTGCAGGCGGGAACGGCGGTGATCGCGCTCGGCGTGGTGGTGCTCAATCTGCTGGGCGCCCGGATCCATGGTCGGCTGGACCTGAGCGCGGACCGGCTCTACACGCTTTCGCCCGGCACGCGGCAGGTGCTCGAGGGGCTCGACGACGTCGTGACGATCAAGCTCATCGTCTCGAAGGAGCTGCCGCCGGAGATCCAGCAAATGACGCTGCGGGAGGTTCGCGACCTGCTGGCGGACTATCGTCGGGCCGCGGATGGTCGTTTGCAGATCGTCGAGCTGAATCCCGATGCTGGGGAGGAGGCGGCGTCGGAGGCGGCGTCGCTCGGGGTGCGGGAGATCGAGTTCAACGTCCTGCGTGACAACGAGTTCCAGGTCAAGCGCGGCTGGCTCGGGCTGGCGGTGCTGTATGCGGACAAGCACGAGGTGATCCCGATGATCACCCGGACGGACGACCTGGAGTACCGGCTCACGTCGATGATCGCGTCGCTGACGGCGCCTGCGAAGCCGCGGCTTGCGTTCCTGACGGGTTACGGGGCGCGGTCGGCGTTCGATTTCCCGGCGCTGCGCGAGGTGCTGGCCGAGCGGTACGAGCTCGAGACGGTGGATCTGGAGCGCGATTCGGCCGCGGTTCTCTCGCCGGACACGTTCGACGTGGTGGTGCTGGCGGCGCCGGACCGGCCGCTCGACAGCGCCGCGGTGGCGAAGCTGGAGCAGTACCTCGAGGCGGGCGGCTCAGCGCTGCTGCTGCTGGACGGCACGCGGGTCGACCCGGGCTTCCCGATGGCGCAGCGGGTCGAAACCGGGCTGGACAGCCTGCTGGCCCGGCGCGGGGTGAGGCTGGGGCGGGGGGTGGTGTACGACGTTCGGTCGAACGAGAAGATCTCTCTCGGGCGGAGCGGTTTCTTCACGGTGGTGGCGCCGTATCCGCTCTGGCCGGTCGTGCTTCCGGCAGCGGATCACACGCTGACGCGCGGGCTGGACGCGCTCACGCTCGGATGGGCGAGTCCGCTCGAGGTCGAGGATTCGGCTGCGGTGCAGCCGCTCTGGGCGACGACGGAGTTCGGTGGGCGGCGTCCGGAGGGCACCCCGATCATGCCCAGGTCTGACTTCGTGGTCGACCCGTCCGAGCTGAGCCGGCAGGTCGTGGCGGTCGCGGTCGGGCCGGGCGCTGGCGCGGCGAAGGGGGAGGATGCCCGGGACGGCGAGGCGCAGGCGAGCGGCCGGCTCGTGGTCGTCGGTGATGTCGACTTCCTGGACGATCAGTTCGTGAGGGCGAACCCGCAGAACGTGGCGTTCGCCGCTAACGCGCTGGACTGGCTGGCCCGCGACGAGGCGTTGATCGCGATTCGCTCGAAGGATCGCACTCCGCCGCCCCTGGTCTTCGAGTCGGAGGCCGGACGAGCGGCGTTCAAGTGGGGTAACCTGGCAGGGGTTCCGCTCCTCTTCATGCTCGGTGGCGCGCTGCGCGCGGCTCGCCGCCGGCAGCTCAGCCGCAGGACGTGGGGAGAGGAGGTGAAGGCATGAGTCGGAAGACGTTGCAGATCCTCCTGGGCGTCGTCGGCGCGTTGCTCGTGGTGTACGGCGTGACAGTGGCCGTCGGCCCGCGGACGGGGTCGCCCGCCCGGGCCGACGCCCTGGCCAGCGCCATCGAGTCGATCGACCCGAAGCGTGTGACCGCGATCCGCTTCTATGGCCCGGGCGACACGGTCGAGCTGCGGCGCGGCGACCGTGGCTGGCTGGCGAACGGGTATCCGGCCGATTCCGGGTTGGTGGCGATGTTGTGGGAGGCGCTGGAGGAGGCGCGCGTCGGGCAGCTCGTGGCGAGGAACCCGGCCAACCACGGGCGGCTGGGGGTCGCGGAGGACAGCGCGCGGGTGGCCGAGTTCGACCGCGGGTCGGGCGAGCCGGTCCGCCTGCTGGTGGGCCGGGAGGGGCCGTCCTATCCCAGCGTGTACGTGCGGCTGCCCGGCCGCGATGAGGTCTACCTGCTGCACGCGGATCTGGCCCCGGCGGCTCGCCGCTCCCTCACCCAGTGGCGCGACAGGACGATCGTGCGCGTGGACACGGCGCGGGTGAATCGGATCGAGGTCGAGCGCGAGGGCGGGCGGTACGTCCTGGCCCGGGAGAACGGGCGCTGGACGCTGGACGGGTCGGCCGCGGATTCGCTCGCGGTGAGCAACCTGCTGCGGGAGCTGGCGTTGCTGGTTGCCAGCGACTTCGCACCCGACACGGCCCGGTTGCCGGAGAGGAAGGTCCGGACAGTGACCGCGCTCGGCGCGGCGGGCGACACCCTCGCGCGGCTCACCTTCGGCGAGGGCGACGCCCGGGGGTGGTGGGTTCGCGTGGCGGGGACGGAGACGCTCTACCAGATCCCGGCGTGGCAGGCGGATCGGCTGGCGCCTGAGCGGGCCGAGTTCGTGGGGCGTTAGGCGCTCGCGCCGAGGCTCTCGATCGAGACGCCGTCCTTGCGCACGGCCAGCGTCAGGCTCACGCCCTCGGCATCGAGCTCGATGGTGAAATGCCCGAGCGTGCGCATGCCCACGCGCACGCTGCGGAGCGCCCGGCCGGCGAGCGAGGCCGCGAGCGCCCGGTTCACCGCCTCGACGCTGCGGGTCAACGCTCGCCCGCCGGGCGTGCGCCGGAACACGTCGGTCAGGATCCGCTCGCCCTCCGCCCGGTAGAGGCGACGGGCGCGGCCCGTGTCCAGCGCCAGCCCCACCACCCGCTCGAGCAGCGGCGCCAGCTCTGGCTCCACGCGCCCCGCCGCCACCGCCTCCGACAACCGCTCGTAGGGCACCCGACGCTCGTCCGGCATGCCCTGGAGCAGGTGGGCCAGCTCGGCTTCGATCAGCTCACGCGCATCCTCGTCGAGCTCGATCGGCTCGAGCTCCAGTGCGGGAGTCGTTTCGCTCATCCTCAGACCCCGGCACCGTGCGCGCTGGCGTGGTTGACCATCTTCAGGATCTCCTCCGCCTCGTGCTCGAAGCCTCCGGTCTCGATCGGGCAGTGGATGCCGCACTCTTTGGGGGCGTTCTCCTCCCACCACCACCGCCCCGCCCGGTCGTCCTCCCCCGGCTGGATCGGACGCGTGCACGGCGCGCAGCCGATGCTCGTGTAGCCCTGGTCGTACAACGGGTGATACGGCACGTCGTTCTCCCGGATGTACTCCCACACCTCCTCCCCCGTCCAGTCCGCCAGCGGGTTGACCTTCACGATGCCCCCATGGTCGTGATCGAGCTCGACCTTCCGGATTGCCGCCCGCGACGCCCACTGGTCCCGCCGCAACCCCGTGAACCAGGCGTCCAGCGTGCGCAGCGCGCGCAGCAGCGGCCGGACCTTGCGGATCTGGCAGCAGACGAAGCGCAGCGGCACCGACCGGTAGAACAGGTTCACCCCGCTCCGCCGGACCATCAGCTCGACCTCACGATAGTCCGGGAACAGGACCTCGACCCGCACCTCCGGATACCGCTTCTGGACCTCGGTCAGGAACGCGTAGCTCTCCTGCGGCAGACGCCCCGTGTCCACCGTGATGAGCCGGATGTCCGGCTTCATCCGGTACGCCATGTCCAGGATCGCCATACCATCGGCCTGCAGCGCCGAAACCACCGCGATCCGATCCCCGAACGTGTCCAGCGCCCACCGGATCACGTCCTGCGGTTCCTTGTCGTCCAGCTCGACCGCGATCTCGCCGATCTCCAGGTCGTCGAAAACGATCGTGCTCTCGCTCATCGTTCCTCTTCCGTGAAGCGCGAGTCCCCCACCCGAGCGCGGCTCAGCCGCCGGCCAGCGCCGGCAGCACGACCACCTCGTCTCCAGGCTTGACCGGCGTGTCCAGGCCCTGGAGACCACGCACGTCCTCTTCGTTCAGGAACAGGTTGATGTTCTCGTTCAGCCCGCCGTCCGGGCCCAGGATCTGCGACTGCAGGGCCGGGTAGTTGCGCGTGGCCGCCTCGATGAGCTGGCCCACCGTGCGCGCCTGGGCCTCGAAATGGTCGATCCCGCCCGTGAAGTCCAGGAACGGCCCCGAGATGCGCAGCACGGCGTACCGCGGCGCCTCCTCCTCGACGGCGGCGCCGGGCAGCGCGATGGCCCGGAGCTCGGCATCCGAACGGGCGTTGCAGAAATCTCGGAACGAGAACGACGCGCCGCTGCCGTTGCGCGCGCGGCGCTCCGTGAGCCAGGCCTCGACCAGCCGCACGATCGCGGCCGTCGTTTCCTCGGCCGGGACGCGCCGCAGGATCGGCCGCCCGATCGCCGGGTTCGGCCCCAGCCCACCGCGCATCGTGATGTCGTACGCCTCGACCTTCTCCCCGTCGTCCGAGCGCGCCGTCGTGCCCTGCAGGCCGATGTCGCCCACCCAGTGGTGCGCGCAGGCGTGCGGGCAGCCGTCCATGAAGATCCGCAGGCCCTGCACCTCTTCGCCGAAGCGGCGGTCGAGCTCCTCCAGGATCTCCTGGAGCTTGCCCTTGGTCTCGGCGACCGAGTAGTTGCAGAAGCGGTGACTGGTGCAGGCGATCGACCGCCCGTAGATCGGGTTGCGATCGAGCGGGAAGCCCAGGTCGCGCAGCTGGCCCGCCAGCCATTCGAGGCGAGCCTCGGGCACGTTGCCGACGATGAAGTTCTGCTGGCGGGTGAAGCGCACGTCGGCGCCCACCGCCTCGACGATGTCGCCGAGCCGCTCGAGCTGGTCGCCCGAGATCCAGCCCATGGGCACGGGGACGCCGACGTAGACCAGGCCTTCCTGCTTCTGGGGGTGCACGCCGAGGTGGTCGGCCTCACCCGCGGGCTCGGGGGCGCGCACCCGTTCGAGCTTCCGGCCGAGCCGCTCCTCGACCATGCGGCGGACGCCCTCGGGCCCGTAGTCGTCGACCATGAACTTGATGCGGGCCTTCGCGCGGCTCACCCGGTAGCGGAGGTTGTGCTGCCAGGTGTCGGTGATCGCGCGCAGCACCTCGACCGTCTCCTCGACGGGAACGAAGATGTCGAGGTCGCGGGCGAGGCGCGGGGTGGAAGAGAGCCCGCCGCCGACGCGCACGGCGAAGCCGGGGCGGCCGTCCTTGATCACGGCCAGCAGGGCCACGTCGTGGATCTCCGGCGCGTTGCACTGGAAGGGGCAGGCGCTGATCGTGTACTTGTGCTTGCGGGGCAGGTTGGAGTAGTCGCGGTTGCCCCAGAAGAACGCCGCGACCTTCTCGATCACCGGGCGCACGTCGAAGACCTCGCCGCGCTCGATCCCGGCCACGGGGCAGCTCGTGATGTTGCGTACGGTGTCGCCTTCGCCGCCGACGGTGGTGAGGCCCGTCGCCTGGATCGCCTGTAACACCTCGGGGAGCTGATCCAGCCGGACCCAGTGGAGCTGGATGCCCTGGCGGGTGGTGAGCTCGGTGTAATTGCGGCCGTACTCGCGGGAGATGCGGCCGATCCCGCGGAGCTGGTCGGGCGTGATCAGGCCACCGGGCACTTTGATCCGCACCATGAAGGTGCCGATCTTGGGCTTGTCGTGGGTGAGGCCCCACCAGTTGAGGCGGACGATGTCCTCTTCGGGCACGGCCTCGTAGCCGAGCTCGATGAGCCGCGGCAGCTCGTCGACGATGTCGAGCGGGAACTTCTCCTGTTTCATCCGCTCGATGCTGTTGCGCTTGAGGACGCGATCCCAGGTGGGTTCGGTAAGCACATCGCTGGCCATCGAGTCTCCTCTCGTGCGTTTCATGGCGGGGACGGTTGCGACGGGTTGCGTCGTCCGCCCGGTGGTTGTCGTGAGCCGGTTGGCCGGCTCGTCGGGTGCCCCGCTCCGGGTCTGCAAAACGGAACGGCCGCGACTCTCACGAGGGAGTCGCGGCCGTTCTGGATCGGATCTACGTTTCGCGGAGCGGGGGTCATGCCCCCGTTATTCGTCTAACACACGTTTTCCGCGTCATCCGAAATGCGTACACGGCCTGCCGGCTCCCCGCGCGGGCGGGAAGTACAACAGCAACAACAACAGCCGTGCATGCGCATGATCGGAAGGCGGTACATCATGCGTTTGACTATAAGGCCGGAGGCGCGAGGACGCAAGGGTCGGGTGGTGGCGGGTGGGGGCGTGGAGGAGTCGCGGGCGGCGGTTCTCTTGGGCGGGGCGCGGCGGGGGAGTAGATTCGGAGCGGGGGCACCAGGGGGCGAGTCGTGCCGGCTCTGGCCCCGGGCGGGTCTGGACGGGCGGGAGCGCGCGGACGCGGTCGAGGTCGCCATGCGAGAGGACGTTTCAGCAGAGGGTGTCCAGGACAGGAGCGAGCCCCGCGGGGGTGGAACGCGGCCCGGGCGGAGCCGGGATGCCGCGACGGAGGTCCAGCGGCCGGGGTACAGGGAGCTGGCGTGGGTCTTCCTGCGGATCTCGCTGCTCGGGTTCGGGGGGCCGAACGCGCATCTGGCGCTGATGCTGGACGAGGTGGTGGAGCGGCGGCGGTGGATCACGCGGGAGCTTTTCCTCGAGCTGCTCGGGATCACGAACCTGTTGCCGGGCCCGAACTCGAGCGAGGTGGCGATCCACATCGGGTACACGCAGCGGGGCTGGCGGGGCGCCCTGGTGACCGGCCTGTCGTTCCTCGCGCCGACGTTCGTCCTGGTCGTCCTCCTGTCCTTCCTCTACTTCCGCTACGGCACGTTGCCGGCCGTGGAGGAGCTCCTCTGGGGACTCAAGCCGATGATCGTGGCCATCATCCTGGGTGCGGGCTGGAAGCTGAGCCGGGCCGCGGTCACGGACTGGCGGCTGCTGGCGCTGGGGGTGGGAGGAGTGCTCGTCGCCGTGCTGCTCGACGGCTGGGAGGTCGCCGCGATGGTGGTGGGGGGCGTGGCGGGGTGGCTCGCCTACCGCCGGCAGACCCGGCCGGGGTCGACGGCGGGGAGCCGTGAGGACCGCCCGGCCGCCGCGCCGCCGGAGGCGCGGGGGGAACGCGACGAGGCGGGGCGCCGCGGCGCAATCCTCCTCTCCCTTGCCGTGCCGCTCGCCGCCGCGGGTGAGCTCGCCCGCCTCTTCTGGCTCACCCTGTGGACCGGATCGGTCCTCTTCGGCGGCGGCTACATGCTCGTGGCGCTGATCGAGCCCTACGTGGTCGACGTCTATGGCTGGCTCACGGCCGACCAGTTCCTGGACGGGATCGCGCTCACGCAGGCGGTGCCGGGGCCCATCGTCATGCTGGTCGCCTTCGTGGGCTACGCGGTCGCAGGGCCGGTGGGCGCCGCCGTCGCCACCGCCGGCATCTACCTGCCTTCCTTCACGGCCGTGCTGCTCGTCGCCCCGCACCTCGAGCGCTGGCGGCGCCGGGAGTGGGTCAGGGCCGCGCTCAAGGGCGTGAACGCCGTCGTCGCCGGCGCGATCCTCGGCGTCGCGCTCACGCTCCTCCCGCCCGCGGTGCCCGACGCCTGGGCCGGGCTGCTCCTGGCGCTCGGCCTGATCGCCCTCTTCCGCTTCGACCTCAAGGCCATCTGGCTGCTGCTGGCCGGCCTCCTGGCCGGCGCGATCCGCATCCTCCTCTGACCGGAGCTTGCCTCATGGACTTCGGCGATCTCCTCGCAACCGGGGCGCCCCGCGCGACCGTTCTGATCCGTCTCATGGTGGGCGCCGTCTTCCTCTCGGAGGGCATCCAGAAGTTCCTCTTCCCGGCCGAGCTCGGCCCGGGGCGCTTCGCCAGGATCGGCTTCCCGGAGCCCGCGTTCTGGGCCACCTTCGTCGGCGTGGTCGAGATCGTGGCCGGGGCGATGATCCTCCTCGGCCTCCTCACCCGCCTGGCCGCGATCGCGCTCGCCATCGACATGGTCGTGGCCATCATCACGACCAAGCTCCCGATCCTGCTCGGGCGCGACCTCGGCCCGTTCCGCGTGCGGGAGCTCGACACCTACGGCTTCTGGAGCATGGCCCACGAGACGCGCACCGACTTCGCGATGCTGCTCGGCTCGCTCTTCCTGCTGATCGTGGGCGCTGGGGCCTGGTCCCTCGACGCGGTCCTGCAGCGCAAGGGCTGAGTCGGCCGTCGGCACGAGGCCAGCGTGCGCTCCGGGGGGCGTGCCCGTCCGGTCAGCGTCAACCGCCCGCCGCTTCCTCGGCCTTCCGGGCCAGCTCCACCAGGTCGCCCTCCTGGAAGAGGATGCCCTTGAGCGTCGTGCGCCAACG
>DATCLG010000074.1:0-37699 GCA_036564015.1 Longimicrobiales bacterium
CAACGACCAGCGCCACCGCATCGTGGCCAACTGGATCATCGGGCTACCGTCCGACATCCGGTTCAGCGGCGTGCTCGAGCTGGCCACGCCCAAGCCGTTCAACGCGACGATCGGTTTCGGGCCCGGAACGAACCCCTGCACGCACGGGAACCGGGACTGCCTGGGCGACAACGACTGGCCAGAGGGGAAGGGGCGCTTCTGGTGGCGGCCGGAGGGTCAGAAGTTCCTGGGGATCGGCGGCTTCGGATACCGGAACGTGGACCTCCGACTGGAGAAGGAGTTCCCGACCGTGCGGAACCACAGGATCGGGATCGTGGCGGAAGTGTTCAACGTGTTCGACTTCGTGAACTTCACGGGCTACAACACGAACGTGGGCAACTTCCAGAGCGACGGCACGATCCTGCCGAACGAGAACTTCGGCCGGCCGACCGCCGTGATCTTGAACGAGGCTGGCGGTCCACGCCGCTTCCAGCTCGGGATGAAGTACTCGTTCTGACCCGGATCGCGCACCCCGCCCCCGCCGCCGGGGGCGGGGTGCGGCCTAACGGACCTCCAGCACGAAACGATGAGGCTGCTTCCATTTTTCCTTCTGGCTCTCGGGGTTTGGGGCTGCTCGGCGACCGCGCCGGTCGCCGAGCAGCCGCCGGCCCACCGCTGGGACCCGTTCCTCGACACGCTCCAGGCGCGGACGTTCGCCTTTTTCTGGGAGACGACCCCTCCTGCGAACGGCCTGACACCCGACCGCTGGCCCAGCGGCCGGTTCTCGAGCATCGCGGCGGTCGGCTTCGCGCTGACCGCGTATCCGGTGGGCGTGGAGCGGGGCTACATCACCCGCGCGCAGGCCCGGGAGCGGGTGCTCAACACGCTGAAGTTCTTCTGGACCGCGCCCCAGGGCCCGGAGCCGAGCGGCAGGGCCGGGTACAGGGGGTTCTTCTACCACTTCCTGGACATGCAGACGGGGGAGCGGTACGGGACGAACGAGCTCTCGACGATCGACACGGCGCTGCTCATGGCGGGCGTGCTCTTCGTCCAGTCGTACTTCGACCGGGACGACCCGCAGGAGGCGGCGATCCGTGCCTACGCCGACTCGCTGTACCGGCGCGTCGAGTGGACCTGGTTCCAGCGCCAGTCGCCGCTGATCACGATGGCCTGGCGGCCGGAGCGAGGGTTCGGCTCGGCAGAGTACAAGGGGTACGACGAGGCGATGATCCTCTACATCCTGGCGCTGGGCTCGCCCACGCATCCGGTGGACCCGGCGGCGTGGCGGGCGTTCACCGCGACGTACGACTGGGGTGAATTCTACGGGCAGGAGCACGTCAACTTCGCGCCGCTCTTCGGGCACCAGTACTCGCACGTCTGGATCGACTTCCGGGGGATCCAGGACGAGTACATGCGCGAGAAGGGGATCGACTACTTCGAGAACTCGCGGCGCGCGACGATCGCCCAGCGGAGCTACGCCATCCACAACCCCATGGGGTGGAAGGACTACGGCGAGAACATCTGGGGGCTCACGGCGAGCGACGGCCCGGTGAACGCCACGCTGGAGATCCGCGGCCAGGAGCGCAGGTTTCGCACGTACTGGGCGCGCGGCGCGGCGAAGGGCGACATCCGGGACGATGGCACGATCGCGCCGACTGCGGCGGGCGGCTCGGTGCCGTTCGCACCGGAGATCGCGATCCCGGCGTTGAAGGCGATGCGGGAGCGCTACGGCGATCACCTCTTCCAGAAGTACGGTTTCCTGGACGCCTTCAATCCGACGCTGGATGTGGAGATCGACCGGCCGCTGCAGCACGGGCGCATCGTGCCGGGCGTGGGGTGGTTCGACGGCGACTACCTGGGAATCGACCAGGGGCCGATCCTGCTCATGATCGAGAACTACCGGAGTGGTTTGGTGTGGGAGACGATGAAGAAGAACCCCTACATCGTGCGGGGGCTTTGCCGCGCGGGCTTCACCGGCGGCTGGCTAGAGGGGCGGTGCGGATGAAGCCACGGCTCATCGCGCTGCTCGCGCTGGTCGCATGGGGCGCGGGGGTGCCGGCCGCGCAGGCCCAGGAGCGGAAGCCGCCGCGCAACGTGGTGATCATCCTGAGCGACGATCACCGCTACGATTTCATGGGCTTCCACCCGAACGCGCCGGAGTGGCTGGAGACGCCGAATCTGGACCGGATGGCCAGGGAAGGCGCGCACATCCGGAACGCGTTCGTGACCACTGCGCTGTGCTCGCCCAGCCGGGCCTCGATCCTAACGGGCCAGTACGCGCACCGACACGGGGTGGTGGACAATACCTCCCCGATTCCGCCGGGCACCGTGTTTTTCCCGCAATACCTCCAGAAAGCGGGGTACCGGACCGCGTACATCGGAAAGTGGCACATGGGGGAGGACGCGGGGAGCGACATGCCGCCCCGGGCTTCGACCACTGGATCAGCTTCCGGGGGCAGGGGGTTTACTACGACCCCGAGCTGAACGTGAACGGCGAGCGCCGTCGGGTGAAGGGCTACACGACGGACATCCTGACGGACTCCGCCATCGCGTGGCTGCAGCGGCAGAGGCGGGACCGCTCGGGCCGGCCGTTCTTCCTGTTCCTGTCGCACAAGGCGGTGCATGCGGAGTTCGAGCCGGCGCCGCGGCACCGGGGCCGGTACGCGAGCGCCCCGATCCCGTACCCACCCACGATGGCCAACACGGAGGCGAACTACCGGGAGAAGCCGCGCTGGGTGCGGGAGCAGCGCTACAGCTGGCACGGGGTCGAGTATATGTACCACGGGCAGTTCGACTTCGACACGTTTTACCGCCGCTACGCCGAGACGCTGCTGGCGCTGGATGAGTCGGTGGGGCGGGTGCTCGACTATCTGGACGAATCGGGGTTGAGCGAGTCGACGCTGGTCCTATACCTGGGCGACAACGGCTTCCTGCTCGGGGAGCACGGGCTGATCGACAAGCGGAACGCCTACGAGGAGTCGATGCGCATCCCGATGCTGGCGTACGCGCCGGGGTACATCCCGGCCGGGTCGAAGGTCGATGTGCTGGTCCGGAACATCGACATCGCGCCGACGATCCTGGAGCTGGCGGGTGTGGCGTCCGGGCACGAGATGGACGGCCGTTCGGTGCTCGCGGCGCTGCGGGGCGATCCGCTTCCCGCGACGGCGGAGGGGGATGGCGAGTTCCTGTACGAGTATTACTGGGAGTACGCGTTCCCGCACACGCCGACCACGTTCGCGCTTCGCGGGGACCGGTACAAGTACATCTATTACCACGGCATCTGGGACCTCGAGGAGCTGTACGACCTGCAGACCGACCCTCAGGAGTGGTACAACCTGATCCGGGTGCCTGCGTACAGGGAGGTGGCGCGGCAGATGCGGCGGCGCCTGTTCGACCGGTTGGAGTCGACGGGCGGGATGCAGATCCCGCTCCGGCGCGGCGACTGGCAGGCTTCGGAGCGAAAGCTGCCGTAGCCGTGGGGCGGCCGGGGCGTACCGGATCCCAGGCGCGGCCGGCGGGGTAGCCCGGATGACGAGCCGCCCCGGGGATGCTGGGCGCGGGTGTCGAAGGCGAGGAGCGTTACCCGAAGCATACCCGTGAAGCATCATTGCCGGCCTTGGTGGATCTGGCTCGGCCTCGCGGCGTTTCTCCCGGGAGGGTGTGTTCCCGCAACGGAGCCGGGGGTGGTGACGCTGCAGTTCTGGGCGCTCGGTCGGGAGGGGGAGGTGGTGGAGGAGCTGATCCCGGAGTTCGAGCGGCGGAACCCGGGGATTCGGGTGAGGGTCCAGCAGATCCCGTGGGCGGCGGCGCACGAGAAGCTGCTCACGGCGTACGTGGGCGAGGCGATGCCGGACGTGGCGCAGCTCGGGAACACGTGGGTGCCGGAGCTGGTGGCGCTGGGCGCGCTCGAGCGGCTGGATGGGTGGGTGGCCCGGTCGACGGTGGTCGAGCGGGAAGGGTATTTCCCGGGGATCTGGGACACCAACGTGATCGGCGGCGGGGTGTACGGAATCCCGTGGTACGTCGACACTCGCCTCCTCTTCTACCGGATGGATCTGCTGGCGGAGGTCGGGTTTACCCGGCCGCCGGAGACGTGGGCGGAGTGGCGGGAGGCGATGCGGCGGATCAAGAAGGAGTTGGGCGAAGGCCGGTACGTAGCTCTCCTCGAGACGAACGACTGGCGACCTCCGGTGATCCTGGGGCTGAGCATGGGCTCGCCCCTGCTGCGCGACGGCGACAGGTACGGCGCGTTCCGGGGCGCGGAGTTCCGCGAGGCGTTCGAGTTCTACGTGTCGCTGTTCCGGGAGGGGCTGGCACCCGCCGTGAGTCAAAACCAAATCCCGAACGTCTACCAGGCGTTCGCGGACGGTTACATCTCGATGTTCATCACGGGTCCGTGGAACATCGGGGAGTTCAGGCGGCGGCTCCCGCCGGAGATGCAGGATCGGTGGATGACGGCGCCCATGCCGGGGCCGAATGGACCTGCATCGGGCCGCTCGGTGGCGGGCGGAGCGAGCCTGGTGGTGTTCCGGGCTTCGGCGCACAAGGCGGAGGCGTGGCGGCTGATCGAGTATCTTTCCGAGCCCGAGCAGCAGCTCCGCTTCTACGCGCTGACGGGTGATCTGCCGGCCCGCCGGGAGGCCTGGCAGGATCCGGCCCTGGCCGGCAACCCGCACGCGCGGGCGTTCTGGGAGCAGCTCCAGCGCGTGACGCCCGTGCCGAAGGTCCCGGAATGGGAGCAGATCGCCACCAAGGTGATGCAGTACGCCGAGGGGGCGGTGCTGGGACGGCTGTCCACGGACGCCGCGCTGGCCGCGCTCGACCGCGACGTCGACCGGATCCTCGAGAAGCGCCGCTGGATGCTGGCCAGGGGGGCCACGGTGGCGCGATGAGCGGGGTCGCCAGCCTCGGGGCGAAGGAAGCCGTTGCGTCCGCCCGGCGTCCTGCGGCGGGGCGGAGGGGGGCGGGCTTCCGGCTGAACCCGGCTTACCTCTTCCTGCTGCCGGGGCTCCTGGTCCTCACCGTCTGCTTCTTCCTGCCGGTCGCGGCGGCGTTCCTGCTCAGTCTCACCGACTTCGACATTTACGCGGTGAGCGACCCGAGGAACGCGCGCTTCGTCGGCGTCGGGAACTACATCGACCTCCTCCGTAGCCCGCTGTTCTGGAAGGCGCTCAAGAACACCTTGTACTTCGTGGTGGTCGGCGGGCCGCTCTCGGTGGCGGTCTCGCTCGCGGCCGCCCTCCTCCTCAATGCGAAGCTCGTGCGGTTCAAGGGCTTCTTCCGGACCATCTACTTCGCGCCAGTGGTGACGACGCTGGTGGCCGTCGCCGTCGTATGGCGCTACCTCTACCACCCGCGCCTCGGGTTGCTGAACCATGCGCTGGGTTTCTTCGGCGTGGAGCCGATCGACTGGCTGGGCGATCCCGCGTGGGCAATGCCGGCGATCATCCTGCTCGCGGTGTGGAAGAATTTCGGCTACAACATGGTGATCTTCATCGCGGGACTGCAGAACATCCCCGAGGCGCTGTACGAGGCGGCGCGCATCGACGGCGCGAACGCGTTGCAGAGGTTCCGCTCCATCACGCTTCCCATGCTGGCGCCGACCTTCCTGTTCGTGAGCGTGGTCACGATGACCGGTTACTTCCAGCTCTTCGCGGAGCCGTACGTGATGACACAGGGTGGGCCGCTCCACAGCACGTTGAGCGTGGTGCTGCTCCTGTACGAACAAGGCTTCCGCTGGTGGAACCTGGGGTATGCCGCGGCGATCGCCTTCGTCCTGTTCCTGATCATCCTGGCCGGGACGCTGCTCTTGTACCGGCTCGAGAAAGGGAGCCGATGAGGGCACGGATCGCGCAAGCGCTGCTCTACGCGGCGCTGCTTCTCGGCGCCGCGCTGACGTTGACGCCCCTGTTGTGGATGGTTTCGGCGTCGCTCATGCCGACGGGACAGGCCAGCGCCTATCCACCCCCGTTCCTGCCGAGGGAGGTCACGCTCGAGCATTACAGGGAGCTGTTCAGCCGCCTGAACGTCGCCCGCTACCTCCTGAACAGCGGGTTCCTGGCCGTGGCGGTAACGGCGCTCGCGCTGCTGGTCAACTCGATGGCGGGGTACGCCTTCGCGAAGCTCCGGTTCCGGGGGCGAGACCGCCTGTTCCGCCTCCTTCTGTCGACGCTGGTCATCCCGGTGCAGGTGGCGATGCTGCCGCTTTTCCTGCTGCTCAAGGAGCTCGGGATGATCAATACGTACTGGGGCGTGATCGTGCCCGGGATGGCCAGCGTCTTCGGGATCTTCCTGGTTCGGCAGTACGCGCTCTCGATCCCCGACGAACTCATCGATGCTGCCCGGCTCGATGGCGCGGGCGAGTTCAGGATCTACTGGTCGGTGGTACTGCCGCTCTGCCGGCCGATCCTGGTCACCCTGGCCATCTTCACCTTCATGGCGGTGTGGAACGACTTCATGTGGCCGCTCATCGTCCTGACGGACGAGTCGCTCTACACGCTGCCGGTCGCGCTGGCTGGGCTGGCGGGCGAGCACGTGCAGGACACGGAGCTTATGATGGCCGGCTCGGTGCTGACGACGCTGCCGGTTCTGCTCGTGTTCCTGTTCCTGCAGAAGCATTACATCGACGGGATCCTGATCGGGAGCGTGAAAGGCTGAGCTGCCCCCTCTGGGTACCCTCCATGTGCGTGGCCGTGCCCGAATCCGTGCCCGGTGGGCGGGCACGGATTCGGGCACGCGCAGGGGATGTCAAGGTTCCGAGAGAACCGCGCCGCGGGTGCGGATCACGTCCGCGTAGAAGTAAGCGCTTGCCTTGGGCGTGCGCGCTTGCGTGGCGTAGTCCACGTGGATGATGCCGAAGCGCTTGGAGTAACCGAGGCTCCACTCGAGGTTGTCGAGGAGCGACCAGGCGAAGTAGCCCCGGAGATCGACGCCCTGGCGCAGGGCCTCGTAGGCCGCGCGCAGGTGCTCGCGGTAGTAGTGGACGCGAAGCGGATCGTCCACGCGGCCGTCGATGGGCGTCGGGGGGTCGAAGAACGCTGCGCCGTTCTCGGTGATGTAGAGCGGCAGGTCGCCGTAGCGTTGCTTGACCCAGAGCAACGTGTCGGTGAGCCCCTGCGGATAGACTTCCCAATCGGTTTCGGTGTATGTGTGGCGGTGCTGCCGGACCCGGCCGGCGCGCACCGGCCAGGCGTTGGGGTCGTTGCAGGTCACGCTGCGCGTGTAGTAGTTGATCCCGAGGAAATCGATCGGCTGGCGGATGTGCTCGAGGTCGGCGGCGGGGAATTCGGGCCACGCCTGGCCGAAGATCTCGCGCAGCTCATCGGGGTAGGTGCCGAAGAAGATGGGGTCGAGGAACTGGCGGTTCATGTAGGCGTCGGCGCGGGCGGTCGCCGCGACGTCCTCGGGCGAATCGGAGGCCGGGTACTTGGGTTCCAGGTTGACGGCCAGGCCGATCTGGTGCCGTCCCTCGGCGCGGTAAACCTGGACGGCCGAGGCGTGCGCCCGGAGGAGGTTATGGGAGGCGATGGGCGCCTCGAAGAGGTTCCGGTGCCCTGGGGCGATGGCGCCGTGGAGGTAGCCGCCGTCGGAGACGACCCAGGGCTCGTTGAGCGTGATCCAGAGGGGGACGCGATCGTCGAGCGCCCGGAACACCAACCGCGCGTACTCCGCGAACCAGTCGGCGCTGTCGCGGTTGAGCCAGCCGCCAAGGTCGTCGAGCGCCGCGGGGAGGTCCCAGTGGAAGAGCGTGATGAGGGGCTGGATGCCTCTGGCGAGGAGCGCGTCGACGAGCCGCTCGTAGAAGCCGAGGCCTTTCGGGTTCACGCGTCCTTTCCCTTCGGGGAGGATGCGGCTCCAGGAGATGCTGAAGCGGTAGGCGTTGAGGCCCAGCTCCTCCATGAGCCGGACGTCGGTCTCGTAGCGGCGGTAATGGTCGCAGGCGACGTCGCCGGTGTCGCCGTTGCGCACCAGCCCGGGCGTGTGCACGAAGCGATGCCAGATGCTCGGGCCGGCGTCGTCTGCGAGCGGCGACCCCTCGACCTGGTAGGCGGACGTGGCCGCGCCCCACAGGAAGTCCTCGGGAAAGAGAATCGAACGGCTCATACAAGACCTCTATAGCCTCTAGGAAGTAATCGCCGATGGCGCGTGTAAAGCTAGAGGAGGTCCGCAAGGTCTACGACGACGGCCAGGCGCACCTCGCGGTTCGCGACGTGAGCTTCGAGGTGCGCGACGGCGAGTTCGTCGTGCTGGTCGGGCCCTCCGGGTGCGGCAAGAGCACGATTCTCCGGATGATTGCCGGGCTGGAGTCCGTGACCGCCGGGCGGATCTACATCGGCGATCGGATGGTGAACGAAGTCCCGCCGAAAGATCGGGACATCGCCATGGTGTTCCAGAGCTACGCGCTTTACCCGCACATGTCCGTGTACGATAACCTGGCCTTTGCGCTGAAGTTGCGCAAGCTCCCGCGGGAAGAGATCGAGCGGCGGGTGCGGTGGGCGGCCGAGGTGCTGGGGATCGAGGGGATCCTGGGTCGGAAGCCGAGGCAGCTATCGGGCGGGCAGCGCCAGCGGGTGGCGCTGGGGCGGGCAATCGTGCGTGAGCCGGCGGTCTTCCTGTTCGACGAGCCGCTATCGAACCTGGACGCCAGGCTACGGGTGCAGATGCGGACGGAGATCTTGAGGCTGCACCGGCAACTGGGCGCGACGACGATCTACGTCACGCACGATCAGGTGGACGCGATGACGATGGGTGACCGCCTCGTGGTGCTGGATGCGGGGGAGGTCCAGCAGATCGACACGCCGCTCGAGGTGTACCGGCGGCCGGCGAACCGGTTCGTGGCGGGGTTCATTGGCAGCCCGCCGATGAACTTCGTGCGCGGAGTGGTGGTGCGTGGAGAAGGGCTGCGCTATTGCGCCGAGGGGAACGCGTTCACGCTGCCTCTTGGCGACGAGTGGGGCCGCTCGCTGGGCTCGCGCGAGGGCCGGGAGGTGATCCTGGGGATCCGGCCGGAGGACATCGACATCGCGGGAAGCCGCCGAAGGGGGGGCCGGGTGGCGGAGGCGCGGCTGGTCGTCGAGATGGCGGAGCTCCTGGGGAACGAGATTTTGCTCCACGCGAGTTCGCTCGGCCACCGGCTGATCGCCCGGGTGGCGCCGCAGCCGCTGCCCGGTCCCGGGGAGGCGGTCGACCTGGTCCTCGACCTGGACAAGCTGCACTTCTTCGATCCGGAGACGGAGCGGGCGCTGGAGGGTGGAGTGCCGGCGTAACGCGGAGTTCGCCCAAACGCCTTGTGCTCCGCCGGCCGAGTCACATCGGGGGCCGCCGTTCGGAGTGTCGCGCTTCCCAGTCGATGAGCGGGGCGTCGAGGATCGCGGCCTGGACGGCGTCGGCGACGGCGCGGCGGAGGGGGACGTGCCTGCCGTTCTGCGCGGTGGGGTGGACGCGGTTGGTGAGCAGGACGATGAAGAGCCCCCGTTCCGGGTCGATCCAGAGGGAGGTGCCGGTGAAGCCGGTGTGGCCGAAGGCGCGGGGGCTGAAGAAGCGTCCTGCGCTGGAGAGCTCGGAGGGCGTGTCCCAGCCGAGGGCGCGGCTGGAGCCGGGGTACTGGGGCGCCGTCCAGCGGGCGATGGTGGAGGGCCGGAGGATGCGGACGCCGTTGTACTCGCCGCCGTTGAGGAGCATCTGGGCGAAGACGGCAAGGTCGCGGGCGGAGGAGAAGAGGCCGGCGTGACCGGAGACGCCGCCCATGGCGTAGGCGTTCGGGTCGTGGACGCTGCCTTTCACGAGCCCGCCGCGGAGCGGGACGAACTCGGTGGGGGCGATGCGGTCGTGGAGGTGGGGGCCGGGGTTGAAGCCGGTGTCCCTCATCCCGAGCGGGCCGAAGACGCGCTCCTGGAGGAACCAGTCGAGGGTACGGCCGGCGATCCGTTCGATGACGAGCTGGAGGAGGATCATGCTCCAGTCGCTGTAGAGCGAGCGGGTGCCGGGCGGGTATAGGAGCGGGCGGCGGTTGATCTGCTCGAGGTACTGCTGGCGGCCGCGGTAGAGCTGCCAGAGCGGGGCGCCGGCCTCGAAGCCGGCGCGGTGGGTGAGGAGCATCCGGACGGTGATGGCGGCTTTGTCCGGGGAATCGAACTCGGGGAGGTAGTGGCGGACGGGGAAGTCGATGTCGAGCCGTCCTTCCTCCTCGAGGATCATTGCGGCGGTGGTGGTCGCGACGACTTTGGTGAGGGAGGCGAGGTCGTAGATGGTGGAGGGGGTGACGGGCGGGGACCCGAGCGCGTGGTCGAGGCGGCCGTAGCCGCGGAGGTGTACCAGCCTGCCGTGGCGCCCGACGGCGAGCGCGGCGCCGGGCGCGGCGCCGGTGGCGAGGGCGGCGTGGAGGATGGAGTCGAGGAGGGCCGGGAGGTCGGGGCTCATCCCCACCTCTTCGGGCCGGGCAAGCAGGAGCGCGGGCGGGGACTGGGGTGCCGGCGCGGGGGCCGGCGTCTGCGGGGGGTGGGAGGGGGCGCAGGCGGCGGTGAGGCAGAGGGTGGTGACGAGGAAGCCGGTCGCTCGTCTCATAGTTTGGTCCAGGCCGTGACAGACGGGGCCGCGTGCGCGACGGAGCGCGTCGCGGCGGCGGTGTTCGCCGGGCCGCCGATGGCCAGAATCGTGCCGGTCTTTCCGGGCGGTGTGCGGGGGTGTGGGGCTGTTCCAGAGACGGCCGTCAGACGGGCGCGTGTCGCCTCTCAGTCGATCGGGACGGCCTGCCTCACCGTCTGTGGGGCCCAGGTCAGGACGTCCTGGCGCCGCGCGAAATGGAGGAGCGGAGGGGTGGGCGGGAGGCTCACCCCCAGGACCTCGACCATTGTGTTCACGTCGATCTCCGCCTCGGCGGGCTGGAGGGCCCAGGGTGGGTGGTGGACCTCGACGCGGCGGATGCGGGGCCCGGGCGCGGCGGTGAAGAGGCAGTAGCGCTCGGTGAGCCAGTGCTCGAGGGTGCCGGGCGCGGGATGGAAGATCCCGCCGGCGGGGCGGTAGCGGGCGCGGAACTCCGCCCGTCCATCCCTCTCGTCCCGGCGGCGGCTGCGGTAGAGGATCCACTCGCCCTTCCGGCGGACGTCCATCTCGGCGTGGTGGTAGGGCAATCCGAAGAGGGCGCGGGCGCCGGCCACGGCGGCGCGGCTGGCCGCATCCAGGCTGAAGAAGTAGACGCCCGGCTTGCCGTCCACGGTGACGTACGTCCGCACGTTGAGCTCGGGGAAGTAGGAGATCCAGGGGACGGCGGGGAGCGCCCTGGGGCGGAGGCCGGCGACGCGGAAGGGGACGATGCCGATCCAGGCCTGGCCGTCGAAGGTGTCGAGGGGGAGGGCGGGCGGCACGAGAGGGCGGACGGTTTCCGGTGGCAGGGGCCAGTGGGCGAAGAGGAGGTCCAGCCACCGCTGCGCGAGGACCCACGGCCGGTCGGGGAGGGGCCAGGGGCGGTGGACGGTGTGCTGGAGGACGTAGGCGGTCATGGTGAGGATCCCTGTTCGCGCGCGGGGCTGCTCCGAGGGGCTCGGCGTGGCACTCATCCCGCTGGCGCGGCGACCGGAGCCAGCGGTGGTGGGCGTCCCCTCGTCCGCCGTGCGGCCGCGCTCGAGCCACGGGCGGCCTCCCGGTTCAGGTCCCGTCTTCCCGACAGAGTGGCCGCACGGCGTACGACAGCCGCACATCCCGGGCCCCGGGAGGATCGCCTTCCCGGTACAGCGCCGAATGGCTCCAGAGGAGGTGCAGGCGGCCCGAGCCATCGATGTGGAAGACGAATCTGCTGCTTCTACGGGACGAATCGGGCAGGAGGCGAACCGGCTGGGTCCACCCGTCCAGGAAGCGCGTGTGCCAGAGCTGCTTGTTCAGCTCGACGAGCCGATCGCTGAACACGAGGTGCAGTTCGCCTCCAGGCCCGGCCGCCGCGGCGATCCTGGCCGGGGTGTCAAGGCCGGCGGGGAGCGGCACGTTCTGGGGCGCGGACCAGGTGCGCCCGCCATCTCCGGAGATGGTGTGGGCGACGCCCATCGTGATGAACGACCGCGGCTCCGCCCGGATCAGCCACAGCATGTGGAGCGTGTCGCCGCGGGTCCGCACCAGTTGCAGGTCCGTGGCCGGCCTGCCGCGTCGGCGAGGTGGACCAGGACGGGGGCGCTCCAGGTCTCGCCGCCGTCATCGGAGCGCCAGAAGAAGACGCTGTTCGCGTGGCGCGGTCAGTCCCCCGGCATGGCGCGGTCGACAGCGCCGGACACGACACCGAGCGAGAGCCGGCTCCCCGGGCCCGGGATGAGGGAGGGGTAGACGCCGCCCGCGCCGGGGACGATCCCCGGTCCGTCGGGGGCACGCAGCTCCCTGGCATGCCAACCGCGCTGTTCGCGGCGCAGATGGACTAGCGAGAATCCGCTCGCGAAGACGAAGTGCAGCGTGCCGGCCTCGTCCGCCACGAGGTCGGAATGGTGGTCCGCGTAGGAAGCAAGGGCCTGGGCCTCGTAGATCTGCTCCGCCGGGCTCCAGCGGCCGTCGCGGTAGCTCGCGTACAGGAGGCGCCGGATGGAGTATTCGACCTCTCCCTGGAAGATCTCGAGCCCGGCGGCCGGGTCCGGCTCGGCCCAGATGAGGTGCAGGACGCCCTCGCGGTCGAGGGCTCCGGCGGGCGCGAGGTAGAAGCATCCGCCCGGCGGGAGAGGCAGTGAGTCCTTCCCGATTTCCTGGACCAGGAAGTCCCAGGAGGGGTCACCGGGAACCGACAGGATGCTGGCGGCGGCGAAGACCCGGTCGTGCCCCGGGAGGAGTGTCAGCCACCTCGGTCCCAGCGTGCCGGTCTCGCGCGGCGACACCCAGAGGTCGACCCGGGGGGACCAGTCGGCGCAGGCGCGTGGGGACGTCGGGGCCTGGCCGGCGGCCGGGCCGGCGAGGAGTCCGGTGAACGCGAGGGTGAGGGCTGCACAGGCACTGCGTGCGATCTTCGATCCGGTCATCTCGACAGACCTCCGGACGTGGATCGTCCCGGGCTCGCTTTGGGGACGGTCGGCCCGGCTCGGGACGGCCGAGGGCACGCCCGCGGTGCAATCGCGTCGAACACCCTCCCGAGGTGACGGAACGACGGCGTTCCGTGGTCCCGATGATGGGTCGCCTTCGCGCGGGTGCGGTGGGCCGAGCGATCGCCCGGGCTTGTCTGTGGATCGTCCTCGCAGCGGGGGAAGGCGACAGGGGAGGGAAGCGAGCGCGTCGTGAAACCCGGCAACCTCCCCTCCTCGTCGAAGGCGGGTGCGAAGGCCTTGTGCGTGAGGATGCAGCGACCGCTGGAGGAACGCAAGGCAGACGTCTCCGGCCCCGGCGTTCATGGTCGTTCCGCCGCACGGCGGCCAGCACGGGCCGACGCGCGGAGCGGCTTCCCGACGCGGATGGGGGCCGGCAGGACGTTCGAGAGGGGCTGCCTCTCGGTGGGCCGGGGCGCTCGATCCGCGCCGAACGGCCCAGGACGGTGGTTACGTGACGAGGCGTCGATCGACGGAGGCGTGGCGTGGGAACGAAGGCGACGGTTCCTCTGCGGAGGCTACCGCTCCACTCTTACTCGAATCCCGCTCAGCTCGCCGCCTCGCCCCATGGCCGTGTAGCGGGCGTCGCCGATGAAGACGGTGTAGCCCTCGGCGGATTCTTCGACCTGGAAGAAGGGGAAGCGCGACCAGGTCAGGTAGGCCCGGGCGTCGGGGTCAGCGGTGGCGGCGGCGATGACCCGGTCGTGGCCGTCCGGGCGGAGCGGGATGGTGTCCCCGCTCAGGCGCAGGCGCGGCGTGCCGAGCCAGTGGAAGGCGCCGAGATGGTAGGCGGTCGGGGTGGCGACGACGACTTCGCCCGTGAAGGGGTTCGCGGGCGTGGGCGCGACCATGACCCGTTCGACCGGGAGGTGCGGGAGCGCGTGCCGGACCTGGCGGCGGGCCGCGGCGCTCGCACCGATCATGCCCAGGATGTAGAGCGCGGCCAGGCCGACGGCCACCTGCACGACGCGAGCGGACGGCTGTCGCCGGGTGCGAGCGGCCACCACCCGCGCTGCCGCCAGCGCCACGATGCCGGCGCTCCACCCGACCTTGGCCGCCACGGGGATGGGGGCCGTCAGGACGAGGAGCGTGAGGAGGCCGCCGAGCAGCGCCCAGGCGAGCGTCGTCTGGAGCCTGGCGCGGCCGGTGAGGAAGAGAGCGCCGCCAAGGAGCAGCCAGACCCAGGGATCCACGATGAAGAGGGCGTCGCCGTAGAACCACTGGCGGCTGAACGGCATGAGCAGCCGGATGCCGTACGTGTTCAGCCAGTCGAGCGCCGGGTGCGTGAGCACGCCGAGGAAGGAGAGGAGCAGGAGCGGCCACCAGCGCGCGGGTGGCTGTTCCGGGGACCGGCGCCGGCGAACCCACCGGTCGTAGGCCAGGACCAGGCCAGCGACGGCAAAGGGGAGCAGCGCGACGGCCAGCGGCCCGTGGGTCCAGCTGCGGCGGAGCGCGAGCGCCTGGTACCCGGCGCCCGTGAGGTAGATCAGGCCGTCGATGTCCGGCGCGTTGGCGCCGGCCACCAGCGCTGCGGTGGCGAGGGGCGTCGTCTTTCGCAAGCCGGCGCGGGAGAGGGCCGCGCCAGTCAGGGTGTGCGTGATCGGATCCATTGTCAAAACCCGTTGGCCTCTGGCGTTCTCACCAGGGCAGCGAGCACGGCAGACCTCCACCGGAGGCCCGCAATGAAGCGTTCACGGGTGCTCGTGCTGGGCCTGCTGCTCTTCGTGGCGTCCTGCGTCTCGCTTCCCGGCGGCCCGTACGAGGAGGAGCGGGCGCGGCTGCAGCGGAACCGGGAGCGGTGGCGCGCGCACGGGGTCGACAGCTACGAGTACGAGTTCCGGCGGGTGTGTTTCTGCCCGCCGAATCTGGTCGGGCCGGTGCGGGTCCGCGTGGAGCGCGGCCGGGTCGTCGCGGCAAACCGGGTCGAGACGGGCGAGCCGGTTCCGGAGGACGATTTGCGGCACTTCCCGCCGGTGGAGGGGTTGTTCGACGCGGTCGAGGAGGCTGTGCGCCGGGAAGTCGGCGCGCTCGAGGTCACCTACGACCCCGAGTACGGCTACCCCACCCGGATCTGGATCGACGTGATGCCGGACGCCGTGGACGATGGGGTCGTCTACACCGCCTCGCGCTTCCGGCCTGCCAGCTGAGCCGCGGGCGCGGGGCGGGTTCGGGAGCGCTCGAGCGCTGGTCGCACGTGGCCTCATCGGCTGGCCGGCCGGCTCTCCAGGCTGGCGGCGACGATCGCATCCCCCAGGGGGGAGTTGTCGCCATCCGCGGAGTTGGCCGCGACGTGGAAGACGACGGTCCCGGCGGCTTCCCGGGGCGCGGTCCATTCGAGCACCCAGCGCGCGGTGTCCGGCGCCGTGGGGACGGTCCCCGCGCGGGTGTGGTGGGCGTAGGCGATGGGTGGCGCGCCGTGCTCCGTGATGGCGGCCCGCTCGTCGACCGGCCGGAGCTCGCCGGCCTGCTGGCCCGCGCGAGGGCCGTCAGCGAAGCGGGCGGCGAGCTGGAAGCCGGCGAGGCGCGTGCCCGGGCGGGCCAGGATCACCGTGATCCGGTAGGTGCGCCCCGGCTCGTAGGTCGCGGGGACGCCCGCGAACGAGACCGCGTCACCGCCCTCGTCGGTGGGGCCACCGAAGTGGCAGACCTGGCACGTCGGCTCCCCGAAGCCGCCCGTGTGCGCGGGCGGCGGGTTCTCGGGAAGCACGGCGTTCCGGGCCAGCAGCCCGCCGGCGAAGAGGAGCGAGAGCGCCAGCCCCACGGGGAGGCCGGCCCGGCGGAGGCGGGGCTCAGGGGATGCGGGCACGGCTGATCGTGTTGGTGTCCGTGCCGAACCAGATCGAGCGGCTCGGCGCGTGGAAGATCATGTGCCGGACCGTCCCCCCGCCGCTCGGGACCGGCGTGATGCTGAAGAACTCCTGGGTCCGCGGGTCGAAGCCGACCAGCCGGTTGGGCTGGCTCCCCGTCTCGACGACCCAGACCCGGTCCCGGTCATCCACGGCCATGGCGTACGGCCGGCTGCCCGCGCCACCCGGGAGCGTCCATTCCTGGAACTTGCCGGTCGCGGGGTCGAACGCCCCGAGCATCCCTTCGGCGTAGTCCACGTACCAGACCCTGTCGTCCGACGTGATGCCGATGCGGCGGCTACGGGCGCCGGGGCGCGGGAGCTCGATCTCGCGCAGCTCGAAGGTCGCCGGGTCGACCGTGGCCAGCTTGTTGGTGCCGAACAGGTTGACCCACGGCCGCCCCTTCGAGTCGAGCGCGATGCCGTACGGCCGCGCGCGCTCCGTCGTCACCCGGATCAGCCGGACCTCGCCCGAGCGGGTGGCGAGCTTGCCCACCATGTTGCTGCCCTGGAGCGTGAACCAGATATCGCCTTCCCGGTCGAAGACAAGCGTGTGCGGGTCACGCGCCGCGGGGTCAGGCATCGGGTACCGGGTGATCTGCCCGGTCTTCGGATCCAGCTTGCCGATGTGGGCTTTCAGGTTCCCAGCGTACCAGACGAAGCCGGCACGGTCCACGATCAGGTTGTGGGGGCCGGTGCCTGGCTCCAGGTCGTAGCGCTTGAACTCGCCACTCCGGGGGTCCAGGTAGGCGACGTAGTGGCCCACCTGGCCCACGAACCAGACGCGGCCCTGGGCGTCCACGTAGGGATCGCGGGGCCGGGTGTTGGGCCAGGGTACGGTCCATTCCCGGATCTCGACCGGGTCCACGCTCGCGTGCGGGACGGCCGCGGCGCCGAGCAGCGCCAGGGGCAGGAGCAGGAAGCGGGCTGAAGCGCGCATGGGTCCTCCGATCAGGCTTTGCCAATCAGGGACGTTGGACGGCCCCTCGTGGACCGGTGCTCGCGGCGACCAGGGTGATCCCCATTCGGCTAGGCCGGCCGGCGTCGCTCTGGCGCTGCGCCCGATCCCGGGCTGGCGTTCCTGCTCGCCGCGCGTCCCCTGGGCTTCGGCCCGCGGGTTCGGCTCGCGGCGCGGAACGCCGGGCCAGGCGCGCACCGCCCTGGCTGCGGAGCATGCCGGAAGCGTTCACGCGAATCCGGTATGAGCCGGCGCGGGGCGCAGGGCCGCACGAGCCGGATTTGCGGGAATGCTGGAAAATTAAGCGGGCCAGGGGCGGAATGCAATCTCATCGTCTTCCCCTGGCCCGCAGTCTATTATTGAGCGAACCGCGGCCCGGTCGATTCCCGTTCCCCTCACCGCGGCAGAGCGGCGCCGGCCCGCGCGGCGTCGCGGGGAGCCGGCGGAACCGCGCGGGCCACGGCCGCGACCCTGGAGGGCTTGTCATGCGAATCCTCGTCCTGCTGCTCTGCCTCGTGCTGGCCGCGGCCCCCACCGCCGCCCAGCAACCCCGCTCCCCCGCCCCGGCCGCCGCCCCCGTCCGGGCGGACACGTCGTTCGCGGGGATCATTCGCCGGCTCTCGGAGCCGGGCGGATACTTCGACACGGACAACCTGGTGTCGAACGAGGCGTCGTACCTGCACGTCATGGGGAAGCTGCGGGAGCTCGGGGTCCACGGCGGGGTCTACATCGGCGTGGGCCCGGACCAGAACTTCTCCTACATCGCGCAGGTCCGGCCCGAGCTGGCGATCATCGTCGACATCCGGCGGGACAACCTCCTGCAGCACCTGCTCTTCAAGGCGCTGTTCGAGCTGTCGCGCGACCGGGAGGAGTACCTCGCCCTGCTGCTCGGCCGGCCCGTCCCGGCGCGGCGCGACCCGGGCCGGAGCATCGAGGCGATCGTGGCCGACCTGGACCGCACACTGATGCGGCAGGAGGCGTTCGAGGCCGCGCACGCGCGCGTGCGGGAGCGGATCCGGACGTACGGCGTCGAGCTCTCGGCGTCGGACTGGGAGACGATCCGGCGCTTTCACGCGACCTTCGCCCGCGAGGGGCTGGATCTCCGGTTCCAGAGCCACGGGCGCGCCCCGCGGCCGGAGTACCCCACGCTCCGGCGGCTGCTGCTCGAGCGCGACCTCACGGGCCGGCAGGCGAGCTACGTCGCGGATGAGGAGGCGTTCCGGTTCGTGAAGTCGCTGCAGGCGCGCAACCGGGTGATCCCGGTGGTGGGCGACCTCGCGGGCGACCACGCCCTGGCCGCGATCGCCCGGTTCCTGGAGGAGCGGGGCCTGCGCGTCTCGGCGTACTACACGTCCAACGTGGAGTTCTACCTGGCCCAGGATGGGAGGCTCGATGCGTTCATGCGGAACGTGATGCGGCTGCCGCGCGACCCGCGGAGCGTCATCATCCGGAGCGTCTTCCGCATGCGGCTCCCCGAGTCGGTTCCCGGCTACGCGAGCACGCAGCTCGTGCAGCGGATCGAGGCGCTGGTCGACGAGTACCGGGCCGGGCGGATCCGGGGCTACTACGATCTGGTGGCGGCGGGGACGCGGGAGCGGCGGTGAGAGAGGTGGAGGCGGTCGCCACGCTGGACCGGGCGGGCGCGCGGTGCCTCGCGCTCGCGGCGCAGGGCCTCGACCGCAGGCCCCGGGCCCGGGCGACGAAGGAGGACGTGCTGCGGGCGATCCGGCGGATGGGGGCGCTGCAGATCGACACGATCCAGGTGGTGGCGCGGAGCCCGTACCTGGTGCTGTGGAGCCGGCTAGGCGACTACCCGCCGCGCTGGCTGGACGAGCTGCTGGCGGAAGGCGCGCTCTTCGAGTACTGGGCCCACGAAGCGTGCTTCCTGCCGATCGAGGACTACCCGCTCTACCGCCACCGGATGCTGGACCCGAGCGGGATGGGGTGGAAGTACCGGGCCGACTGGGTCGAGAGGCACCGGGCGGAGCTGGAGCGGGTGCTCGCGTTCGTACGGGAGCGGGGGGCGGTGCGGGCGGTCGATTTCGAGCGCACCGATGGACGTTCCGGGGGGTGGTGGGAGTGGAAGGTCGAGAAGCGGGCGCTCGAGGCGCTGTTCACGGCGGGGGAGCTGATGGTGGCGTGCCGGCACAACTTCCAGCGGGTGTACGACCTCCGGGAGCGGGTGCTCCCGACGTGGGACGACGCGCGGCTGCCGCCACGGGAGCAGGCGGAGCGAGAGCTGGCGCTCAAGGCGGTCCGGGCGCTCGGCGTGACCACGGCCCGGTGGGTGGCCGATTACTTCCGCACGGACCGGCGGAGCACGGCGCGGACGGTGGAGGCGCTGGCCCGGGAGGGCGCGTTGCTGCGGGTGGAGGTCGAGGGGTGGAAGGAGGCGGCGTACATCCACCCGGCCAACCTGGGCCTGGCGGAGGCCGCGGCGGCGGGCGGGATCCGGCCGACCCTGACCACGCTGCTCTCGCCGTTCGACCCGCTGGTGTGGGACAGGGAACGGGCAAAGGCCCTGTTCGACTTCGACTATCGGCTGGAGTGCTACACCCCGGCGCCGAAGCGGCGGTACGGGTACTTCGTGCTGCCGATCCTCCGCCGCGGCGCGCTGGTCGGCCGCCTGGACGCGAAGGCGCACCGGAAGGAGGGCGTGTTCGAGGTCAAGGCTCTCTACCTGGAGCCCGGCGTGCGCATGAGCGGCGCCCTCGCGGCGGACCTCGCCAGGACGCTCTGCGAGTGCGCGGCGTGGCACGGGACGCCGGAGGTGGTGATCCGGCGCACGGAGCCCGCGTCGGCAGCGCCGCCGCTCGGGCACGCGCTGCGCGAGGCCCGAGGCTGAGCCGGACCGTCCCGGCCGCGCCCACCACAGCCTCGCCGGTCCGGCCGGGCAGCGGACCTTCGCGTCTCGACCCCGGCCCGGCCGATCTCCCGCCGTTCCGCCGTGGTCGATTCCGCCCATGCGCTCGCGGCGGCACCCGCGCGGCGCCCCGAACCCCTCCACCTTCGCCCGCCCGTGGCCCGGGAGAGCGGGCTTTTCCGGAATCGGCACGCAATCTGCCACCTCTCTTGCCGTTGCCTGCGCCCCGGCGAGGGCCGCCGGGGACGCGGAGCGTCGGCTGAACTCCGGTTCCGGGGGCAGTTGTCATGGTTTCCCTACGCACGTTCCTTCGCCGCCCCGGTCGGAAGAAGGGGGACGCCGCGAGCGCGTCGCGTCGCGGCGCGGCGCCGGCCACCGCGACGTCGCTGACCGAGGCTCCGCCTGGCTCCGATCTCGACGGCGGCGCGGACCGCACGCGCACCTCGGCGACGGGAGCGCCGAGGGTCGTGACGTACGCGGCGAGCCCCGGCCCACCTCCGGGCGATGCCGAGGTCGTGCTGGTCGACGTCGAGGAAGAGAAGGCGCTCGAGGCCGGGCTGCACGAGATCACCCGGCGGACGGATCTCTGGTTCCAGATCGAGGTTTCGCGGATCGAGCGGCAGGCGGCCGAGGCCGCGCGGGCGTGGGCGCAGGCGGCACTGCCGCGCGTGGATGCGCAGACGGAAGGCGAGCTCCCGGTCGAG
Source organism: Longimicrobiales bacterium (assembly GCA_036564015.1). Taxonomy (GTDB): domain Bacteria; phylum Gemmatimonadota; class Gemmatimonadetes; order Longimicrobiales; family RSA9; genus DATCLG01. Next base: position 20,396 of record DATCLG010000074.1, read on the forward strand.
GTCGCGCTGCAGAAACGGTGCGCCGGGCTCTTCCAGGAGTGGATCGAGCAGGTCAGGAAGAGGCTGGGCGACGCCATCCAGGCGACGATCGAGGAGGTGGGCGCGGGGCTGGTCGAGTTCCGGCACCACGTGGCGGCGCTCGAGCAGGCGCTGGCGGAGCGGACCGCCCTGCGGGAGAGGATCGGCCGGTTGCAGGCGCAGCTCGTGGGAGTGGAGCGGAGCTTCGGGTACCGGAGCTTCCTCGGGACGTGGAAGTACCTGGTCCTCGTCGGGCTGCTGGTGGTGGTGGACTGGGTGGCGAACGTGCCGGTCTTCGGGGAGCTGCTGCCGCAGGAGGCGGGGACGGAGCAGGCGTGGCAGGACCTGGTGGCGCGCTCCGAGCGGTACGGCGTGTTCGGCGGACCGTACCGCGTGCTCGCGCGCGTGCTCTTCCTGCCCGACGTCTCACTTCTCGCCCTGGGCGTGATCATCTTCCTCATGTTCCTGGGCCACGTGCTGGGCGGTTCGCTGCGCCGGCTGGTCGCGTTCCGGGTGGCGGACGAGCCGGCGCTGGCGGTGGGGATCCGGGCGCAGCGGCGGCAGGCGTGGGCGCCGCTGCTGCTGAGCGCGGTGGGGATCGGGCTGGTCCTGGCGTTCCTCTACCAGTCCCGGATGCAGCTCGAGGAGGTGACGCAGCGGCGGCTGGCGAAGGCCGAGGCGGAGGTCGCGGCGCTGGAGGCGGGGCTGGGGCGAGCGAAGGCCGCGCAGGATCTCCAGGTGATCGCGCGGATCGAGCGGCAGTTGCCGGAGGCGCGGTCTGTCCTGGAGGAGCGCAGGAAGCGGGAAGCGTACGCGTCGGCGATCGCGGCGCTGAACCTGCCGATCTTCCTGCTGAACGTGGTGCTGGTGCTGGCGGCGGCGATCGCGGCTTACCTGGAGGGGAAGGCGCGCATCGTGGAAGGCCGGTTGGTGCATCCGGCGGAGGCGGGGTTGCGGGCGCGGCTGGAGGCGCTGGAGCGGGAGTGGATCGAGCACTGGCAGGAGGTGCGGCGGCTCGATGCGCGGATCCAGGCCGGGATCGCGCGTGCGAGGTACCTGGCCGCGGCCCACCCGTTCCGGGGGTGGGAGTCGAAGGCGCGGAGGCTGGAGGGCGTGGTCCCGCTGTTCCGAGCCGAGAACGCGCGGGCGCGGGGGGTCGATCCCCAGAACGTCCTGGCGTTCCGGACGCCGCCCACGCTGGTGCTCCCGCCGGTGGATGCCGAGGAGACGGTGCCGCTCCCGGCCGAGGTGGCGGGGCAGGAGGAGGAGCTGCGGGCGTTGAGGCAGCGGCTGGCGGGGCTGGAGGAGCGGGCGGCCGCCGTGCCGGCCCTGGAGGTGGCGCGATGAGCGGAGCTCTGCGAGGGCTGCTGCTCGTCTGGGTCCTGGCCGGCGCGGGGTGCCGCGACGTGAACGCCGGGAAGGAGGCGCCCCCGGCCGGGGGGGCGCGGCAGCTCATCGTGGCGATCGACCTGTCGGCCAGCCAGACGCCCGAGATGCTGGCCGAGGCGCGGAGCTTCCTGGACCAGTTGATCGACGGGTTGTCGTTCGGGGACCGGATCGTGCTGCTGGAGATCCACCAGCAGGGGATGCGGGGGAAGGTGCGGCGGTGGGCCGACTCGATGCCCGCGCCGGCGGATCCGAGCTTCGTCTCCTCGCGCGACCGGGAGCGGCTGGCGGGGGCACGGCAGGCGCTGCGGTCCATCCTGCCGTCGTTCTTCGATGAGAGCCGCGCCAGGAAGGCGATGCGCACCGACATCTTCACGACGCTGCACGTCGCCGCGGAGTACGCCCGCGAGGCGCGCGGCCGGCGGACCACGCTGATCCTGCTGTCGGACATGCTGCAGTCCGCCAACGGAGTCGAGATGCAGGGGCTGGCCCGCATGCCGGAGCCGGGGTGGATCGGACGCCAGAAGCAGGCCGGTCTGATCCCCGACCTGAGGGGGGTGTGCGTGGTGGTGGTGGGTGCGGACCCGACGACGCGGGAGGGCGTGGCGGTCCGGGATTTCTGGCGCGCTTACTTCCAGGCCGCCGGGGCGCGCCTCGACCTGGACGATTACCGGGTGATCGCGCCGGAGGGTGCGGAGATCGGCTGCCACTGAGCCCCGCGTGCTCCGGCGCGAGGGCGGCGTCCGCGGAAAAAGTGGGATGGCCGACCGGCCGCCCGATTCCCGGAGGTTCCGATGAGCAGCCGACCGAACCTCAGCGAGAACGCGATCCGCGTGCTCCGGGCGCGCTACCTGCGCCGCGACGCTGAACGGAAGATCATCGAGACGCCCGAGGAGCTATTCGAGCGGGTGGCCGCCGGGGTCGCCCACGCGGAGCTGCTCCTCCACGGGGCGCGGCAGGCCGCGTTCTGGCGGGATGAGTTCCTCGAGCTCCTCGCCTCCCTCGACTTCCTGCCCAACTCACCCACGCTGATGAACGCCGGGACCCCGCTCGGCCAGCTCAGCGCCTGCTTCGTGCTCCCGGTCGGGGACTCGATGGAGGAGATCTTCGCCGCGCTCCGGGAGATGGCGCTGATCCAGCGCACGGGCGGCGGCACGGGCTTCTCCTTCTCCCGCCTGCGCCCGCGCGGCGCGACGATCCTCTCGACGGGCGGGCAGACACCCGGCCCGGTTTCCTTCATGAAGATCTTCGACTGCGCGACGGAGCACATCAAGCTGGGAGGCAAGCGCCGCGGCGCCAACATGGGCATCCTGCGGGTGGACCACCCGGACATCCTGGAGTTCATCACCTCGAAGGTCGAGGATGGCATCGTCCTCCGGAACTTCAACATCTCGGTGGGCGCGACGGACGCGTTCATGGAGGCGGTGCGGGAGGACCGGAGCTACGACCTGGTCGATCCCCGGGATGGCCGGCCGGTCAAGCAGATGAGCGCCCGGGAGGTCTTCGAGCGGATCGTCGACTCCGCGTGGCGTTCGGGGGACCCGGGGCTCGTCTTCCTGGACACGATCAACCGCGCGCAGCCGACGCCGCACCTGGGCGAGATCGAGGCGACGAACCCGTGCGGCGAGATCCCTCTGCTCCCCTACGAGTCCTGCAACCTGGGCTCGATCAACCTGAGCCACATGGTGCGGGAGGGGAAGGAAGGGGCGGAGGTGGACTGGGAGAAGCTCGGCGCGACGGTGCGGAAGGCGTTTCGTTTCCTGGACGACGTGATCGAGGTGAGCCGGTACCCCGTCCCCGAGATCGAGCGGATGACGCGCGGCAACCGGAAGATCGGGCTCGGGGTGATGGGGTTTGCCGACCTGCTGATCCGGCTGGGGATCTCGTACGATTCGGACGCGGCGGTGGAGCTGGGCGACCGGCTGATGTCGTTCGTGGCGGAGGCGGCGCTGGAGGCCTCGCGGGAGCTTGCCGGCGAGCGGGGCGTGTACCCACATTGGCCGGGGAGCCGCCACGAGCAGGAGGGGCTCCGGGTCCGCAACGCCACCCGCACGGCCATCGCCCCCACCGGGACGATCAGCATCATCGCGGGGACGAGCCCGAGCATCGAGCCGCTCTTCGCGGTGGCGTACCGGCGGCGGCACGTGCTGGAGGAGGAGACGCTGGAGGAGGTCAACCCGCTCTTCCGGGAGCACCTCGAGCGTCGGGGGCTGAACGCGGAGGAGATCCTGCCCCGGGTGCTGGAGGCGGGGAGCCTCAAGGACGTGGCCGGGATCCCGGAGGATGTGAAGCGGCTGTTCGCCACGGCGCTCGAGATCCCCTGGGAGCGGCACCTGCAGATCCAGGCGGCGTTCCAGCGCCACGTGGACAACTCGGTGTCGAAGACGATCAACATGCCCGAGGAGGCCACGCCGGACGACGTCCGGCGAGCGTACTGGCAGGCCTGGGAGCTGGGACTCAAGGGGATCACGATCTTCCGCTACGGGAGCAAGGGGGTCCAGGTGCTGGAGATGGGGGCCGGGGAACGGGGGTACCAGAAGGAGCACGGCGTCCGCTGTGATCCGACGGAGTGCCGGATCTGATGGGGTCGCACGGTATCATCCGCTCGATCTACCTGTACGTCGCCGCATTCGTCGGTCTGGTGCTGTTGACGCTCGGCGGGGTCCGACTGGTCGACATGGCGCTCAAGGCGACGATCTTCACCGCGGCGGAGCAGGAGCTCCGGCTCGCGAGCCCGCCCGTGCCGCCCCCCACGCAAATCCGCCGCCCGGCGCTCGTGGAGCTGCCCGAGGAGGAGCGGGAGGCCTGGCAGCGGTGGATGGAGGAGCAGGAGAGGTGGCGGGAGCAGGAGGCGAGGATCGACCGGGTCGCCGCGCAGCGCCAGCGCACCGCCGCCTCGAGCCTGGCGATGATCATCGTCGGGCTGCCGCTCTACCTCTACCACTGGCGACTGATCCGGAGGGAGAGCGGGGCGAGCCGCCGTTGAAGGCCGCCATCAGGCGGCCCACTCGATGTCCTCTTCCTCGGCCGTCTCGCGGTCCACGATCTTGTAGAAGCGGCTCAGGTTGCCCTCCGCCGTCCTCTCCTGGAAGAGGAAGACCAGGTCTTTCTCGTCGAACTTCCTGAACCACTCGTTCCAGGAGATGTTCTCGAGGGACTGCTCCGCGTAGCCGGGGAAGTTGATCCGGAGGATGCCCGGCTCGCCATCGCCCGTCCGCCTCACCGTCGCGGGCCTGCCTCCTCGTGCTTCTGCCCAGCGCCGGATCACCTCGTGGTCCTGGGTCGCTTTCGCGCTGCGTTCGCTCCGCGGCATCGAAGACCTCCATGATCGATGCGGCCACCCGGACCGCCCTCGCGGTGCCCGGGCAGCGGCGCTGTGGGCCGGCCGAGGACCGTCCCGGTCGCAGGGAACGTGCCGTCCTCTACCTGAGGAGCGCCTCGGCCACGGCCGCGGTCAGCCGCTCGGGATCGAGCGGCTTGCGGAGCAACTCCCTGCACCCGACCACCCGCGCCTCCTCCGGATCCACGCCGCAGCCCGACACCCCGATGATCGGGATCTCCCTCGTCACGCGGCTGCCCTTCAGGATCCCGGTCAGGGCGAGCCCGCTGATCGATGGGAGCGGGAAAATCATGAGGACCAGGTCCGGCCGCGCCTTTCGCGCCGGCCGCAGGCCTTTCTCCCAATCCGTCGCTTCCGGGAGGCGGCAGCCCTCCTGGGCCGGGATGGTGGCGTGGATCGACCGCAGGCCCGGGTCGTCCTCGACGATCGGGATCGTGCTGCCGCGCATGCCTGCCTCCACTCGCCTCCGCGCCTCTCAGGGGCCGGTGCGGCAGAATGCCCGGACGGGGGTCGCGGGTCAGGGCGCCCGGGAACTGCTGCGCTGCGCCGGAGAGTTACAGGGGCCGTGCCAGGGGGCATGGGGGAGTATGGCCGGGCCGTCGGCCGCGCTCCCGCTTTCGCGCTGCCGGGGAACACGCTTTGGGGGAGCCGGTCGGGGGGAGGCGGGGTGCCGCGGAGCGCGGCGGACGCAGACGCGTGCCGGTGCCCGGGATCGGGCGGGGCCCCGAGCGCGGCGAAGGAGCGTCGCCCGGAGAGGCGGGGCTCAGCGTCCGGCGGGGTGTTCGGGCTCCTCCGGCTCGCTCCGCAGCACGATCCCGATGCCGTCGGGGTCCTCGACGCGCCAGCGGCCGTCCAGCTCCACCAGCTCGACGCCGCGCTCGCGCAGCCGGTCCAGGAGCCGGTCGACCGTGGCCCGGCCGGGCACCACGATCTCGAAGTCGATGAGCCCCGCGGCGTCCTCCGGCGGCCGGTCGGCGCCCGGGCCGGCCCAGACGTTCACGGCGACGTGGTGATGGTAACCGCCCGCGGAGAGGAAGCGCGCGCCCGGGTAGTAGCGGGCGACGACGTCGAACCCCAGGGTCTCCTCGTAGAACCGCTCCGCCGCCTCCAGATCGGAGACCCTGAGGTGGACGTGGCCGATCGTCGTCCCCGGGGGAACCCCGGCCCACGGCTCGGGAGGATCCCCTGCCTCCCGGAGCAGGTCATCGAGGTCCAGGGGCGCCGTCGTCATGAGGATCTCGCCGTTCTGCCGCCGCCACTGCTCCCGGGGCCGGTCGGCGTAGATCTCCACGCCGTTGCCGTCCGGATCGGGCAGGTACACCGCCTCGCTCACCGCATGATCCGCGAAGCCGTGGCGCGGCCACTGCGCGTCGTGGAGGCGGAGGAGGACGCGGGCGAGGTCCCGGCGCGCGGGCAGCAGGATGGCGAAGTGGTAGAGCCCGGTCGTGCGCGGGGGCTTCGGGCGGGCGCCTCGCCGCTCGGAGAGGAGGATCAGCTCTGGCGGCTCGCCGGTCGTGGAGAGCGAGACCGAGTCGAGCCCCTCGCGGAGCACGCGAAAGCCCAGGAGCTCGCGGTAGAAGCCGAGCGAACGCTCGAGGTCGGCCACGCGCAGGTGCACGCGCCCGATCCGGGTGGCGGCTGGCAGGCGGAAACGGGACATGCCCCGAATACTATTCCACCCGGAACGTGATCGGAAGGGCGACCCAGACGGCGATGGGGCGGTCCCGCCGCTTCGCGGGGGAGAACTCCATCGCGTCGATCACGTCGATGGCGGCGCGATCCAGCTCCTTCCGGCCGCTCGACTGCTTGATCTCGTACTTGCGGACCTTTCCTTCCTCGTCGATCAGCAGCCAGACGAGCACGGTCCCGCCGATCCCGGCCTCCTGGAGGTGGACCGGGTACCGCCTGCTCAGCTCGCGCGCCACCTCGCGGCGGTTCTTGAGCTCCGGGTCGACGTCGCGGGGGACGAAGACGGGCGCGGCCGCGATCTCGTCGGCGGTGAGCGGCCTGCCCCCCGCCCCGCCCGCACCCGACCCCCCGGCCACCCCGGCGCCGCCCGCCGGCTCGCCCTCGAGGCCGATGCCGCTGAAGTCCGCCTCGTTGATCTCGATCCCGGGGGGAGGGGGCGGGATGTCCGTCAGGACGATGGGCGGCGGGGGCGGCAGGGTGCGGAAGCCCTCCGGCTCGGGCCTGGCCTCCTCACGGGCGGGGGCCGGGGCGCGCCGCTCCTCTTCCTTCTCTTCACCCGCCGGCTGCCCCGGCGACCCCGCGTCGGCGCGGGCGGGGGCGGGCGCCAACAGCGGCGAAGGCTCCTCCTCGACCACGCCCAGCAGAACGACCTCCTCGGGCACTTCGAGGACGGCCGGCCCCGCGCCCACCCGGACCGCCGGGACCAACCCCGCGACCAGGGCGACGTGCAGCAGCACGGCGAGCGCCACCGCCCCCGTTGCCCTCTCGCGCTGCGGCCGGCTGGCGATGAGCGTGCCGAACAACCCGCTGCCCGCCGCGGCCTCCCGCCTCGCCTCCTGGTCCATCGCTCCTCTGCGCTCCCGGCCCGAAGTCCGCATGATGCCGAAAAACGGAGCGACTCGGCCGCATAAAAAGGCGCATGCGGCCGAATTCGCCGGATTTCTGGAACGGGCAGAGGACGTACCAGCAGGAGAGGCGGGACCGGGACAGTCCCGGCACCGCCGACCGGGACTGGCAGCGCCCTGCATCCGCCCGGACCGGGGCCTCACCGCGCGGAAGGCGCGGGGTGGGGAGCAGGGTCAGGTCGACGTGGCGTGGTGGAGGGAGGGCTAATCCGCTCCCCGTCGCCGGCCGGGCTCGCCGCAGCGGATCACGATCGCGCCCCACCCGACGAGGGCGATCGTGGCAAAGCTGAACCACTGGATCGCGTAGCTCAGGTGCGGGCCGGCGTCGAGCTCGGGGGGATCGATGGGCGCGGGCAGCTCGGGCGCGTCGGGCTCCGGGAGGCGCTGGACGTAGAAGTCCAGGATGGGGTATCCGAGCTGGCGCTCGAGACGGTCGGCGTCCAGGTGGTACCAGACGCGGGGGAAGGTGTCGGCGGCGAGCGAGGCGGGCCCGGCTTCGGGCCCGGTCGCGGTGTCGCGGCGGGGCGGGGCGTCCCCGATCGGCAGGGCGAGGCCGCGGACCTGGACGCGGCCGGGCCGGGAGAACGGCGTCAGGTCGGCCGTGATGCCGTCGCGGGAGGGGAGCCACCCGCGGTTGACGAGCACGGCGCCGCCGCCTTCCAGGCGGAGCGGGGTGTAGAGGTGGACGCCGCGCATGCCGGCGTGGGTCCTCCCGGGCCGCACGAAGGAGTGTTCGTGGTCGTACTCGCCGGCGACCTCGACGGTGCGGTAGAGGAGGCCGGCGGTGTCGGCGGCCGGGCCGCTGACCACGGCGGGCGGGGCGTGCATCCGCTCGGCGATGGCGGCGTTCCGGGCGCGTCGCTGCTCCCGGCGGTCGAGCTGCCAGAGCCCGAGCCGGATGCAGACCAGGGCGACCAGGAGCGCGGCGATGGTGCCGACGATCCCGGCCGATGTGAAATAGACGGGATTGCCTTGTCTCTTCATACCGTGTGGGTGGAGGTACCACCGCGGCCGGCTGGCGGTTCCGGCCTCGCCGTCGGGGAGGGGGAATGATGGCGGGCGGCGCGGGACGCGGCAACGGCCTCGCGCCGGCCGTGCGAGGGAGTTGCGCCCGGGGAGGCGGACGGTTAAGTTGCGCGGTATCGGTGATTCAGCCACCTTCCGAACGAGACCTCACGGAGGCCGGCCCTGACGGGCCGGCTCCATCCTGATCCATCCCGAAGGGAATGAACGCACCGCGCGCTTCCCCCGTGTCCGCCCGCGGTCCGCGCTCGCGGCGCGCCCGGCCCGCGGCCGGGGGGAGAAGGGAAGCGACCGCGCGGGGCCCAGAGTGAATCGGCCGGAGGAGGCGACAGCATGAAGCGCAGGGAGTTCATCCGGGGCGGCCTGGCCGCGGGCGCGGCGGCGTGGGTGGGCACCGGGGCCGACCCGCTGGAGGCGCTCGCCGCCGGGAGCCAGGCGCTCCGCGCGCCGGGCGCAGAGACCGCCTTCAGCCAGTCGGTCTGTAAGTGGTGCTTCCCGAGGTTCAGCGTCGAGGAGCTGGCGCGGGCCGCCAGGGAGATCGGCCTGCAATCGATCGAGTTGCTCGGCCCCGAGGACTGGCCGACGCTCAAGCGCTTCGGGCTGGTCTGCGCGCTGTCCAGCGCGCCGGGCCCGGGCGGGATCGAGCGGGGGTTCAACCGGATCGAGCACCACGAGTGGCTGATCCCCGCCTACGAGCGGCGCCTCCGCGAGGCGGCCGCGGCGGGCGTCCCCCAGGTGATCTGCTTCTCCGGGAACCGCGGCGGGATGGACGATGAGCAGGGCCTCGAGAACTGCGTGAAGGGGCTGCAGAAGATCGTGCCCCTGGCCGAGAAGCTCGGCGTCACGCTGGTCATGGAGCTACTCAACTCGAAGATCGACCACAAGGACTACATGTGCGACCACACGGCGTGGGGTGTGGAGCTGGTCAAGCGTGTGGGCTCGGATCGCTTCAAGCTGCTCTACGACATCTACCACATGCAGATCATGGAAGGCGACGTGATCCGCACGATCCGGGAGAACCACGCGTACATCGCGCATTACCACACCGCCGGCGTGCCTGGTCGCAACGAGATCGACGACACGCAGGAGCTCAACTATCCTGCGATCATGCGGGCGATCGCCGCGACGGGGTTCAAGGGGTTCGTGGCCCAGGAGTTCGTTCCCCGGCGCGATCCGCTCACGTCGCTCGCCGAGGCGGTGCGGCTCTGCGCCGTGCCGGCGGAGGCGGCGGGCGCGCGTCCGGCGTGAGCGGGGCCGGCGGCCGGCCGCGGGAGGCCGCTTTCGTGTATCGATCGTTGGATCGCAGCCATCGGGACTCATCCTTCGCGAGGCAAGAACCATGACCAGAACGTCCTGCAAGTCGCTCCCCAGGTCGGTCCATGCCCGGGCGGTCGCGCTGGCCGCGTCGGCCGCCGCGCTCGTGGCCTGCAGCGGTGCACCGGCCGGTGACCAGGAGCAGACCGTGGCGGCGGCCGAGAAGAGCTCCGGCTGGGAAGTACTCTTCGACGGCACGGATCTGAGCCAATGGCGCGGGTATCGCCGGGAGGCGGTGCCCTCGGCGTGGAAGATCGAGGATGGCGCGCTCACCCTGGTGCCCGGGAGCGGCGAGGGGGGCGACATCATGACCCGCGAGCAGTACGGCGACTTCGAGCTCGAGCTGGAGTGGAAGATCTCGCCGCGGGGGAACAGCGGGATCATCTACCGGGTGGTCGAGGACTATCCGAACTCGTACGAGAGCGGGCCGGAGTACCAGATCCTCGACAACGCCGGTCACCCGGACGGGCGGAACGGGGTGCTCACCAGCGCGGCGGCGAACTACGCGCTGTACGGGCCGTCGGAGGACGTGACCCGTCCGGTCGGTGAGTGGAACCACGCGCGGATCGTGGCGCACGGCACGCACGTCGAGCACTGGCTCAACGGCGTGAAGGTGGTGGAGTACGAGGTGGGGAGCGAGGACTGGAAGCAGCGTGTGGCGGCGAGCAAGTTCGCCGCGATGCCGGGCTACGGCAAGCACCTGAAGGGGCACATCGTGCTCCAGGACCACGGCGATCGGGTCTGGTACCGCAACATCCGGATCCGCCACCTCGACTCAGGCCAGTGAGGGGCTCATGAACCGGCGTGACTTTCTGAAGCGGTCCGCGTTCCTGGCCGCGGGGGCCGGGTTGGCCGGCCCTGGTGCGACGGAGGGGCTCGCCGCGGCCATTGCGGGGGCCAGGGGCGGCGCGGAGCCGATCTTCAAGATCTCCCTGGCGCAGTGGTCGCTCCACCGGACGATCTTCGGGGGCCAGCTCGACCCGCTCGACTTCGCGCCCACCGCCCGGAACGCCTTCGGCATCGACGCGGTGGAGTACGTGAACCAGTTCTACAAGGGGAAGGGGGAGGACCGGGCGTATCTGCGGGAGCTGAAGAAGCGGGCGGACGACCATGGCGTGAAGAGCGTGCTGATCATGTGCGACGGGGAGGGGGCGCTGGGGGACCCGGATGAGGCGCGGCGGAAGCAGGCGGTGGAGAACCACTACAAGTGGGTGGAGGCGGCGCGGTTCCTCGGGTGCCACTCGATCCGCGTCAACGCGGCGAGCCGGGGCAGCTACGAGGAGCAGGTGCGCCTCGCCGCGGACGGCCTGCGTCGCCTCGTCGAGTTCGCGGACGGGGTGGGGATCAACGTGATCGTGGAGAATCACGGGGGTCTCTCGAGCAACGGCGCGTGGCTGGCGGAGGTGATCCGGCGGGTGGACCACCCGCGGGCCGGGACGCTCCCGGACTTCGGCAACTTCCGGATCAGCTCGAACCCCGAGCAGTGGTACGACCGCTACAAGGGGGTGGCCGAGCTCATGCCGTTCGCCAAGGGCGTGAGTGCGAAGAGCCACGCCTTCGACGAGCAGGGGAACGAGACGGGGACGGATTACCGTCGCATGCTGAAGATCGTTCTGGACGCGGGATACCGCGGCTACATCGGGATCGAGTACGAGGGCAGCCAGCTCAGCGAGCCGGAGGGGATCCTGGCGACGAAGCGGCTGCTCGAACGGCTGCGGGAGGAGCTGACCCCGCAGTACACGTGACGAAGGGGCACGCCCCGAGGCTCGATCACCGGGCCGCCCCCGCCTCCGCCCCGTTGCGTGGCGAGGAGCGGGGGCGGCGGGCGCCGGGCGAGCAGTCGGCTCGCCCGGCGCCCGCCGGAAAACCGCTCCCCGGCGCTCGATGCGCCCATTCGCTTGCGCCCACCACGCGGCCGCCATATTTTTCTCATGCCTTACAGGCACGAACCAATCCCTCACAATTCCAATCCGCGCCGCTTGCATGATCCGAGGCTCTGGCCGTCGTTCGGCCGGCCGCTGGACTGCCGTCTACAAGGACGCTCCCACAACTCTGGTGACCCGACCGGGTCGGCCGGCGTCCACCTCCTTTGGCTTTCCCCAGCCGGGTTCCCGGCTGTCATTCCACCCTCAACAAGGAGAGCTTCTCTATGAAACGACGCACGACCGTCCTCCTCATGCTGGCTCTCCTTCCGTCCTCTCCGGCCTTCGGGCAGCAGGGGACCGGAAGGATCGTGGGCCAGGTGACCAGCGAAGGCGGCGCCCCGCTGGCCGGCGCCAACGTGGTCATCGTGGGGACACAGATCGGGACGCTGGCTGACCAGGACGGCCGCTACGCGCTTCCGGGCGTTCCTGCCGGGACGCACCAGGTGCAGGCGAGCCTGATCGGCTACGCGACGCAGACGATGACGGTGACGGTGGGGGCGGGAGGAACGGCGGAGGCCAACTTCCGGCTGGCCCCGCAGGCGATCGCGCTGGACGAGGTGGTCGCGGTCGGGTACGGGACGCAACGCAAGCGCGACCTGACGGGCGCGGTGGCGTCGGTGAGAGGGGAAGACCTGACCGTGCGCGCGGCGCCGACGACGGCGGTCTCGAACGCGCTGCAGGGGAAAGCCCCGGGCATCCAGGTCGTGACCAACTCGGGCATTCCCGGCGCGGGCGCGCGTGCGCATCCGGGGCACCCAGTCGATCACGGCCAACAGCGAGCCGCTCTACGTCATTGACGGCATCCCCGCCCTCCAGGGGACGAGCTCGTCGGATCCCACGTACAATCCCCTCAACACCATCGACCCGAGCGAGATCGAGTCGATCGAGGTCCTGAAGGACGCCAGCTCGACGGCGATCTACGGCGCGCGCGGCGCGAACGGCGTGGTGCTGATCACGACGAAGCGCGGGAACCGCGGCGGCAACCAGGTGACGCTCGAAACGAGCTACGGCATCCAGCAGGTGACCAAGCGGATCGACCCGCTCACCGGGCCGCAGTTCCTGGAGCTGGTCAACGAGGCGTACGTCAACTCGGGCCGCGAGCCGAAATACACGCCGGACCAGATCGCCTCGGCCCCGACGTACAACTACGTCGCTCTCATGCTGCAGGACGCGCCGCAGCAGAGCCATACCCTCACCTTCTCGGGCGGCGATGAGCGGACCCGCTACCTGATCTCCGGTAACTTCGTCAACCAGGAGGGGATCCTGATCCGCTCCGGGTTCCGCCGCTACGGCGCCCGCGTGAACCTCGACCGGACGATCAGCGACCGGTTCCGCATCGGGACCAGCGTCAGCTTCACGCGGATGCGCCAGGACCTGAACCGGACGGACAACGGCGGCCTCGGCGCGGGCGCCAACGGGATCCTGGGCGCGACGAACTTCGACCCGACGCTCCCGCCGAAGGACGAGAACGGCCGGTGGAACCTGCGGGCGGTGCTCGGCGAGCAGCTCGAGAACCCGCTCGCGAACTCGATGGAGATCGAGAACCCGCGGCAGGTGAGCCGTCTGCTGGGGAACGCCTACGCCGAGTTCGACGTCCTGCCGACGCTGACGCTGCGGACCACCTTCGGCGCGAACCTCGGCTTCGAGCGCACGCCGGAGTTCCGTCCCAGCACCAGCCCCGCCGGCTCGAGCAACAACGGGTGGGCCAGCGTCTACTCCAACCAGGGGCTCGAGCTGACGAGCGAGAACACCGCGACGTACCGGCGGGAGGTCGGCCCGGGCAGCCTCGAGGTGCTCGGCGGCTTCTCGGTCCAGGTCTCGCATTTCGAGGATCAGTACACGGCCGTCCGCGACTTCCCCAGCGATGAATTCAAGTGGAACAACCTCGGGGTCGCCAGGGTCCGGGAGAGCTCCAGCACCAACGCGGTGGACTGGGCGCTCGTCTCCTTCCTCGGCCGTGTCAACTACAACCTGAAGGACAGGTACCTCTTCACGGTCACCGGGCGGCGCGACGGCTCGAGCCGCTTCGGCAAGAACAACAAGTGGGCGTTCTTCCCCTCGGCCGCGTTCGCCTGGCGGGTGATCGAAGAGGACTTCATGCGGGACCAGCAGCTCTTCAGTGACCTGAAGCTGCGCCTGAGCTACGGCGTCACCGGGAACCAGGCGGTCGCCGAGTACCAGTCCCTCGCCCGGCTCTCCACCGTCTGGGTCGGGATCGGGAAGAACAGCGAGGTCCCGACGCAGGCCCCCTCCGGAGCCGCGCCCAACCCGAACCTGAAGTGGGAGACGCAGCGGCAGTTCAACGTCGGCGCGGACCTGGGCTTCCTCGGCAACCGCGTCGTGGTGACGCTGGACGCCTACCAGTCGAAGACCAGCGACCTGCTGCTGAGCGTGGACCTGCCGCGGATCTCGGGCTACAGCAGCCAGCTCCAGAACGTCGGCTCGGTCCAGAACCGGGGCATCGAGCTCGGGATCAGCACGGTCAACATCGACCGCCAGAACTTCAGCTGGCGCAGCACCCTGAACCTCGCGGCCAACCGCAACAAGGTCCTCGAGCTGGGCGGCCGGGAGTGGCTGGACCCGGGCACCTCGCGCTACGGCTGGTTCATCGGCAACGTGAGCAGCCACATCGTGATGGTCGGGCAGCCCCTCGGCTCCTTCTACGGCTACCAGGTGGACGGCCTCTACCAGGAGGGCGATCCCTGCCCGCTCAGTGAGCCGCGACCCTACGTCGATTGCGTGCCGGGCGAGTACAAGGTCCGGGACGTCAACGGCGACGGCAAGATCGACGCCAGCGATCGCACCATCATCGGCAACGCGGAGCCGACGTTCTACGGCGGCTTCACGAACAACCTGCGCTACGGGCCGTTCACGCTCGACGCGTTCATGACCTTCTCCTACGGGAACGAGGTCGCGAATCTGGGGCGGGTGTTCACGGGCCTGGCCACGGGCTTCCTCAACGAGTCGGAGGAGGTCCTGAAGCGCTGGACGCCCCAGAACCGGAACACCACGATTCCCCGCGCGAACAACGCTCGCCCGCGCTGGTTCTACAGCACGCTGGTGGAGGACGGCTCTTTCCTGCGCCTCCAGAGCCTGACGCTCGGCTACCAGCTGCCGCCGAACCTGATCCCGGGCGCGAGCAGCGCGCGCCTGTACCTGACCGGCCAGAACCTGTTCGTGCTCACGAACTACAGCGGGTACGACCCGGAGGTGAACAGCATCGGCGGCGATTCGCGCTTCGGCGGCGTGGACGTCGGCGCCTTCCCCCGGGCCCGGACCTGGAACATCGGCGCGAACATCACCTTCTGATCGGCTGGCCGACAAGGACTTTTCAGGGAGAAGGATCACCTATGAACAGGAGAGCTTGGATCGCACCGCTGGTTCTGGCGCTCGGGCTCGGCGGGTGCGATGATCTGCTGACGGAGACGCCGAAGAGCTTCCTCACGACAGACAACTACTACAGGACGCCGGCGGACATCGAGAGCGCCACGCTCTCTGCGTACCAGCCGATCACGCGCGGGGACGTGTGGGAGTGGTGGCTGGTGATCGACATGGAGCTGGGCTCGGACGCCGTGCGCATCCATCCGGATGAGCCGAACTTCGGCACCTACCACCCCGGTCTCTTCCTCTGGACGCCGACCGACGCGAGCGTGTCGGCCCCGTGGAACGGGTTCTACACGTCGATCTACCGGGCGAACCTGGTGCTCGACAAGGCGCCGAAGGTCGAGTTCCCGGACCCGCAGTTCCGGCAGGAGCTCATGGCGGAGGCGAAGTTCATCCGGGGCTACTCGTACCTGATGCTGACGAAGCTGTACGATGACGTGCCGCTCCTGCTCTCGGTGGAGGACCACGAGAAGGCGGTGGGGACGCCGCGGACGCCGGTGGAGCAGGTCCACGCGCAGGTGATCCAGGACCTCACGGAGGCCGAGCGGGATCTGCCGGAGCAGCCGCGGGCGCACGGCCGGGCGAGCAAGGCGGCGGCGCAGATGGTCCTGGCCGACCTCTACCAGTGGCGCTCGAGCTTCCTGAAGAAGGACGAGTGGGCCAAGGTCGCCGAGTACGCGCAGAAGGTGCTCGCGTCGCCGCAGTGGGGCCTGCTCGACGATTACCTGAGCGTCTTCCTGCCCGCGAACAAGGGGAACCGGGAGGTCATCTGGATGGTGGCCTCCTCCGGCGTGGACGGGCGCACGAGCACCAACGTCTCCTGCCACTGGCTGCCGCGGGCGCTCGGCTTCAACACGGCCGGGGGGTGCGAGGTGCTCGGCCAGCCGACCCGGTGGATGTACGAGAGCTTCGTGGAGGGCGACTACCGCAAGGAGGTGTCGTACCGGACCAGCGGGTGCAGCACGGACCCGAACATCGGGTGCATCACCTTCGACTGGCCGAACGTCTACAAGTACCGGCCGAGCAACAACGGCGTGGGCGGGCCGAGCGATGTGGACTTCCCGCTCTACCGCGTCGCGGAGGCGCACCTGATGCTGGCCGAGGCCCTGAACGAGATGGGCAACACGGCCGAGGCGATCCAGCACGTGAACCATATCCGTGCGCGGGCGCGGAAGGGGAACGGGAGCGAGAACCGGCCGGAGCCGGCCGATCTGCCGACCACGCTGACGAAGGAGCAGGCCCGCGAGGCGATCTACATGGAGCGTCTCTGGGAGCTCGCCCACGAGGGGAAGCGTTGGTTCGACCTGGTCCGGCGTGACGCGCTCGAGCCGGGCTACTGGCGGACCAGCATCGAGAACCACGACCCGGAGGTGGCGCAGCGGGGCGACCTGTCGCCGCACCGGAAGCGGTTCCCGATCCCCGCGCGGGAGATCGAGCTGAACCCGGCGCTCACGCAGAATCCAGGCTACTGATCGCCGGGAATGAGGCCTGCCGCTCCCCCGACTATGGGGGAGCGGCAGGCCTCGATATTTCCGGGCCCGGGAAAGCGGCGTCCGATACGCTTGCCGCCGGGGTTACGGCGCATTATTATCCAAAGACCTCGCCTGAAACGGCATCTTGCAGTCGCGTCGCGGCGGGCTGGACCCGCCGGCTTCTACCATCTCACGTCCCACGAGAGACGACCATGGTTCCGCCAGAAGCCCATCTCCTGACCCGACGCGAGGCCCTGAAGCGGGCGGCTCTGCTGCTGGGCGGCACCCTTTCGGCGTCGACGGTCGCGGGCGTTCTCGCCGGGTGCGACCGTCCGCGCGGGGCGGCGATGGCGAGGCTCGCCACGCTGAGCCGTCAGCAGAACGATCTGGTGAGCACGATCGCGGAGATCATCATTCCCGAGACCGACACGCCAGGCGCGAGGGCGGCGCGCGTCAACGAGTTCATCGACGCGATGCTGGGGAGCTACTACCCGGACGAGGAGCGGGAGGCGTTCCTGGCCGGGCTGGAGCGGGTGGACGCGCACGCGCAGCGGCTGTACGGGAGCCCGTTCCTGGAGTGCACGCCGGAGCAGCAGGTCGAGATGATCGCCGCCCTGGACCGCGAGGCGTTCGGCGGGCCGGCGGGGGGCACGCAGGTGGCCGCAGCCGATGACGTCGCGGCGCAGGGGACAGATCCCGAGCTCCTGGCCTTCTATCGCCGGATGAAAGAGCTCACGCTCGTGGGCTACTACACGTCGGAGGTCGGCGCGACCCAGGAGTTGCGCGTGAACCCGATGGGCGTCTACCGCGGCGACATCCCGTACGCGGAGGTGGGCCGGGCGTGGGCG
>DATCLG010000075.1:0-2888 GCA_036564015.1 Longimicrobiales bacterium
CCACGGGGCAACGTCGCCCCTTCGAATCTCCACCCTTCGATCTCACAGCGAGCGTTCCCTCCATCGTCGTCCTGTCGGATCCTGCGTCGGAGTCCTCAGTCACCCTTCCGGAGCCCGGCGAAAGCGGGCCCCGTTTCAAGACAGCCGGCTCCCGGAGCGTGCGCCCTCCCGGATGGGAGAGGCCACGCTCCGGGTGATCGTCCGGCGCCGGGCCTCAGCCGTGCCCGCCGGAGAGCCTCATGAGAGAGCGGGGGTTGCGTCGGCATTCTCGACCCGGAGATGGGGCGCTCGGGCGGGTGCGGCCTTGTGCACGGCCGTCGATCCCACCTGCCCCGGCAGGCGCGCGGGCGGATTTCCGTCCGCGCACCGCGCGCTCAGTACCCTGGATTCTGCTCCAGATTGGGGTTCAGGTCCCGCTCGGTTGCAGGGATCGGCCACAGGTAGTCCCGCGGGGCCGCGAACGCCCTCTGCCACAGGCCCCGCAGCGTCACGATGCCAGCTCACGGCGCGACCATCCTCGTAGCCATTGCCGCAAACCGGAGGACGGGACGAGGCTCCGTCTACGGCGGTCCGGGAATTCGACGCGGGCTCTCCTCAGGACAGATCAGGTGAAGCCGATCACGGACAGACCTCTCCAGCCGGTGCGGGGCGTGGTCAGACCACGCGGCCCCGGCGGATGGTCTGTCCCGAACCGATCCGGTCAGGTTCAGAGCTGGTTCGTTGGTTCACACTGTAATGAACCGGTTGCCTGACCGCAAGAGTTTTGTTGTCGGGAGCAGCCGGCCGGGGGAAGCTCCGGGTCGGCGTGCGGGAGCGGTCTCGGGCTGGCTGAAGCCGCCTCGCGACGGGCTCGAGGCGAAGGGAAGGAAGCCGGCGAGCGCAGGATGCTTCCGGGCGCCGAGGCGGGTGCTCTGCTACGAAGCGAGGAGCGCCCCGTGCGGCGGGGCGCTCCGGCGGGTGTTCAGTTCGAGGCGCGGGCCTGCGGCGCGGTGATCGGCTCCCCGGCGACAGGCCAGCCGTCCCAGGTCCAGTAGAGCGGCCGGATCTGCAGGCTGCGCGGGATAGCGAGCGGCGCGTCGGGCGAGGCGGGCCCCTCGCGGACGTTCACGTAATGGTGGACGATGTAGTAGCGGTCGCCGTCGACCAGGATGGAGTTGTGGCCGGGGCCGCGCACGTCCCCGACGCTGGCCAGCACCAGCGTGCCGCCCCCTTCCGTCATCGGGACTCCGTCCCGGTCCACGTACGGGCCCGTGATCTTCCTCGAGCGACCGACCCGGACGTTGTAGTCGCTCTCGGAGCCGCGGCAGCAGTGGTCGAAGGAGACGAACAGGTAGAAGTACTCTCCGCGGCGGATGATGTACGCCCCTTCGATCGCGTGCTTGCCCGGCCGCGCCGCGAGGGAGTAGGTGGTGGTGTCCTCCTTGGAGAGGAGGCCCGTCCGGGGATCGAGCTTGCGCATCTTGATCCCGCCCCAGAACGAGCCCCACGCGAGCCACGGCTGGCCCTCCCCGTCGAAGGCGACGTTCGGGTCGATCGCGTTGAAGTCGTTCCTGCCCGGCCAGGACTCGAGGACCTTGCCGTGGTCAACCCATTTGTAGCGGGGACTGGAGGGATCGAGCGTCTCGTTGGTGGCCAGGGCAATGACGGAGCGCTGGCTGCCGAAGGTCGAGAGGGAGTAGTACAGGTAGTACTTGCCGTTGTAGTAGGCGATGTCGGGCGCCCACGGGATCCGGGTGCCGGGCACCTCCTGCTGCGCCCAGCTCGGGAGGGGCTGGTCGAAGACCTGGCCGACCAGCTCCCAGTGGACGAGGTCCTTCGACCGCCGGATCGGGATCCCTGCACCGGTAGCGAAGATGTAATAGCTGTCGCCGTGCTTGATGATCGAAGGATCGGGCACATCCCGCACGTCTCCGGTCTGGGCCCGGGCCTCCGGAGGCAGGGAAGCCGCAGCAGCTGCCATGGCGAGCAGCAGGGCCCGCCGCCGCGCTCGAATCGCTCTGCGCATGCTGGTTCTCTCCCTGGTTTGAGGTCCGCTACCGCTGGACGCTACGTGTGCCCGGCCCGGCCGACCCTGCGGTCGCATCGCCGGACAGGCCGGCGGCCCGCGCCACCGGGCCGGTGATCGGCTCCCCCGCGACGGGCCAGCCCTCCGCGTCCCAGAGGAGTGGCCGGATCTGCAGCTTGGACACGCCGTTCTCTTCCGCGTCGTAGTAGTGGTGGACGAGGTAGTGCCTGTCCCCCTCCGTCAGTACGGCGTTGTGGCCGGGGCCGCGGACCCGGCCGCTGCCGGCGAGGACGAGGGTGCCGCCGCCCTCCATCATCGACACGCCAGCGCGGTCCACGTAGGGCCCGGTGATCTTCCGCGAACGCCCCACCCGGATGTGGTACGTGCTGCTGGCCCTGCGGCAGCAGAAGTCGAACGAGACGAACAGGTAGAAGTAATCGCCCCGCCGGAGGATGAACGGCGCCTCGACCGCGCCTTGCCCGGGTCGCGCCGCGAGGGAGTAGGTGGTCGTGTCCTCGCCCGACAGGAGCCCCGTCCTGGGGTCGAGCTTGCGCATCTTGATCCCGCCCCAGAAGGAGCCCCAGGCGAGCCACGGCTCGCCGTTCTCGTCGAACGCCATGTTCGGGTCGATCGCGTTGAAGTCGCTCCGGCCCGGCCAGGACTCGAGGACCTTGCCATGGTCGACCCACCGGTACTCGGGACTGCCCGGGTCGAGGGTCGCGTTGGTGGCCAGGGCGATCACGGAGCGCTGGCTGCCGAAGGTCGAGAGCGAGTAGTACAGGTAGTACTTACCGTTGTAGTAGGCGATGTCGGGCGCCCAGGGCGACCGGACGCCGGGCACCTCCGCAGCCGCCCAGGCCGGCGCCATCTCCTCGAAGACGCA
>DATCLG010000076.1:0-1602 GCA_036564015.1 Longimicrobiales bacterium
GGCATACAAGGAGATCGAGGGGGAGTACCGCGCGCCCGGCTTCCGGCTGATCATCGACCACGTTCAGGGCGACCCGTTCGCCGAGCCCAGCCGGCTCCGCGTGATCGTGCCGCCCGAATCGGCCCGCCTGCCCGCGTGGGCCTACGCGACGCCGGTCCGCCGGATCGCCACGGCTGACTTCCTGAACCGCGCGTTCCACCAGGCACTCGAAGCGCTCTCCGGCCGCCGGGGCACCGGCCACAGCGGCGAGCTCCGCATCCTCCGCCCGGGGCAGGAGGTGCTCGAGCGGACCAGCATGATCGTCGACGCCCAGGGAGGCGTGGAAGCCCGATTCCGCGCCGGGCTCCCCGCCCGCGGCCGGACGATCCTCGGGCAGCAGGCGGCCGAGCTCCTGGCCGGCGACGTCGCCCGCGGCGTCGAACGCGGGCTCCGCTTCCCTCCCCTCGACGTCGAGGCCCTCCGCCGCCACGTCGAGACCGTGGAGGACGCCCAGGCGCTCCGCGGCCAGCTCGAGGCGCGCGGCCTCGTCGCCTTCGTCGCCGACGGGGCGTACCTCCCGCGCCGGAGCGGCGTCGACGACCGTCCGCTCCCCTTCGAGCGCGCCGTGCCGTTCCGCTCCCCCGAGCGGCTGCGGGTCACCCTCGACGCGCCCAACGCCGGCCCGATCACCGGGATGGGGATCCCCGCCGGCGTCACCCTCATCGTGGGCGGCGGGTTCCACGGCAAGTCCACGCTGCTCCGCGCCATCGAGCGAGGGGTCTACGACCACATCCCCGGTGACGGTCGGGAGCGCGTGGTCACCGTGTCCGGCGCGGTCAAGGTCCGCGCCGAGGACGGACGGGCCATCGCCGGCACCGACATCTCGAACTTCATCGGCGAGCTCCCCGGCGGCGTCGACACCCGCGCCTTCCGCACGCAGAACGCGAGCGGCTCGACCTCCCAGGCCGCGGCGATCATCGAGGCGCTCGAGGTCGGCGCCCGCTGCCTGCTCCTGGATGAGGACACCTCGGCCACCAACCTCCTCATTCGCGACGCGCGGATGCAGGCCCTCGTCCCGGACGAGTACGAGCCCATCACCCCGTTCATCGACCGGGTGCGCCAGCTCGCCGACGACCACGGCGTCTCGACCATCCTGGTCGTGGGCGGCTCGGGCGACTACCTCGACGTCGCCGACACCATCATCGCGATGCACGAGTACCTGCCGGCGGACCTCACCGCCGAGGCCCGTCAGGTCGCCAGCGAGCATCCGACCCGCCGGCGCGCCACGACCCGGCCGTGGCGGCCGATCACACCGCGGGTCCCGCTCCCGCAGTCCCTCGACCCGAGCCGCGGCCGCCGCGCGGTGCACATCCGCACCCCCACGGAGGAGCGCGTGCTCTTCGGGACCGAGGAGGTCGAACTCGATGCCGTCGAGCAGATCGTCGAGATCGCCCAGACCCGCGCCATGGCCCAGGCCCTCGCCTGGGCGCGCGGCCGCGCGATCGACGGCCGTCGGACCATCGCCCAGGCGCTCGGCGAGATCATGGACGCGATCGCACGCCAGGGCCTCGACGTCGTCCAGCGCGAGCTGACCGGCGACCTCGCGGCCTTCCGCATCTACGA
>DATCLG010000077.1:0-18739 GCA_036564015.1 Longimicrobiales bacterium
GCCTTCCCGGCAAGCACGCTTCTTGCACCAGCGCTCCACCACCCGCCGTGTTCTCTTCCTTGGCAGGAGGCTTGGTATGTGGCTCTTCTCGTTCCTGGCCAGTCCCCGGCTCGCCGACGCCGATGCCGAGCTCAGAGCAGAGTTGCGGGAGTTCTCCTACGACGGACTCGTGCAGCTCCGCATCGACCTGGAGCAGAAGGTCGTCAAGCGCGGGACCTGGGATGGGTGCGTGCTCAGCTACCGGCGCGGCTACGCCGGGTCGGTGGATTGTGACCGCAAGGGTCGCCGCGGGAACGCGTTCACGCGGTTCTGGGACGCGGAGCGGATCAACGAGGCGCACGTCCTGAAGTTCGTGGACGAAGAGCTCGAGCTGCGCCGGCTGGCCCGGGAGGGCGCGGAGGTCGAGCGACCCGAGCCGAGTCCTGTGGTGTGATAGGGGGGCGCGACGCACCGCGCCGCCGTCAGGCGCCCCGGACGGGGCGCGTCTTTTTTCGCCGGCGAAACAGTGCCGGGGTTCAGGTCCGCAACGGGTGCTCGGCCTCTTCGGTGTGCCGCCTGGTGTGCTCGCCGGTGCCGGTCTTGGCCGACTCGCCGCTCTCGCGAGGCCCGCCGGCTCGCCGACGGTCGAGCTTCTGGGGCGGCTGGTCGGGATGGTGGCCCGGGGTCCTGAGGTGCTCGTCCCGCTCACTGGGGAAGTCGAGGCTCTTGCCAGGCATGGTGGCGGTCTCCGCAGCCGTTTCCTCCACGCCGCAGCCGCGCCAGCGGCGGCCGTGGCCAGAGTCTCAGGGTGCAACGGCCATGCCGTCCGCGGAGAAGGAAACGTGCGCGCTTCGCCCGCGAGGCCCGGGCCGCCCGGGCCGGCGGCTCGTGCCGGGGTACGGCGGTTGCAGCCCGTGGCGCGGGGTCAATCCGGACAGACCCCGCGCCGCCGCGTTCAGGCGGGGCGGCGGGGGATCGAGGAGAGGAGGAATGCATGGAGTGGGCACGACGCCCGGAGAGCGACACGCCGCGGGCCGAACAGCGGACGTTCCGGGACGACCGCGGCCGCACGTGGGTCGGGAGCGTGACCTCGGGTACGCTCCGGGGAGGCGAGGAGCACGCGGAGGTGGTCTTCGTCTGCATCGACCAGCCCGGCGAGCTCAAGCGATTCGCGCGGCTCGACATCCCTCCAGCCCGCGCGGACAAGGCCTGGCGTGAGATGGCAGACGACCAGGTACTGGACATCTTCCACCGCTCCGAGCCAGCTTGAGAGTCTCCACCTCTTCTCCGGCGGGAGCGGAGGAACGACACCGTAGGGCCTGGCCACGGAGGAGCGATCCGCGATGGTGCGAGTCGAACAGGGCGACATCACGGGTTTCACCGGGGACGCGATCGTGAACGCGGCGAACAACCACCTCCAGCTCGGGGCGGGGGTGGCCGGCGCGATCCGGAGGCGGGGCGGCCCGTCGATCCAGGCGGAGTGTGATGCCTACATCCGGGAGCACGGCCCGATCCGCGTGGGCGAGGCGGTGGCGACGGGCGCGGGCGAGCTGGGCGTGCGGTGGGTCATCCACGCCGCGGCGATGGGCGATGAGCCGGCGTCCGAGCGCTCGATCCGTGAGGCGACGGCGAGCGCGCTCCGCGTCGCGCGGGAGCTGGGCGTTCGGAGCATCGCCTTCCCGATCCTGGGTGCGGGGGTCGGCGGCTTCCCCTTCCGGCGGTCGGCCGAGATCATGCTCGAGGCGATCGCTGAGCACCTCGCCGGAACCACCACCATCCAGGAGATCGTGCTCTACGGCTACACAGCGGAAGACGCCCGCACGCTCGAGGATCTGCTCGCGGCCCGAGCCGGCGGGCGGCCCGGTTGAGTCCTCTCCAGGAGAGCCGGCTTCTCCCCTGCTCGGGTCAGGAGTCCGGCGCCTCCGGCACCTCGAGATCCACCCAGCGGATCAATTCCCGGAGCGGCTGCTGGCCGTCGTGGCGCCACGTAGGCGGCGGGAACGGCATGCGGGTGAGGTCGGTGACGCGTGAGGCGCCGGCCCGCGCGAGGCGGTCGGCGAGGTCCTCGAGCCGCGGCCCGGCGCCGGCCACCCCGACGGTCTGGAGGTAGGGGCCGTACGGGCTCACGTAGGTGGCCGCCTCCAGCAGATCGTCCACGGGCCTCACCCAGACCACGCGGTTCAGGCAGGAAGGGGCGAACTCCGGGTTCGCCTCGTAGATGACGGTGTACTGCGTCCCCGGGCCGGCGTGCAGCTGGACCTCCTGCCCGCCCAGGGCGCGGAACTCCGCGGCGCCGCGGACCTGATGGATCCTGGCCGCCTCGGCGGGGGTGATCCGTCCCCGCGGGAGCTCATCTTCCAGGCGGGCAAGCTCCGCGGCGAGGAGCCCGGCGAACTGCTCCGGCGGGGTGTCGCCTCCTCGCTCGACGTAGAAGACATGGGGCGAGACGCACCCCTGCTGGTCGAAGACGGCGGTGGCCCACGCGGCTTCGGCCGCCGTGCGGCGGGCGACATCGTGGCCCAGCGCCGGGCGGCCGATCAGGCCGAGCGAGAGCCGGGCGCCGTGCACCACCAGCCGCTTCCCCGGCGGGATGCGCCGCAGGATCTGCTCTTCGACCTCGCGTCCGCCGTAGACGACGACGGTGTCGGCCGCCCGGAGCGCGACCGCCTCCAGCGCTTCCTCCCCACCCGGCCAGTACGTCACGGCCAGGCACTCGCCCAGGTCGTGATCCACCGCGGCGAGCGCGCGCGCGAAGAGAACCGGCAGGAGCGGCTCACCCGAGGCCGTCTTGCCGAGCGTGGCCGCCTTGACCAGCAGCGAACGAATGAGCGCCGTGACGGCCACCCCGGGGACGTTCCCGGAGAAGATCTGGAAAGCCAGCTCCGGGCCGCAGGCGCGCGTCAGGGTCCGGACCGCCGGGTCCGGATCGTCGGCCCGGGGCCGAAAGCCGTCCAGGACCTCCGGGTCGCCCAGTTCGGCCCGCAAGAGCCGCCAGAGCGCCTCCTCCTGCCAGTCCGCGACCATCCGGTCCAGGATCAGGCGCACCATCGGGGGCGAGAAGCCCGTGATGGCGGGAAGCGCCTGTTCTGCCAGGACGCGGCACGGATCATCTTCGCGTGCCAGCCTCGCGGCGGCCTCGCCGAGGGCGCGGACCACGCTCGCCACCGGGCGCCCCGCCAGGCGCTCCGCGCAGGCCAGCCGGAGCCGAGCCACCAGGATCTCGAGGAGCTCGGGGGTCAGGACCGGAAACCGCAGGACGACCTCCCCGTCTCCGTACGGCCGCATCTCCCAACGGGGGATGTCCTCGTTCCGGAGGCCGGGCAGGTGGTACGCGTCGATCGCGTTCACCGTCTACTTTCTTCCGCGGCCCGCAGCAGCAGGTCCATGGCGATCGAGCAACCCCGGGGCGGCGCGCCGGCGGCGCGGCCCAGGACCACGAACCCGTCGTCCACTTCGCGCCCCAGGTCCTCCGTCTGCACGGCGATGACGGAGCCCAGGTTGGCCAGGTCGACGTGGCGCAGGATCCCGACCTCCCCCTTCGGCACCGGCTCCAGCGTCTCCGCGTCGACGACCAGCGTGCGCACCCAGGGCGGAGGCGCCTTGTGCCGCGGCCGCGGCGGAACGCCTCGCACCCGGTCCCGCAGCACGGTGTCGTAGAACTGGGAGCACAGCTCCGTCATCCCGTACTCGTTCACGCAATGGTCGGCCGGGATGCCGAGCAGCTCCTCGTACGTGGCACGCAGCTCCTCCTCCGGCACCTCGCGGCTCTTTCCCTTGAACCCGCCGGTGTCCATGAGCCGCGACCCGGGCGGGAGCCGGAAGCGCTCGCCTCGCTCGCGGAGCCGGTCCGTCCAGTGCACGAAGGCGAACGCCGTCCCGAGGAGGCAGACCGGCGTCCCCTCTTCCTCGAAGCGCCGGAGCGCGCGTGAGAGCCCCTCGTCGTCGATCCCGCCGCCGACGGAGGCGAAGTAGCCGCTCTGGGGCGACCCGAGCCGGTCGACGACCAGGGCGATCATGTGGGCGAGAGAGGAGTCGACCATCTGCGCCGCCGGGGGAACCAGCGAGAGCATCGGCATCTCGATCCCCTCGGGGAGCAGGTAGGCGGCGAAGTTCGGGAGGAGCGAAGCGTGGTAGATCGAGAGGTCCAGAATGTAGTGCTCACCCCGCCGCTCGGCCCCGAGGGTGGTGCCGCTGGTGCGGAAGACCGCCTCGGCCCGGGAGGCATCGCCGCTCACCAGCTTCACCTCCTTGAACGCGGCGGTCGGCACGGCCGGGATCTCGGTCCAGTGCGTGACCGCATCGGGGGCCCTGCCGCGCCGGCGGCAGTAGGCGGCGTACGGTGGGTTGTGCCGAAACTGGTACTCGAAGACGCGGCGGGCGAGCCGGTCGAACTCGTGGTCCGGTAGAGGCTCATCCACGCCGCGCCGAAAGATCTCGAACAGTTCGAGCTTGAGCGCCTGACCTTCCAGATCCAGCATAGCTCAGATCATCGCAATGCATCCACGGCCGGCTGCAGCGCTGCGGGGTCCCGGATCGGGGGCGAGCACGCGCGCGGCCCGCAGACGTAGGCCGCGACGCCTGCCTTCGCCGGGAACTCGTGCGCGCCGAGCCGTCCGCCGGCCTCGAGGCTCCACACCCTGCGGTCGGGCTCGCCGAGGCGGAGCGCCGCCATCCGGAGCGGCGCCGCCTCCTCGGGAGGGCCGACCACCACGATCTGGAGCGGCGGCTCGAAGAACTCCTCCACGGCCAGAGCGAAGACCGCGCCAGAGACGCCATAGCGTCCGGCCAGGGGCGAGAGGAGCGCGAGGGTGCGCTCGGCCATCGCCCGGTAGCTCCGCTCCCCGGTCGCCAGTGACAGGTTGAGCAGGAGCCGCGCCGCGCTGGCGTTCAGGTCGAAAGGCCGATCCCGGTACCGGAGCGCGCCGACGTCGTGCTCGCTGCGCACGTGGTCGTAGAACCCGCCGCCGTCGGCCCAGAAGGCGCGCTCCATCCCGGCGACGAGCCGGCGCGCGTGATCGATGAACTCGCGCCGCCCCGTCGCCTGGCCGACCGCCACGCAGGCGTTCGCCGCGGCAACGCTGTCGGTCAGGAGCCCCGGCAGGTCGGGGCGCTCCCCGGGCGCCTGGAAATGGTAGAGGAGGTCGCCCGGCGCGGCCATCGTCTCGAGCAGGTGCTCGAGCGCGTCGGCGGCGCGAGCGATCCAGTCCTCCCGCCCCAGCCGCCCCCCCGCCTCGGCGAGCGCCTGGATCCACTGCGCGTTCCAGTTGGTGTAGAGCACCGGGTCGACAGCGGGCGGCTGCCGGCGTCGCCGCTCCTCTTCGTCCAATCGGTAGTAATCCTCTTCGGCGTTCTGGCTCCCGCCCCAGAGGCCGTCCGGCCGGCGCAGCACCCGCTCCACCCACTCCACCGTTCGTTCGGCGATCTCTCCCCAGTCGCGCCTGCGCGAGAGGTGCGCCCCGAGCGCGTAGGCGCGCAAGAGGTCCGCGTTCACCGGCAGGAGCTTCTCATGGCGCGGCGCGGTCCAGTCGGCCGCCATGGCGTAGCGGAAGAACCCCCCGTCGATCTCATCCCAGAGCTCGCCCGCCCGCATCCCGTCCAGCGTCCGCTCGGCCATCTCGACCCAGTCCGGGTTGGGCATCCGCAGCCCCTGCACGAAGAGCAGCTCGACGGCCTCGCCGTTCGGGAACTTCGGCTCCGTGCCGAACCCGCCGTTCCGCGGGTCGAAGGCGTCCTGCGTCGCCGAGAGCACGTCGTCCGCCGCCTCGCGCCGCACCAGCCCCAGCGCCGGCCGCTGCGACCGCGCGGCCTCGAGCGCCTTGCGCCGCCGCTCGATCTCGCTCTGCAGCGCCTCGCGCCGCTCCCGCCACGCCGAGAGCACCCCGTTCGCCACCGCCCAGAACTGGTCCGGAGGAATGTAGGTGCCCGACCACAGCACCTCGCCCGTCGGCGTGAGGAACGCGTTCGTCGGCCACCCGCCGGCGATGTACCGGTCCTGCACGTGCGGGTACCGGTCGGCGTCGACCCGCACCGGAACGAGTTCCTCGTTGATCAGCCGGATGATCCTGGGGTCCGAGTACGTCGTCTCGTCCATCCGCCGGCACCACTGGCACCACACGGCGGTCAGGCTGAGGAGTATCGGCTTCTCGGCGCGAGCCGCTCGATCGAAGGCCTCCGGGCCCCAGGGCTGCCACTCGATCTGCTGTGCCCGGTCCGCACCTGGAGAGGAGCGCAAGCGATCCGCCATGCCAGCCAGCCTCCCCCCGGAAGAGGAAGAGACGATGAATGCGATCGGGTGAGTACTCCGTCCGACAATAGGATACACCGCCAGCGGCGGGAAAGCCAGGTGGGGAGGTGAGGGGCGGACTGACTACTCGATCACGGTCGCGGGGCTCTCACGCACGACGAACCAGTCGCTCCGCACCTCGTGCCGCCGCGCCGAGAGGCCGAGGATCCGGAGCAACAGGCGCTTGGCGCCCTGCCCCGCAGCCGAGGGGAGCGACCGCTTGCCGCTCACCGCCGGCCGGAGCTCGCCCCGGAGCCACCGCTCCAGCTCCTCCAAGTCGGAGAGCGAGAGAGTCTCGACCTCGAGCGTCGCCGTGTAGTAGTAGCGGCCCGGGCGAGAAGGCCGGAGCGTCGGCCGGTACACCGCCTCGACCAGCGCCCGGGCCGACTCGTAGCTAGAGACGCGCCGGGTCTCCTCGGCCCCAGTCTGTTGTATGCGGACCAGATACTGCTTCTCGAGCGGCTGGTGGATGATGACGGCGGCCCAGGTCTGGTCGGCGACGAGGTTGTCGATGAAACCGTCCCGCCACAGCTCGACCCGAAAGCGGAGCCGGAGCGGCAGCCCGGAGCGGACCGCCTCCTCCAGCGCGGGATCGTCCAGCACGGCGCCCACCCGGACGAGCGGGCGGTAACCTGTGGCCGGGTCCGCCGCGACCACCAGCGCGGGAGACTGGATGAGGCCGTCGTCCCGCGGCGCGGCGGCCGGTTCCGCTGCCCAACCCAGGGCCGAGAGGACGAGTGCGGCGATCAAAACCCGGAGCCGATCCGTACGAAGAAGTTGATCCCCTGCCCCCTACCGGAGAGGGGGACCGCCCAGTAGAGGCCGAGGTGGCCCAGCCGGAAGCCCAGACCCGCATCGGCGGCGAAGTCGCTCTGGCCGCCGGTGCGACCCTGGCGGGCGTCATCCTCGGTCCAGGCGCGTCCCGCGTCGAAGAACAGGACCCAGGCGGGCGTGTCGCCCAGGTCGACGTCCCACCCCAGCATCCGCCCCAGGCTGTTGGTCAGGCGGGCGAAACTGATCCGGTACTCGAGCTGGACCAGCGCCGCACGGTCGCAACCATAGTAGGGGAAGAAGGAGTCCTGCCCGATCTCGACCGTGTGCCGGCGCGCCCCGCAGTCGAAGGACAGGATGGGGTAGGCCGGCAGCGAGCCCTCGCCGCCCAGCGCGTGCTGGCGCTGCGGCGGCAAGGGTCCGCCATCGACGGAGCCCGCGGCGAGGACCCGGAGCCCGAGCCGCGACCGGGGACCGAGCCGCGCGTACCGCCGGACGTCGACCACGGCCGCCGTGAACCGCGCGTCCGCCGCCTCCGCTTCGAGCCGCGGGAGCCCCGTCTCCGCATCCAGCGCGACCGGCCGGGTCAGCGAGCCACCCAGCCCCTGCTCCAGCTCGGCCCGAACCAGCCAGCCGGACGAGGGGTCCTCCGTCTCGTTGCGCGTGTCGTATCGCCAACGGGCCGCGATGCTCCGGAGCTTCCCCTCCGCCACCAGCGGCTGCAGCCGCCAGTCCCCGCGGTTGCCGAAGAGCGCCACGGCCCCCCGGGCGGCGATGGCCTCGTGCCGCTCGTCCCGGTACTCGAGCGTCAACTCGTGCGGCAAGCCGCGCCGGCCCCACCTCACGTACGCGCTCCACCCGGTACGCTCGTAGTAGTCCCGGTAATCCCGGTGAAACAGGAAGGCGGCCAGGGAGTTCTCCCGATCCGAGAGGCCCAGCGCCTCGATCGGCGTGACCTCCGAGCGGAGCACGCCCCCGACCTGCAACGCGCGGCGCCCGCCGAGGTTCTGCTCGAGCCGGACGACGTAGCCCAGCTCCTCCGCGTCCAGACGCACACCCGACTCGGTACGGTAGATGAGGAGCGGCTCCAGCCGCGTCGGGTTCGAGCTCAGCGTCTCGAAGCGCGGGCCGATCGCGATCGGGAGGCCCTCGACACGGTTGTAGCCGCCACGCACCGCCAGCAGGAGATCCGTCCGCGCGTACCCGAACTCCCGGCCGGCAGAGAACGAGGGCTCCGGCTGGCGCGGGGCGGCCACCAGCCGACCGTCGACCTGTCGGAACCGCAACGGCTCCGCGTAGGCGATCGCGGTGCCGGTCACCCGTCCGCCGGCGGCGACCCCGGAGATCGTCCCGCCCACGACCAGGACGTCGCCCACCACCTCCCCGCCCGGCTCGAAGCGCACGTCCCCGTTGATCACCGTCACCCGGCCGCGGATGCGCCCGGCGATCGTGAGCGGGCCGTTCAGCACCGCCACGTCGCCCACCAGCTCGGCCTCCGGCGGCAGCCGGGACTCGCCCAGGATGCGAATCGTCCCCGGGTCGTTGAAGAAAGCGACCACCTCCTCGGCCACCGCGGCGGGCAGGTCGGCCTCCCACAGCGTGGGCTCCTGGGCGCCGGCCCCGGCCGCGCCGCCAAGCAGCGCGACGACCGCAAGCACCCATGCCCGCCACCGATCACGGGGCCGGGTCCCCAGCGGGCGCCAGGCCCCGGACCTCGCTCCGGACGGCCCCGGGCCACCCCCGGGCCCCACCGCCCGGGACACTGAAAGCACTTCTCTCATCGGTCGATCCCCAGCCGCCTCATGCGGCGGTACAGGTTGGGTCGATCTGTCCTGAGTCGCCGGGCCGCCTCGGCCAGGTTGCCACCGGCCGCGACCAGGGCGCTCAGGATCAGGTGGCGCTCGTAGGCATCCAGCCGCTCGGCGAGCGGCCGCGCTTCGTCGTCCATTTCGAGAACGGGCCCAGGCGCGGGCAACCTCCCACCCGGCAGAATGCTCGCGACCTCGCGCGCGCCGACCTCCTGACCCGGGTAGAGGATCGCCAGCCGCTCGCACACATTGGCCAGCTCCCGGACGTTACCCGGCCAGTGATACCTGGCGAGACGCTCGAGCGCAGACTCCGTGAGACGAGGAGGAACCAGCCCCTGCCGCACGTGCAGCCGCGCCAAGAAATGGGCCACCAGCTCCGGGATGTCCTCCAGCCGCTGCCGCAGCGGCGGGAGCCGGATCTCCACGACGTCGAGCCGGAAGTACAGGTCCTCACGGAAGCGGCCGGCCCGCATCTCCCGCTCGAGGTCGCGGTTCGTGGCTGCGATCACCCGCACGTCCACCCGGATCGGCCGCTGGCCTCCCACCCGCTCGATCTCGCCCGACTCCAGCGCCCGCAGCAGCTTGGCCTGCGCCTCCAGCCCGAGATCGGCCACCTCATCGAGGAAGAGGGTGCCCCCGTCCGCCAGCTCGAAGCGGCCGCGTCGCCGCTCCGTCGCCCCCGTGAAGCTCCCCTTCTCGTGCCCGAACATCTCGGACTCGACCAGGTCCCGGGGGATCGCCGCGCTGTTCACCCGGACGAACGGGCCGTCCCGTCGCCGGGACAGCCCGTGGAGCTCCGCCGCGACCAGCTCCTTGCCCGTCCCGCTCTCGCCCGTGATCAGCACGCGCGCATCGGTCGGCGCGACCTGCCGGATGAGCTCGCGCACCTGCCGCATCGCCTCGCTCGAGCCGACCAGGCGCTGCCCGGCGGCGAGGTCCTCCGCCAGCGCGCGCGAGAGCTCGCGGGCCCGCCGCAGCTCGACCGCCCCCTTGATCGTCAGCAGCACGGCTTCCGGGGTGAGCGGCTTCTCGATGAAGTGGAACGCCCCGAGCTTCGTGGCTTTGACGGCGTCCGCGAGCGTGGCCCGCCCGCTCATCATGACCACCGGGAGCAGCGGCCAGCGTGCCCGCAGCTCGGCGAGCACGGCCAGGCCGTCGAGCCCCGGCATCGCCAGGTCGAGGAGCACGACGTCGGGCTCCTCCCGCTCGACGGCCTCGAGCGCCTCACGACCGCCCGCCGCCGTCTCGGCCCGGTACCCCTCGGCCTCGAGGAGTCCCGCGAGCATGCGGCGGATGTTCGCCTCGTCGTCCACGATGAGGATGGAGGTCATCCCCCGACCTCAGCGCATGATCACGAAGCGGGCGAGGAGCGGATTGCCATCGTCTTCCAGGAACTCCACATCCCGGCAGTCGATCTGCACTTCAGGGCCGTAGAAGAGGCGCATCCGGACCGGCGGGCGCTGGCTCTCGGCCTTCCCGGCCCGGGTGCGGCAGTCCAGGGCGTCGAAGAACGCGGGCCGGAGGAGCGCGGCGACGCTGTCCCCGGCGGCGCTGTCGGGGACCTCGACGCCCAGGATCACCGCAGCGTTCGGCATGACGTCCGTCGCCACGTACTGGAGCAGCGCCCGGACGCTGGCGCGCAGATCGAGCCCCGGGTCGATCCGAACGGCCATGAGGTCCAGCCAGCGCCCCTTACCGAGGCGATACAGGGCGTCGTGGACGACCAGGCGGCCCTCGTTCCCCACCGGGAGGGCGACCGTCGTGTCGCCCACGGGCTTGCCTTCCAGGGTGTCGGTCAACGTGGCCGCGGTCAGGAACGCCAGTCCGACCGATCCCGCGTTGCCCGGACCGCTCGGCTCGAGCGCGGCGTGCCGGGCCACCTCCGCGAGCCAGGCGCTGTCGGCCGGGCCGGCCAGCAGGACCACGTCGGCCATGGAGCCCCGGATCCGGCTCGCCACCTCGGCCGGCGAGGCGCCCGGCAGCGCGACCCAGCCCAGCGTGCGGTGCTCGACCGGCTGCGGGCCGCCCAGGCGCACGGTGCAGCCCGCGACGAGGAGCACGGAAACGAATGCCGCAACAGTGCTTCTGCTCATGCGCAAAACGGACTCCAGAGGATGAAGGAATCGCTGTCCCTTCCAGCGCCCAGGCTCCCCGTCCGCTGGCCGGCCACCCGGCCCGATTCCTCCCGGCCAGACGCCGCGCGGCCGGGCGGGCGGAGCGCCTGCGCCAGCGCCTCCTGCGGCAAGGAGCGCGCCCGGCAGCGTTCCGCTCCAGCCTCAGGCGCCGATGGCCAGCGCGGCGGTTTCCGCCACCGGGAGCCGGACCAGGAACTCTGCGCCGCCTTCCGGCCGGTTCCGCGCCTGCACCTCCCCGCCGTGGGCCGTGATCGCCTGACGCACCAGCGCGAGCCCCAGCCCCGTGCCGCGGGATTTCGTGGTGAAGTCCGGCTCGAATATGCGGTCACCCGCGCCGGCGGGCAGCCCGGGGCCGGTGTCCGCCACCACCACCTCCACCCACCCCGGCGGGGCCGAGATCCTCACCTCGATCCGCGCGTCCGGCCTTCCCTCCATCGCCTCCACCGCGTTCCGGAGCACGTTGCGGAAGGCCCTCACCAGCGCCTCATAGTGGCCGGCGACCAGCGGGAGCTCGGCGGGCGCCGAGAGCGCCGTGGCCACGGCGGGCGGGACATCGCTCTCCAGCAACCCGCCGAGCAGCTCGCGGAGGTCCACCTCGCTCATCGGGCCCGCAGGCGGCCGGCCCAGCGCCGCGAACTGCCGCGCCAGCTCCTCCAGCCGCCCGATCTCCTCCTCCATCACCGCAAACGGCTCATCGAACTCGGGCGACTCGCCCGCCCCGCGCTGCAGCCGGTGCAGCGCCAGCCGCAGCGGCGTCAGCGCGTTCTTCATCTCGTGCGCCACCCGCCGGGCCAGCTCCCCCCACGCCCGCACCCGCTCCGCCTCGAGCGCCCTCCGCCGCGCCTGCGCCAGATCCTCCGCCGCCCGCCGCAACGCCTCCCGCAGCGCCCGCACCTCCCGCACATCCCGCGACTCCGCCGGCCCACGCTCCGGCAGCGGCTCCTCCCGCCCCAGCCGCTCCGCCCACTCGACCAGCTCCTGGATCGGACGGGCCAGATCCCGCGCCAGCCGCCGGCTCACCGCCAGCGCCACCACCCCCAGCCCCACCCCGAGCCCCACCACCAGGAACGGCAGCACCGCCTGCGCCCTCCGTCCAAGGAACGCCCATCGGCTCGCCAGCAGGACGGACGCCGACAGCTCCTCGTGGTGCCGCGCCAGCGCCTCCGCCAGCGCCGGATCCTCCTCCGCCGCCCCACGCGCCGCCTCCACCAGCGCCCGCCCCGACTCCGCCACCTGACCCCACGGACCCAGCGTCCCCAGCAGATCCAGCGACTCCGCCCACACCCACGCCGACACCACCAGCACCACCAGTGCCGGAGCCAGCGTCAACGCCCACAACCACCCGAACAACCGGCGCTCGAAACCACGCGAGCGTTCCCTTGACATCCGTATCCCGCCGCCGTTACGTTCTCTATAAGTGGGTTGTTCTAGACTCCCCCTCGGGCGCCCGCGCCGGCGCTCCACCTGTCGGCCAAGGCGCCCCACGCAGGACCTCAGCCACCCGGGTCGATTCAACCGAAACCGGATACCGGCACCGAAGCCAATCTCGAGCCGCAGGAGCCGTTTCGAGCTCCCGCCACGCCAAATCTTTCCCCGATTTGCCTCCAGCTTCGGGCACGATGGATGCAGTAACGGTCGTCCGGAGAATGGGCTTCTCCAGCGAAATTAGACGCGATCCAACCCCAGAGCAAGGAGGGGTGACGATCCGTCGGATCGCGGCAGCTCCGCGATCCACAAGGAGGTAGCATGATCCTTCCGAACGTCCGCGCTTCCTTTGGCCGCCACGAGGCCAACCTCGTCCTCGGCCTCCTCTCCCGCGGAGACACCGAGGCGCGCGAGCGCGAGGAAGCCCGCTTGCGGGAAGCCGGGTTCGACGCCCTGCTCGACGACCCCCGCACCTTCAACGCCGTCCTCTCCCACCGCGACATCCAGGCCGCGCCCGCGCCGCTGGTATTCTATTTGCTAGTCCGTCACACGCTCCTTGAGAACGGGATCCACGATCGTGTCATTGCCGACTACCTCGCGGCGCTGCTCCTGAACTTCAGCCGTCAGGACCGCGCCTACAAGATTGAAGATGACGCTCCGGAGAGCTTCTACTACCTGGTCGACATCGTCGAGGCGATCGAGTCCGCCCGTGGCCGGCGAGCGTTCCTGCTCCTGGCCCACCTGGGCGAGTTCGCTCTCTGGCTCAGCGGCCTCTTCCCCGACTACATCACCGCCCGCGTGGAGCGCCGCGGCGCCCCCGGGATCGACTACTACGAAGAACTCGGCGCCGCAGGCTACCGCGCTGCTGCCGACTACCTGGAGGCGAAGCGCTACGGGCTCAGCGAGGTCTACGGCGCCTGCGCCGAGCGGTTCCCGGCGCTCCGGATCGCCCTCAACCACGTCGCGGACCGGTACCTCTTCCCCGCGGTCGGCGACCCGATCCCTCGACTGCTGCGCCAGGTGGCAGACCAGTTCCGGCTCCGCGTCCAGCAGAACTGACTCCAGACAGCCGGGGAGGGGGAACCCCCTCCTCGAGCACCGGGTAACGCGTTAGAAACCACCCCCATCCCACTCCGCACTCGAATCCCTTAAGGAGTTGTAGCGATGTCCGCGCCTGTCCTCGACATCATCCAGCACATCCGGGAGAAGCAGAACCCGGCCCTCTACCAGGACCTCCACTGGCAGGGAACCTTCCCCGAGTACCTGGAGATGGTGCGGGAGAACCCCCAGATCGCCCGCAACGCCTTCCAGCGCCTCTACGACATGATCGTCTCCTTCGGGACCCGGAAGTACACGGAGTACAAGAAGGAGATCATCCACTACAACTTCTTCGACGATCCGATCGGCGGCGGGAAGGACGCGATCTTCGGGCTCGACGTGCCGCTCATGAAGTTCGTCCAGGTGCTGAAGGCGGCCGCGATGGGGTACGGGCCCGAGCGCCGCGTCCTCCTCCTGCACGGGCCCGTCGGCTCCGCGAAGTCGACCATCGCCCGCCTGCTCAAGCGCGGCCTCGAGTACTACTCCCGGCAGCCGGAGGGCGCGCTCTACACCTTCGACTGGGTCGGCGAAGGCGTCCAGGCGATCGGCGCCGCGGCGGAGCTGGGGGAGTGGGAGAGCGACGTCATGCCCTGTCCGATGCACGAGGAGCCGCTCAAGCTGATCCCGCCCGGGTACCGGGAGCTGTTCCTCGAGGACATCAACCGCAAGGTCGCTGACGACCGGAAGATCGCCGTCGAGGGCGACCTCTGCCCCGCGTGCCGGCACGTCTACAACCAGCTCATGATGAAGTACGACGGGGACTGGACGCGGGTGATCGAGCACGTTCGGGTGCGCCGGTTCCTGATCAGCGAGCAGGACCGGATGGGGATCGGCACGTTCCAGCCCAAGGACGAGAAGAACCAGGACTCGACCGAGCTGACCGGGGACATCAACTACCGCAAGATCGCGATCTACGGCTCGGACTCGGACCCGCGGGCGTTCAACTTCGACGGGGAGTTCAACGTCGCCAACCGGGGGCTGATCGAGTTCATCGAGGTGCTCAAGCTGGACGTGGCGTTCCTGTACGACCTGCTGGGCGCCTCGCAGGAGCACAAGATCAAGCCGAAGAAGTTCGCGCAGACGGACATCGACGAAGTCATCATCGCGCACACGAACGAGCCCGAGTACCGGCGGCTCCAGAACAACGAGTTCATGGAGGCGCTCCGGGACCGGACCGTGAAGATCGACATCCCGTACGTCACCAAGCTGGACGAGGAGATCAAGGTCTACGAACGGGACTTCAACAATCGTCGGATCAAGGGCAAGCACATCGCGCCGCACACGATCGAGATGGCCGCGATGTGGGCGGTGCTGACGCGCCTCGAGGAGCCCAAGAAGGTGAACCTGACGCGGCTCCAGAAGCTGAAGCTGTACAACGGCAAGACCCTGCCCGGCTTCACGGAGGACAACGTCAAGGAGCTGCGCAAGGAGGCGGAACGGGAGGGGATGGAGGGGATCAGCCCGCGCTACATCCAGGACAAACTGTCCAACTGCCTCGTCGCGGACATCGAGGAGACCTGCGTCAACCCGTTCATGGTGTTGAAGGAGCTGGAGAGCGGGCTGCGGCACCACTCGCTGATCACGAGCGAGGAGCAGCGGGAGAAGTACCGTGAGCTGCTCGCCGTCGTGCGCGAGGAGTACGAGGACATCGTGAAGAACGAGGTCCAGCGCGCGATCTCCGGCGACGAGGATGCGCTCCAGCGGCTGTGCGCCAACTACATCGACAACGTGAAGGCGTACACGCAGCGGGAGAAGGTGCGGAACAAGTACACCGGCGAGTACGAGGAGCCGGACGAGCGCCTGATGCGGTCGATCGAAGAGAAGATCGACATCCCGGAGAGCCGCAAGGACGACTTCCGCCGAGAGATCATGAACTACATCGGCGCGCTGGCGGTTGACGGCAAGAAGTTCCGTTACGACACCAACGCGCGGCTCCAGAAGGCCCTCGAGCTGAAGTTGTTCGAGGACCAGAAGGACTCCATCAAGTTGACGAGCCTGGTCTCCAGCGTGCTGGACAAGGAGGCCCAGGAGAAGATCGACATCGTGAAGAGCCGGCTCATCAACCAGTACGGCTACTGCGACGTGTGCGCGACGGACGTGCTGAACTTCGTCGCGAGCATCTTCGCGCGAGGCGATGTGAGGGAGGGCCGCAAGTAGCGGCCGACAGCCGCCATTTGCGGCCCTCCGGGCCGAGGGGAGGACGTCCGCCCTGCCCTGGCCCTGTCCCCCGGGCTACGGCGCGGGAGCGGCGGGCGGAACCGCGGGCGACGGAACTTGCAGGGCGAGCAAGGCGACGCCCTCGCCCTGGCCCGCGGGGCGGCGGAGCGAGGCCTTGCCCCGGCCCCGGGCGACGACGGGCGGGGCGACGAGCAGCAACCATGGCCGGCGTCACCGTCGACGCCGGCACAGTCGTTGAGGCGGTATGGTCAGGCGTATCGAGCGCGATCGCCGGCGGTTCGAGGAGATCGTCCGCGGCAAGATCAAGCAGGACCTCAAGCGGCACATCACCCGCGGCGAGCTCATCGGGCGGCAGGGCAAGGAACTGGTCTCGATCCCCGTGCCGCAGATCGAGCTGCCCCGCTTCCGTTACGGCCGTCGTGACCTGGGCGGCGTCGGCCAGGGGGCCGGCGAACCCGGCACGCCGCTCGGCTCCGACGGCGACGTGGATGGCGCCGGCGAGGCGGGCGATGCGCCGGGCTACCACATCCGCGAGGTCGAGCTCACCATCCAGGAGCTCGCCGAGCTGATGGGCGAAGAGCTGGAGCTGCCACGTATCCAGCCCAAGGGAGCCCAGTCGCTCACCGTGGCGCGCAACCGCTACAGCGGCATCAAGCGCGCCGGGCCGGAGAGCCTGCGCTCCTTCAAGCGGACGTACAAGGAGGCGCTGCGCCGCGAGATCGCCGCAGGCACGTACAACCCGGCGCGCCCACTGGTCATCCCGGTGCGCGACGACATGCGCTATCGCTCCTGGAAGGTGGAGCCGGAGCCGGTGGCGAACGCGGTGATCATCTACATGATGGACGTCTCCGGCTCGATGGGCAACGAACAGAAGGAGATCGTCCGCATCGAGTCGTTCTGGATCGACACCTGGATCCGCGCCCACTACGACGGCCTGCAGACGCGCTACATCATCCACGACGCCGTTGCCCGCGAGGTCGACCGGGAGACGTTCTACACGACGCGCGAGTCCGGCGGCACGCGCATCTCGAGCGCCTACCAGCTCGCGGCCGAGATCGTCGAGCAGGACTACCCTGCGGATGCGTGGAACATCTACATGTTCCACTTCTCGGATGGCGACAACTGGGGTGGCGGGGACGACGAGAAGTGCTTCGCCCTGCTGCGGGAACGCCTGCTGCCGGTGTGCAACCTGTTCGGCTACGGCCAGGTCGAGAGCCGCTACGGCAGCGGCCAGTTCCTGCACGCGCTGGAACGGAACGTCCAGGCGGACAACCTGGTGCTGTCGCAGATCGCGGATCGCGATGCGATCCTCAAGTCCATAAAGGACTTCTTGGGCAAGGGACGCTGAGCGACGGAGCCCCGAGCCGAAGCCCCGGAGCCCGGACGGGCTGTGGGCCGGCCGCAGCCCGGCGGCGGCTCCCCCGCCACGGAACCCGCGCAGCGGCCCTGGCCGGTACCCTGGAGAAGGACAGACGATCATGCCCCACCCACTCACCCCCGAGCTCCGCGAACTCCAGCTGCGCACCGAGGAATACGCGCGCGAGTACGGCCTCGACTTCTTCGAGATCGTCTACGAAGTGCTGGATTGGGAGGAGATCAACGAGGTCGCCGCGTACGGCGGCTATCCGGCGCGCTACCCCCACTGGCGCTTCGGCATGGAGTACGTCGAGCTGTCCCGCTCCTACGCGTACGGCCTCTCGAAGATCTACGAGATGGTCATCAACAACGACCCGACGTACGCGTACCTGCTGGCGGCCAACCACCTGGTCGACCAGAAACTGGTCATGGCCCACGTGTGCGGGCACGGCGACTTCTTCAAGAACAACTTCTCGTTCGCCCACACGAACCGGAAGATGGTGGACGAGATGGCGAACCATGCCACGCGCGTCCGCCGCTACATGGAGCTGCACGGCGAGGAGGAGGTGGAGCGGTTCCTGGATCGCTGCCTCTCGCTGGACAACCTGATCGACTACAACGCGCCGCACATCAAGCGCAAGCGCTGGGAGCCGCCCGCGCCGGAGGACGAGGCGCAGCGCATCGAGCCGAAGAAGCTCCGCGCCAAGCCGTACATGGACGAGTACATCAACCCGCGCGAGGTGATGGAGGCGGAGCGACGGCGGCTCGAGGAGGCCCAGCGCCAGGAAGAGCACTTCCCTCCACGCCCCGAGAAGGACGTGATGCTGTTCCTGCTGGAGCACGCGCCGCTGAAGAACTGGGAGCGGGACGTCCTGGGCATCATCCGCGAGGAGGCGTACTACTTCGCGCCGCAGGGGCGGACGAAGATCATGAACGAGGGCTGGGCGTCGTACTGGCACTCGAAGATCATGACGGAGAAGTCGCTGGATCCGTCCGAGCTGGTGGACTACGCGGACCACCACGCCGGCACGATGGCGCCCTACCCCGGCCGGCTGAACCCCTACAAGCTGGGGCTCGAGCTGTGGCGCGACATCGAAATGCGCTGGAACAAGGGCCGCCACGGCGCCGACTGGGAGGCCTGCGACGACTACCACCTGAAGAAGACGTGGGACACGGGCGAGATGAAGGGGCGGGAGAAGATCTTCGAGGTGCGCCGCCACTACAACGACGTCACCTTCATCGACGAGTTCCTGACGCCCGACTTCGTCCGCGAGCACGGCCTGTTCACGTACGAGTACAACGCGATGACCGGCCAGTACGTGATCACGGACCGCGACTTCAAGGCGGTGAAGGAAAAGCTCCTCTTCATGCTGACCAACTTCGGGCAGCCGTGGATCGAGGTGCGGGACGGGAACTTCCTGAACCGCGGCGAGCTGGTGCTGCACCACCGGTACGAGGGCGTGCCGCTCAAGCTGGACTACGCGCTCGAGACGCTGGAGAACGTGCAGGCGCTGTGGAAGCGGCCCGTGCACCTCGAGACCTACGTGGACGACGAGCCCGTCTTGCTGAGCTACGACGGGGTGGAGCACACGACGGAGCCCCGCACCGAGGATTGAGGGCGCGGAGTTCGCGGTTCCGCGTCCTCCGCGGCTCTCCGGCCTCGGGGCGTCTCACACAGAGATGCGGAGTCATCAGCTCACACGGAG
>DATCLG010000078.1:0-1665 GCA_036564015.1 Longimicrobiales bacterium
GGGTAGCCGGGCTCGAGGATCGAGCGGGCGACCTCCTCGCCCGTGACGAGCGCGGCGTAAATGCCTTCTCCGGTCAGGCCGGACGGCACTCCGGCCGCGTCCCCCACCAGGTGCACGCCGTCCGGGAAGTCGAAGCCGACGAACGAGACCTCGATGGTCGCGCCCTCGTACGGTGTCGAACCGGGATCGACGCCGAGCGCCTCCAGGCGGCGCAGGAGGTAGGGCCGGATCGCCGCGGGCGGAACCAGGGCCTTGTGGCTGCCCGCCCCGATGCAGGTGTACTCCTCGTGCGGGAAGATCCAGAAGTAGCCCGGGCCCAGCGCCTCGGAGTCGTAAGCGACCGAGAGGTGGGTTGCCCGGAGTCCGGGGATGTTGTACTCCCCGGCGAAGAAGGCACGGGGCGAGGGCAACCCGAGAGCGCGGCGGACGGCCGAGCTGGACCCATCGGCGCCGATCAGGTGCCGGTAGCGGATGCGGCGTCCGCCGGCTTCGAGGGTGCGCGTCTCGAAGTCGATTCGCTGCGCGGGCGTCCCGGTCCGGATCTCCGCTCCGGCGGCCCGGGCCCACGCGGCCTGGAACTGCCCGAGCCGCTGTCTCGAGAGGGTGCGGATCCGCGCGTGTTCCGCGTCCAGCGGGACAAGCTCCTCCTCCTGGAAGGAGGCGTGGGCGGTGAGGTCGAGGCCGGCGACATCGGGGAGGCCCAGAGCCCGGAGCTCGCGGATGGCCTTGACGGAGAGCCCGCCCCCACAGGTCTTCGGCCCGACCTCCTCGTTCTTCTCCAGGACGAGCACTTCCCTGCCGGCCTCAGCGAGCACCTGAGCGGCCCTGAGCCCCGCGGGCCCGGCGCCCACCACCACGTATTCCACGTACTCCATCGCCGCTGCTGTCATGGCCGTTGGTCTGGTCCCGAGGACGGGCAGGCCGCAACGCAAGAACCATTCACAGGCCTGAGCCACCAGCCACGGGCGAACGCGCGAGTTCGTGCAGGGTGGGAGCCGTGACGCTGCGGAGCTACAGTTGTGGCGGTCCGGGACAACGCCTGGGAACCCGAGCGTGCAGGCGGGGGCGTCGTTCTGCTCCGTTCGGGTGGTCGCGCGTCGCTGGTGGGGAGTCGCCGCCGGCGCGGGGCCTGAGGGCGGCGCCCCCGACAGCCGATCCCCCGATCCCCGGCTGGAGCTGGCCGTGCCGCCCGGCGCCGGGCTCACGCCCGGACAGATCGTCGCCCGGACGCGCCCGAACGATATCCTGCCCCGCGGCGCTTCATGGACGGCGCGATCCAGATGCATGGCGCGGGAGAGAACGGCCCGGCTGTGCACCGGCCGGGAACGCAGAGGGCGAGGGGTGAAGCGCACGCCCGTCGCGCGCGACGACGCACGAACAGCCCGACCGAGGTCCGCATCCACTGGCTGGCGCTCGAGCGCCTCTCCGGCGTCCACCGCCTGGAGGGTCGTGCTTGGCACGGGCCGCGGCGTCTCATGGCCGGCCGGCGCCGACGAGATCGACAGCGACGCCCGGATGTTCGAAACCAGATCGGGGGCTGGACGCACACGGCGACCCGCGAGGGCTACCCGCAACAGGGCCGGCTGGACATCGCTGAGCGGGCGAAAGAGGTGAGGGCGCGGATTCGGCCTAAGAGGCGGCACCGGAAGGCTTTACCGACATGAG
>DATCLG010000079.1:0-9819 GCA_036564015.1 Longimicrobiales bacterium
TAGAGCGTGTACCCGCTCCAGAAGCTCGCCATCCCCTTCGTCTTGGGATCCGTGGCCAGATCGCGGGTCAGCGCGAACAGCCCGAGCGCGCTGTCGGTCCGGCCTTCCCTCATCCGGCTGTAGCCGAGCCGGAAGACCTCGTTCGCCAGCGCCTCAGCCGTGTTCTCGCCCAGCTCCTGCCGCTGGATCGACTGGTTGAACGCCTCCCGCGCCTGCGCGAACTGGTCCCGCTTGGCGAACCACTGCCCGCGAATCATGTGCACCCGGGCCGTCGAGTCCCGGGCCACCGCCGAGTCGAGAGCCGCGAGCCCCTCGTCCAGCCGCCCCACGGCCTCGAGCGCGGTGGCGTAGCGCAGCCACAGGTCGGCCGACTCCGGCTTCGTCCGGACCGCCTGAGCGCCGAACTCCACCGCCTCCTGGTTGCGATCCAGCGCCGTCAGCGTGACCATGATGTTGTTCAGCACCGCGGCGTCGGTCTCGCTGCCCCGGATCGCATACACCTTCTGGTAGTAGCCCAGCGCCTTCTCGTACAGCGCCGTGGCCTCCGCCGACCGCTGGTCCCCCGCGTTCTGGTTGGCAGCCCTGTTCTGAGCGTCCCGCCGCTGGGCCGCGTTGAGGGCGAAGTGGCCCGCGAACGTCAGCAGCTCCACGCTGTTCGAATCCGCGCTCAGGCCCTCTTCCGCGATCTGGAGCGCGCCCTCCGGATCCCCGGCCTTCATCTGGTCCGCCGCGATGTTCAGCCGCACCGCCGCGTCCCCGGGGTTCAGCTCCAGGTACTGCCGGAAGTACTGCCGGGCGAGCTCCTGCTGCTCCGCACGGGCCGCCGCGATCCCGGCCAGGCGCAGCGCATCCTGATGGACCGGGTTGAGCTCCAGCGCCTTCTGCAGCGTCGCCAGCGACTCCTGGACCTGGCCCAGCTCCAGCTGCGCGCGGGCCTTCCCGGTCAGCGCCGTGACGGACCGGTCGCTGATCTCCAGAGCACGGTTGCAGTTGTCCAGCGCGCTCTGCCACTGCTGGCTGGCAAGGTACTCCAGGCAGAACGCCGTGTACTGAAGCTGGTTGGTGTACCGGAGGAAGGAGTCGTAGATCTGCTTCGCCGCCTCCTCAGGCTTGGTGGCCGAAAACGGCGGAACGGAGAAGGTCTCGCCCGTCCTGGCGCCGATGAACTGCGCGGAAACCGTCTGGTTTTCGTACGTCCCGCACATCACCAGCTCGACGCCCATCTGCACCGCCAGCTGCCGGGCGATGGTGCAATCCGCGAGATTCTCCTCCTTGAGCCGGAACCGCTTCAGGGCGTCCTTCAGCTGGTCCCCATCGACCGACGTGTGCCGCTCCGACCGGTCGATGTGCTTGGCAAGAGCATTGGCAACCTTCTTGCCGAAGTTCTTGTCACCCGGACCCTGGACGGTGAGTGGGGACAGCAGCACCTGGTACCGGCTCCCCGCTGCCTGCGTCGCACCCTCCTGTGCGTTCACCGGGGTGGCAAGCGCCAGGCCACCCACGGCTGCAAGGGCAAACGCCAGAATACGGGTCGTCCACCGATCGCTGTGCGTGTACTCCATCTCCCCGGTCTCCACTCTGGAGGGAACTCGCCCTGGCCGCTCGTCGCAGCCGCCTTTAAACGTAACCCGATTCGGTGTGAGAAGTTCGCAGCTCGTGCGAGGAGCTCGTGCAGGACCTCGACGGTCCGGGCGGTGGACCGGCGGGTCATCCTTGTAAACGACCCAATAACATACCGCTTTCCTCGCGGCGTACGCAAGCCCTTCCCCTCACGCCATCACCCCGGTCCTCCCTCCGCGAGGCCCATGCGCACGCCCAGGCTCTGCCTCACGCGCGTTCCCCCGCCACCTCCCTCACCAGCCGGGCGGCTTCCGCCGCGCTGAGCTGCGCCAGGCACTGGTTGGTGAAGCGACGCTCGCCCGTGATCTCCCGCACCAGCGTGATGCCCGGAGGCGGCTCCGGCAGCGGCTCGTCTTCGCTCTGCAGCTCCACCTCCGCGATGAGCAGCCCCTCGAGCTTGCCGCGGAAAACATCGATCTCCCACCGACCGAGTCGCCAGCGCACCTTCTCGACCTGGCGGTCCCCCGCGATCGCCATCAGCTCGTGCGCAACCGCGGGCTCCACCGGGAACTCGACTTCCCGCCGGACGAGGCCCTCCCCCGACTTCACCGCCAGGAGAAAGGCATCGTCCTGCTGACGGATCCGCACCGCCGGGTCGGACACCGTGAGGTAGCCCTGTCGGATGATCGATCGCCGCTCGGCGTGCTCGAACGCGCCCGGGGACACCT
Source organism: Longimicrobiales bacterium (assembly GCA_036564015.1). Lineage (GTDB taxonomy): Bacteria > Gemmatimonadota > Gemmatimonadetes > Longimicrobiales > RSA9 > DATCLG01. The sequence goes on from DATCLG010000079.1 coordinate 2,289, forward strand.
GGCGGCAGAGGAACCGCCGTTCGATCTCCATCATGCTCCGGCCCCGCTCATCGATCGGGAAACGACCGGCGCCAGAGTACGCCGTCCACCCGGACTCGCTCAAGGTCTCCCGTCTCGGGTCGGCCCCGGGCGCGGGCGGGTTGGGCACCACCCCCACGCCTCGCCTGTCCGGGTCGTCCCTTCCCTCCCTTAGACCGTAGACCCGGCGGCTCCGTTACAGCCGGGTCTCGAGCCCCTGCTCCGCGCCCTGCTCGACCCCACGCTCCGTCCTCGGCCGATACGCCAGCACGGGGACCAGGCAGCTGCGGATCACCTTGTCCGCGGTGCTCCCGAGCACCAGCCGCGACAGCCCTCCGCGGCCGTGGGTCGCGAGGGCGATCAGGTCGACGTCGTTCGCCTCGGCGTACTCCGCGATGGCCCGGGCCGGCACGGGGTTCCGCGCGACCAGCGCGCCGGCTTCGAGCCCCTCCGCTCGCAGCCGCTCCGCCACCCCGTCCAGGTACCGCTTCGCCTCCACCGCGTCCACCGGCTCGAGCGGAACGCCGAGGGGAACGGACGGATATCCGAAACTCGGCCCCGCTCGCGCGACACGCAGCAACGTGAGGCGGCTGCCGAAGAGTCGCGCCATTCCGATCGCGTGCGGAAGGATTTGCTCGGCCAGGGATGAGCCGTCCAGTGGAACGAGCACGTTCCGGAAGGAGGGCTCGCCCTCCGCTGGCGGCGTGTCTTCCCCCGGCCGGATGAGCAGCACGGGCAGCTCCGATCGCCGTAGCAGCTCGTCGGCGGTGCTGCCCAGCCAGAGGCGGCTGAGCCCGCCCCGCCCGTGCGTCGTCATCACCACGAGGTCGACGCCGCACCTCCTTGCCTGGCCGAGGATCTTGGGCACCACGGCCCCCCGCAGGAGGTGCGCGCGGACGCGGACCTCGCCACGCGTGGCGGCCTGGGCCTCGACCGAGCTGAGGTACTCGGCCTCCTTTCTCCGGGCCATCTTGCGCTTCACCGGATCGATGGTCTCGGCGATGAGGAGCGGCTCGTGGACGTGGACGAGGTGAATGACGCCCCCCGCTCGCCGGGCGATTGCCACCGCGGCCGGAACTGCGTACTCTGCGAAGGAAGAGCCATCGAGGGGGACGAGGATCGAGCGGTACATCTTCGACTCCCTTTCTCGTGAACGCGCCGACCCGCCCGCCTCCCTCGTGGACCGGAGCGGGCGCCGGCGCGCGCCGCTCCCCGTCCGGCCCGCAAAGGTGGGGCCGGCGGCCCCGGGTCGCGCCACGCTGGCCTTCGACAAGGAGAACCTAATCTATGCTGCCGATTCGATCCATCCTGGTGGCCACCGACCTCTCGGAGCACTCGGACCCGCTCGTCCGGGCCGGAGCGGCGATCGCGGAGGTGGTGGGCGCCCAGTTGCACCTCCTGCACGCCTTCGACCTGCAACCGTACGTGGAAGAGCGTCCCTCTGAAGGCTTCCCCGGTCGCATCGCGGAGGCAGAGCGCGCGCTGGACCAGCAGATCCTCCGGGCCGTGCCCCGTTCGGCTTCGATCGCCAGCCGGCAGGTGGTCATCCACACGGTCCACAAGGCGATTCTCGAGCGCGCGCAAGCGGTCTCGGCGGACCTGATCGTGCTCGGTCCGCATCGGGCCAGGGGACTCGCCCAGCGCTTCCTCGGCTCGACGGCGGACCGCGTCGTCCGCACCTCCCAGGTCCCGGTCCTGATCATCGGTGACGGCCTCACCCTGCCGCTGCGCCGCGTGGTGGCCCCGATCGATCTCTCCGAGCCTGCACGCGCCGCCCTGGACCACGCGCTCTGGTGGGCGGCGGCGCTGGGCACCACCGCGTCGGAGCCGCGTCGTGCGGAGCTGCGGATCCTGCACGTGGTCCCGCGCGTCTACGAGGACCGTGGGCTCCTCCCGAACGCCGAGCGGGTGGGCGACGAGGTGCGCCGGGAGATCGAGGAGGCTCTGGCGCGCTTCCCGGGCGAGCCGAAGACGGAGGTGACGCAGGAGATCCGGTGGGGCGAGTCGCCGGCGGACGAGATCCTGCGGTACGCCGAAGAGGTGCGGGCCGATCTCTTGGTGCTCGGGACCCACGGTCGCGGCATGATCGAGCGGGCCCTCATCGGGAGCGTCGCCTCGACCGTGGCCCGCCGCGCCTCCTGTCCCGTCCTGCTGGTGCCGCCCTCGCTCTGGCGCGAGGGAAAATGACCGGCCGCCCGTCGAAGGACTGGCACACAACTTCCAGAAGGGATCGCCGCACGCGTGGCCGGCCGCCCCGCTGCGCGCAGGGTGGCCGGGCTCGCGCGTCGTTCGGCGCCCTCCCCTGAGCCTTCGAGCGCCCGACTGCCGTGGGCGGGCGACGTTGCGCCGCCCGGTGCACCGGGCCCGAGGGGCGACGGGGGCGCTCCGACCTCCGGAACCGGGCCGGTCGGGTGCCGGCCTACGCGGCGCCATGATCCTCACCCTGACCCTCAACCCCGCGGTGGACCACACCGTCGTCGTGGACCGGCTGCGGATCGGCGATGTGAACCGCTTCCGCCAACCCCAGCTCGATCCCGCCGGCAAGGGGATCAACGCCTCCCGGATGGCGCACCGCCTCGGCTGGCCCACCATCGCCTTCGGGTTCCTGGCGGGCGAGATCGGACTCATCGTCGAGAAAGCGCTGGACTCCGAAGGCATCCAGCGGCACTTCGTGAGGGTCGGCGGGCAGACGCGGATCAACACCACGGTCGTGGAGGAGGCGAACGGCAACGCGACCAGCTTCTACGGTCCTGGCCCCACCGTCGATCCGAAGCACCTCGAGACGCTCGAGGGGCTGCTCCGCTTCTGGCTGCCGGCTTCCCGTGTGCTGGTCCTGGCCGGCAGCCTCCCGCCCGGTGTCCCGGAGGACACCTACGCGACCTACGTCCGTCTCGCCCGTACGTTCGGCGTCAAGACGATCCTCGATGCGGCCGGCACGCCTCTCCGGCTCGGCGTCGAGGCCGGGCCGGACCTGATCAAGCCGAACGTGGCCGAAGCGGAAGGCCTGCTCGGCCGCCGCCTCCCCGACCTGGCGGCCGTCGTCGCCGGCGCACGCGAGATCGCCGCCCGCGGGGTCGGCGCCGTCGTCATCTCGATGGGCGGGGAGGGGGCGGTGTGCGTGCAGGGAGACCGGGCCTGGCGGGCGATCCCGCCCAGGATCGAGCCCAGGAGCACCGTCGGCTCCGGGGACTCCCTCGTGGCCGGCATGGCCATCGCCCTGGCCCGCGGCGACGACCTCGCCGACGGCCTGCGTCTCGGCACCGCGGCCGGCGCGGCCACCGCCATGACACCGGGGACCTCGCTCGGCAGCGCCGAGGACGTCACCGCACTCCTGCCTCACGTCCAGATCGAGGAGATCCGGGGATGACCGCCGGAGAAGGGCCGCTCCTCGAGCCGCCGCCCACGACGCCGTCCCTCGTACCGCCCGGCTCCCTCCCCCTCTCCCCTACCCCCGAGGCTGGCTGGCTCGCGGTCGACGAGGGCTTCGACCTCGCCCGCGAACACGAGATCGAGTCCATCTTCACCGTCGCGAACGGCTTCGTCGGCATCAGAGGCTCCCTCGCCGAAGGCAGCGCCCTCTCCGCACCGGCCGCCTTCATCGCCGGATTCTACGACCGCGGCTCGAACCCAGAATCCGTCCCCGAGCTCGTCGCCGCGCCCGACTGGATGCGCCTCCGCATCGAGGTCGATGGCCAGCCCCTTCGGCTGGACCACGGCACCCCACTCGAGCACCGCCGCATCCTCGACTTCCGGCAGGGCATCCTCTGGCGCGAATGGCGCCACTGCGACATCCACCATCGCATCACCGCCTTCCGCGAGCTCCGCCTCGCCTCCCTCGCCGACCGCCACGTGCTGCTCCAGTCCGTGGAGCTCACGCCGGACAACTACTCCGGCCCGATCCGGATCGAGTGCTGGATCGAGCCCCCTGCCACGAGCCCCGTCCCCAGCGACACCGGGTCGCCCGAGCTCCTGACGCTTCCCCCGCCTCCGGAGCCACCTCCCCCGGGCTGGGCCAGAAGCCTGCTCCTCGTGAAGACCCGCAACACCGGCCTCCTCGCCGCCTTCGCCGCCGCGAGCAGGCTCCAGATGGTCGACGGCGAGCCCATCGAACCGATCCTCGAAACGACGGACGAGGGGCCCAGCCACGCCTGGCAGTTCCACGCCAACATCGACACCACGTACCGCCTCGATCGACTCATCGTCGTCCACACCTCGCGCCACTCGGACCGGCCCGCCGACGCAGCCCGCCTCCACCTCGACCGCCTCCTCTCCACCGGCATCGAGCCCATCCTCGCCGACCACTTGGCCGCCTGGCAGGCCCGCTGGCACGCCGCCGACGTCGAGATCGAAGGCGACGAAGAGGCCCAGCGCGCGCTCCGCTTCGCCTGCTACCACCTGATCGCCGCCGTGAACCCCGAGGACGAGCGGGTTTCGATCGCCGCCCGGACCCTGAGCGGCCCGGCCTACAAGGGCCACGTCTTCTGGGACGCCGAGATCTATGTCCTCCCCTTCTTCCTCTTCACCCACCCCGAATCCGCCCGCTCCCTCCTCATGTACCGCTACCACACCCTCCCCGCCGCCCGCGAGAAGGCTCGCACCCACGGGCTGCGCGGCGCCTGGTTCGCCTGGGAATCCGCCGATACCGGCGAAGAGACCACGCCCCGCTTCGCCATCGCCCCCGACGGCACGGTGACGCCGATCCGGAACGGCGAGCAGGAGATCCACATCAGCGCCGATATCGCGTACGCGGTCTGGCAGTACTGGCAGGCCACCGGAGACGACGCCTTCTTCCGCGAAGCCGGCGCCGAGATCCTGCTCGAAACCGCCCGCTTCTGGGCCAGTCGCGTCGAAGCCGGCGAGGACGGCCTCTACCACATCCGCCACGTGATCGGGCCGGACGAGTACCACGAGGACGTCGATGACGACGCCTACACCAACACCATGGCCCAGTGGAACCTCGAGCGCGGCGCCGAGACCGCCCGCCTCCTCGCCGAACGCTGGCCCGATCGCCGGCAGGAGCTGCTCGACACGACCGGCCTCGATCCGGATGAGCCCGAGCAATGGCTCGACATCGCCGCCCGCATCTACACCGGCTTCGACCCGAAAACCGGGCTCTTCGAGCAGTTCCGCGGCTACTTCGACCTCGAGGAGATCGACCTCGCCGAGTACACCCCCCGGCCCGCACCCATGGACGTCCTCCTGGGCCGCGAGCGGATCCGGCGCACGAAGGTGATCAAACAGCCCGACGTCGTGCTCCTGCTCTACCTGTTCTGGGATCGCTTCCCGGCCCACGTGAGAGAGGCGAACTTCCGCTACTACGAGCCGCGCTGCGGCCACGGCAGCTCGCTCAGCCCCTCGATCCACGCCCTCGTCGCCGCCCGCCTCGGCGACCTCGACCTCGCCATGCGCTACTTCCGCCAGGTGGCCGAGATCGACCTGGCCGACAACATGGGCAACGCCGCGGGCGGCGTGCATGCCGCCGCGCTCGGAGGGCTCTGGCAGGCCGTGATCTTCGGCTTCGCCGGGCTCGATTTCGCATCTGGACGCCCGACCGTCCACCCCCACCTGCCGCCCCACTGGCGCGCGATTCGCTTTCCCATCCTGTGGCAGGGCCGGATGATGCGGTTCAACGTGGGCGAAGAGCCCTGGAAGGAGACGAAGACGTGAAGTTCCAGACCATCGTCGCCCCGCTCGACGGAAGCGAGTCGGCGAGGGCAGCCCTGCCCGTGGCGTCCACGCTCGCCCAGCTCGAACACGCCCCGCTCCTGCTGCTGCACGTCTCCGAACGCCCCCTTCCGGCCAGGGAGCTCGCGGAAAAGCTGGGGCTGACGCGCGAGCAGATCCGCGGCTACGTCCTCGACCAGACCACCGGCCCGCCGGCCGACGGGATCCTGCGTTACGCCAGCGAACAGGACGCTCCGCTGATCGTCATGTGCAGGCACGCCGGGACGGCGAACCCGCCCGACGTCGTTGGCCCCGTGGCCCGGGAGGTCGTCATCCGCGCGGTCACCCCGCTCGTGCTGGTCCCGCCTGAGCGAGGATCCCGGCCCTGGTCGCTGCGCCGCATCCTCCTCCCCCACGACGGCACGCCCACCACCGCGGCGGCCATGGACCCCGCGGGCGCGCTCGCCCGCCGGGCCGGCGCCCAGCTCCACGTCCTCTACGTCGCCGCGCCGGGCACCGAACGCCCCACCGAGCCCGGGACCTTCACCACACCCCGTTACCTGGACCAGCCGCAGCACGAGTGGCCGAGCTGGGCCGGGGAGTTCCTCGACCGCATGACCGCACTGGGCCACCCGCCGGCCGACCTCCAGATCCGCCTCTCCGTGGCCACCGGCGCCGCAGGCGAGGAGATCGTCCGCGCCGCCCGCGAGAACGACGTCGACCTCATCATCCTCGCCTGGCACGGCCGCTGGGAACCCGAGCGCGCGCTCACCGCCAAAACCGTCGTCCGCGAGGCCGCCCAGCCGGTCTTCCTCTTGCGGCTCTGAGCAGCCCCGGGCGAGACCCGACCGAGCCGCGTGGCCGACCGCGGCGCGACAGACGACCCGGGCCGGATGCGACCCGGCGCGACCATGAGTGGCTCCCCGACCCAGAACCGCAGCGAACGCGCCTTCGACACAGCCGTCTTCGATCTCGATGGCGTGGTGACCTTCACTGCCCGTGCCCACGCCGCCGCCTGGAAGGAGCTCTTCGACGACTACCTCCGCGAACGCGCGGCGCGCTTCGGCGAAACTTTCCGGCCTTTCGACCCGGAAGCCGACTACCGGGAGTACGTGGATGGGCGCCCCCGCTACGACGGCGTGCGCGCGTTCCTGGCTTCCCGCGGGATCTCCCTGCCGTACGGCGACCCCGCCGATCCGCCCGGGCGTGAGACCATCTGCGGGCTGGGCAACCGCAAAAACCTCCTCTTCCAGGCCGTGCTGCGGCGCGAGGGCGTCGATGTGGACCGGGATGCCGTCCGCTTCATCCGCGACCTCCACTCCCGCGGCATCCGCGTGGGGATGGCCTCCTCGAGCAAGAACGCCACGCTGATCCTCCGGACCGCGGGCCTCCTCGACCTCTTCGACGCCCGGGTCGACGGACACACGAGCGAGCGTCTGGGGCTGCGCGGCAAGCCCGCTCCCGACATCTTCCTCGAGTGCCTCGTGCGGCTCGCCGCCCCGGATCCCGGCCGCTCGCTCCTCGCCGAGGACGCCGTGGCCGGCGTTCAGGCGGGGCGGGCAGGCGCCTTCGGGCTGGTGCTCGGCATCGATCGCGGCGGCCGCGCCCTCTCCCTCCGCGAGCACGGCGCAGACTGGGTCATACGGAGCTTCCGGGAGATCTCACCCGAACAGGTCGAGACCTACTTCCGGAACCGGTCGCACGCGCGCCCCAACGCCATAGCCCGATGGGTCGAGCTCGCTTCTGCCCTGAGCGGCCGGCGCCCGGCGATCTTTCTCGGCTACGAGGGCGTCCTGGTGGCAGCCACGCCTCACCCCGAGCCCCCGCCCCTCGTGGGAGAGCCGCGAGA
>DATCLG010000080.1:0-3686 GCA_036564015.1 Longimicrobiales bacterium
CCATCCTCGAGACGGACCTCGGTCGGCGCTTCGCCCTCCACGACGAAGGTGGCGAAGTTGCGGTGCAGCACCGCCCCGCTCGCGTCCTCGACCCGCACCGCGAGCACCAGGACCGCCGGCTCGGCGGGCATCGTCACCGACAGCGGCTCGAGCGCACCGAACATCCAGGGCCGGTACGGCACCTTGCGGCGCGTCTCGAAGTAGCTCTTCCGCTGGCCGAGCGAGTTCCAGCCGTAGAGCTGCGCGTGCAGCGTCAGGCTGTCGCCGTACGCCGTGCTCCCGGTCAGGAACGACGCGTAGAGCGGGACGGTCACCTGCTGGCCCGGCCGAACGCTCTGGCTCAGCTCCTCACCCACGACCACGTAGATCGGCGAGTGCAGGTCGGCCAGCGACATCCCCTCCACGAGCTCGTCGAGCCCGGTCACCTTGTTCGAGCGGTCGTAGCGCCAGTAGCCGTTCCACTCGTTGATGACGTCGTGGTGCTCGGTGTAGAGCCAGCCCGCGATCTTCGGGTGCCGGCGGAAGGCGTTGACGGCGCGATGGTAGTCCCAGGTGAAGTCCACGTCGCCCGTCGAGCCCTCGTAGCCCCACACGTTGCCGAACTCGCTGTTGATGTTCGGCTGCCGGCCCTGCCGCCAGCCCCGCTCGAAGTTCCACGGGGACCCGGGGTAGGTGCTGTCGCTGATCACCCGGAGGTGGTTCTCCCACTCCCACCCCGGCAGGTAGGAGTGCCAGGAGTTCAGGTCCGTCTCGGTGTGGCCGCGGCCGCAGCACACCGAGTTGTCTTCGACCAGCCGCGTGGGGTCCAGTTGCTTCGTCAAGCGATAGAGCGAGACCACCCACTCCTTCGTGTCCTGCCGGTAGACGCGCCGGTTGCCCTCGGTCGTGAAGAGGCCCCACGTCTCGTTGAAGATCACCCACGCGAAGATCGAGGGGTGGTTGTAGTCACGCCGGATCATCTGCCGGAGCGCGTGCTCCACCTCGCGGCGCATATCCGCGTCTGGCTCGCCCCACGAGTTGGGTACGTCGGCCATGATGAGCATCCCGAGCCGGTCCGCCCAGTAGAGCTTGCGCGGCTGCGCGACCTTCACGTGAACGCGTAGCCCGTTCAGCCCGATCTGCTTCGCCCGGAGCACTTCGTCCCGGATGAATTCATCGCTCGGGAAGGTGTAATACCCCTCCGGGTGATAGGCCTGGTCGAGCGTGAGCTGGAGGTAGACCGGTTTGCCGTTCAACGCGACGTAGCGGTAGTCGGTCCCGGGCAGGTCGACGACGGAGATCTCGCGCATCCCGAAGTAGGTGTGCACCACGTCCTCCGCCACGCGCCCGCCGGCCACGCGGGCCTCGACCTCGTAGAGGAACGGATCCTCGAGCGACCAGAGCCGGGGGTTGGGCACCCGCACGTCGAACGTCACGCGGTCCGCGCCCCGCGGGATGCGCCGCGTGACCGTCGGGACGTCCGCGTTCTTGAAGCGGAGCGTCAGGGTGAGCGGCTCCGGCGCCTTCTCGAGCAGCCGCGCCTCGACCCGCACGCGCTGGTTGCGGATGTCCGGCGAGAACTGCACCACGTCGAGCGGCGTCCCGCCCCGCGCCTCGAGGTAGACCGTCTGCCAGATCCCCCGCGCGTTGCCGTACCCCTGCTTCCCCTCGAGCTTGAACGGACGCGGCGCGTCATCGACGCGGATCACCAGCCGCTGCGGCTCGCCCGGCCTCAGGTACGGCGTCAGCTCGAACTCGAAGGGCGTGTAGCCACCCTGATGGCTGCCCAGCAGCTGGCCGTCCAGCCAGGCCGTGGTGTGCCAGTCCGACGCGCCGATCACGAGGAAGACACGCTTTCCTCGCCAGTCGGCCGGCACCGTGATATCCCGGGCGTACCAGCCAATGTCGGCGCTGTCCTTCACCCCCGAGAGCGGCGCCGCCCAGGAGAAGGGCACCAGGATCTGCTGCGGCGACGGCAGCCCGCTCCGCGCCCACCCTTCCCGTTCCCCGACGTTCCCCGGATCCAGCTGGAACTGCCAGGTCCCGTTCAGGTTCTGCCACGCCTCCCGCTCGAAGTCAGGGCGCGGGTGCTCGGGAAGCGGGATCGGCGATGCGACCCGGTACTGCTGGGCAAGCGCCGCCGGACCCGCCAGCCAGAGGCCGGCGCAGGTGATGGCCGCCGGCAGTAACCTGCTCACATGGAACCAACGCATGACCCTCTCCCTCGTGTGCTCCTCGAGTGGTTGGTTATTGCCCGGCAGTCGTGAGCCGGGCCGCCGGCGACGACAGCACGCCGGCCCGAACCGCCGAATCCGTCCGCGCCCGTCACGACGCCTGACATTCGCCCGAAGGAACCGCGATCGCCTGGCCCGAGGGGACGGGCGTGCCAAAATCAGGTGAGCCGTCCGCCTTCCAGCCAAACCGCTGCATCCGGATCACCCGCTCCCACCCCGGGGCAGTACTCACCTTCGAGTGATAGACGATCCAGTCCTCCGTGCCATCGGGCGATTTCGTGAAGCTGGCGTGACCCACGCCGTGGACGTCCTCTGTGCCGGTGAAGACGGGCCCGCTCTTGATCCAGCTCGCCGGGTCCATCGGATCCGCGTCCGGACTCCTCAGCCGGAGCTGGCCCAGCCTGTACTCCTTCAACCACGACTCCCGGGTCGAGTAGATGATGAACACCTGCTTGCCGTGAAAGAGGAACTGCGGCCCCTCATTCAGGTCCAGCGGGCCGCCTCGCTCCCAGGGCTCGGTCGGGGAAGAGATGCGGACTCGCTCGCTGCTGATCGTCCACGGGTTGGACATCCGGGCAATGTAGAGGTGCTGCGGCGTCCTGTCTGTGGGGCGGTTCTCCTCCCACCCCGACCAGACGGCGTACAGCTGCCCGTTCAGCCGCGCGACCGTCAGGTCGATCGCCCAGATGTTCTCCGTGCCGGCCGCAGGGTCGTCACCCGTGAAGAGTTGCCCCCTGTCGATGTACGGACCCTGCGGATCCTCGCCCACCGACTCCAGCACCCCGCTCCGCTGATGGATGAAGGGGGGACCGGCCTCCCCGGCCGCGTAGTAAATGTACCAGCGTCCATCGAGGTAGTGGAGCTCGGGTGCCCAGATGTGGCGCCGGTTCCACCCGGTCGCCGGAGGGCTCCACACCCGCACCGCGTTCGCCTTCACGCCCGTCAGCGTCCGGGACCTGGAAACGTAGATCCCGTCCCTCCGCGCCTCCACCAGGTAGTACCAGCCGTCCCGACGAATCACCCAGGGATCCTGGCCCGGGCCGATCGGGTTCGTGAACGTGCACGCCGGCTGTGACGCCGACGGGACCCTCTCCGTCACTGCGGCGACGGTGTTCGAGCAACCACCGAGGACGAGTGCAACACACAGGAGTTGGATCGTATCCCTCATCGCTCGCAGGAAACCGGTCGCCGCCTCCGAGCGCGGGAACGCGTTCACCACCCCGGGTTGCACCCGATCGACAACGCTGGCCCGGTACCCCATCTCCGGCGTCGGCCCGATTCGCGTGCGGCCGCCCCGTAACCCCACAGATCCCGCTATGCACGCGGGGGAGACCTGAGAATTGGTCCCGCTTCCGAGCCGGGTAACGGCCCCGGCACCTCAAGGGCTAGAAGATGTAGGGTGCTACGGGCCTCCCCCTCGCCGATGGCTCGCTCGCGCAGCGGCCTCGACTCCGAGGCAACGGGCAGCCCACC
>DATCLG010000081.1:0-10760 GCA_036564015.1 Longimicrobiales bacterium
CCTCCTCGAAAGCGCCCGGACGAAGGGTCGCAAGATGCTCTGTGCCTCTCCTGATCATCAACTCGTGCATGTCCAAGCAGCGGTCTGCGGGCCACAGAACCGTCAATATCAGACCTCAGGCACTACGTGCAGGATCCGGGCTGATCGGTGCGAGAACAGTGGGGCCAATTGAGGTTGTCATTTATCGGTGGCGTTGGGACAGCAGCGTTGTGCCATGAGGAAGGAGGCACTATGGATCGGTGGATTCTGGCCGTAATCGGCGCCCTGGCCCTGGCAGGCCTGAGCTTCGTTGTTCCAAAGCCGGTCTTGGCGCAAGTGGGCGTATGCTCTGTTTGTTATCCTTTGCGCGCAGGCTGCGAAGAGTGCAGGGGGGCTCTTGCTGGATCAGAACAGTGCGCCCAGCCGCAGCAGTGTAGTTGTGACATGTACGGAGATACGTGTAACGTGACTGATTCCATCCAGAAGGTTGCGGCTGATGGTTCAGTGTTTGCTCGGATACCTGCTTATCTATTGGTAGAGCGGTCTGGTCCAGCGAAGGGAGTGACTCGAGGCGGGATGACGATGTCCGAGCAAATAAAGTATGCAGCTCTAGAAAAGAAGCAATATCGCGCCTGTCGAGGCAGGATCATCCGTCGAAGTTACTCGGTGGCGGTAGCAGCGCAACTCCGCATGGACTCCCGAGTCATTCGAGTGTGACTTGAGAGCTGTCCCGGCGCCACCGAGGATTCTCTCACCGGAGGAACGATCGATGTGGATTCTCCTGCTCCTCTTGCTGTGGGGCTGCGGCAACGCCGCGCCCTCGTCCGACCTCGATGCCGAACCCTGGAACGTGCAGCCCGAGCTCCGGATCGGCAGCGTGGATGCGCCCGATTACTCCCTCACCTACGTCGAGGATCTCGAGGTCGGACCGGATGGGCGGATCTACGTGCTGCAGAGCCAGGAACAGCTCATCCGGGTGTTCGACGGGACGGGGAAGTTCGTGGGGACGATCGGCCGGCGTGGAGCGGGCCCGGGCGAGTTCGTCTCGCCGTACCGCATGGGCTGGAGGGGTGATACGCTCTGGGTCATCGACGGGGGCCAGAACCGGATCAGCTTCTTCGGGCCCGATGGAGCGTTCCTGGGCTCGCTCGGGACCGGCTGGCCTGCGCCTGGCGGGTTCGGGATGATCTTCCCTTGGGCGGTAATGGCGGATGGATCGGTCCTGGGGTTTCACGCGGTCGACGCCATCGCGCGGGCCGACGGCCTGGTGAAGTCCACGCCCTACTTCCGTATCGACCGTGAGGGGCGCGTGACCGATACGCTGGCGTGGGTCTCGCTGCGCAACTCCTCGCTGGCGATTCGCGACCCGGAAAGGCCGTGGGCCGGGCTGTTCGCCCCTCAACCCTTCGGAGACTCGCCGCTGGTGGAGGCGGCGCCGGACGGCTCGGGGCTGGTGCTGGTGGAGCGCTGGGCCGCGGAGGCGGCCGACCGTGCCCACTTCACCGTGACCCGGATCGACCCGAGCGGGAGAGTGCTCTTCTCGAGGCAGTACCGCTACCCAGCCCGTCCGATGCCGAAGGCCCTGGCCGACAGCGTGTTCCAGGCGGAGGTCGCCATTGCGCTACAAGCGCGGGGCCCGAATCTCTCGAGTCGGGCGCAGGCGGAGGAGCGGGTGCGCGAAGCACTCTACCTGCCCGGCCATCTGCCGCCGATCACGGGTGTGGTGATCGGGCGAGACGGCACGATCTGGTTGAGGAGAGAAGACCTGGGAGAGGCGTCCGTCGAGTGGCTGGTGCTGGGTGAGGACGGGGGCGTGCTCGGCGCGCTGCGTGCGCCGCGGGGGCTACGGATCCTCCGGGCGCAGCGAGGCTCGATCTGGGGGGTAGAGGAGGACACCCTCGGCGTTCCGTACGTGGTGAAGTATCGAGTCGAAGAGGAGGAAGCTGGCCGGGCGTAGACTCGCACCATCCATCGTGGCCGGCGATTGCAGGTGCGGACCAACGTCGCCGCGGGGGCGCGATTTCATCTGGTCTGTCTTTCCATCCGGCGCTGCTTCACCTCGCTGGATGGTCAGACCGGGGCGGGGGACACCTGAGAGACGCAGTCCGCCGCTTAGTGGATGTCGACGGGCCTACGCCTCGCCGGCCTCCTGCTCCAGCGTGGTGTAGAGCTCCCCGAGCAGCTGGCGCACCTGCGCCAGCTCGCGGCCGAGCTCGCCCAGCCGCTCGCGCAGCCACTCCACCTCCTCCACGAGCCGCGCCGCCGCCCCCGCCACCTCCTCCTGCGACGGACGCCCGGGCCCGTCCTGCGCATACCGCTCGAACACGCCGCGGATCTCCGCCAGCTCCGCCTCGGAGAGCATCCTCTCCGGATTCGCTTCGCGCTCTCCGTACCGACCAGCCCGGCCGATCTCAGGCTCCTGGGTCATGGGCTCTCTCCCTCCTCGCTCGCCTGTGCACGACGCTTTGCCCCCGCCCTCCTCTTCCCGCCCCCGCCTCCGCAAGTCCCGCTCCGCCGCCCCCGTGGCCGGGATCTTGCTCTCATCTCCCGTTGGCCGGGTAGCTCAGTGGTAGAGCGCGGGCCTAAAGAGCCCGAGCTGTCGGAGGTTCGATTCCTCCCCCGGCCTCTCCCCTTCCCATTCGCCTGACCCGACGCCCGCCACCCGGTGCGCCCCGGGACGCGGCCGCCGCCGCGCGCGCCGACTGCTACGGCCCGCCGCGAGGAGCCGCCGCGTCTCACCGGCTGGCGGCGTGTGCCAGTCGTCCCGCCTCGACCGCCGAAACGGCCGATCCAGGGCACCAGGACCGGACGCGCCCTGATCCTCCTCACCGTCGCACAGCCGCCGCCCAGGCGGGGCCCTCGCCCTGCCCCATCCGGCTTGGCCGCTGGGCGCCGGGTCAGAGGAGAGACCGCTGGCGTCGGCTCCGGGCGACGATGTGTCCGGAGCGCTCATTTTGGCGCATTCCGTACATTGCCACCGGGGAGCCGCGACATACATTGTTGACGTTCTCAGGCGCCGTCCCATGGCGTGGCGCAACCCCTCCGGTGCAGGAACGTGCGGGCCCACAGCCACCCGACTCAGGGGTCGCTTGTTGCCCCTTCGATCGACCGGCGAAGCTCGCCGGTCGACGATGCCGAAGAGCACTGCCAGGGTCGGGTCGCCCACGATGCAGTCCGGGGGCCCCGGGGGCGTGGCTCGCCCGGCCACCGCCAGCGTTCTCTCGCCGGGGCGGGCGGTCCGCGCCCGCGCGCGAGCATCCCGCGTCCGACCGCTCCCGCGTCGCGGCTCCTGCACAGGAGCGTCCACGGGCCGTCCCGGGTGGGCGCAGGAGATGTGAGCCGGGCGGCAGCTCTCGGTCGATGCCGGGCGACGACAGGCATCCGTGGCGTCGGGACGCCGGCCATGCGGCTCCGGGGGCGCCGCGCCCTGGCCGGGGCAACGTCCTGGGCGCGCCGCAGCGACTGAGCGCTACGGTTCACACGAGTGCCAGAGGAGGCAAGGGCGGAAATGCGCGTCCTCGTTCGTCATCCGGGATCCATCGGGTTGCTCCTGGCCGCCGCTGCGCTCGCGACCGCTTGCGACGACGCCGACCCCAACGTGCACCCGCACCTCGAGCTGATTGGCGGCTCATCCGTCCGGGCCAAAGCCGCTCCGCCGAAGGACGGCCCGCTTGTCGCGTTTCGCCGGGAGGTGGAGGGAATCTCGCTCGTCGCGACGATCGGGAGCTTGCAAGAGCCCACGACCGCCTTCGGCCAAATCACCGACCTGGTCGTCGACTCGGCGGGTCGTATCTACGTGCTGGATGCGGAAAACCACGAGATCCGGGAGTTCGCGCCCGACGGAACGTTCCGCCGGCGCTTCGGGGGCAGGGGCGATGGGCCGATGGAGTTCCGGAACCCGGTCGCGCTCGCCTTCACCCCAGCCGGGATGCTGGCGGTCGCTTCGGGCAGGAGCATCAAATTCTTCGACGTCGCAGATAGCACGATCAAACCCATCGGAACGTGGCCACTCGTGGAGATTCCCGGGGCGCGCGACATGTGCGTTCTCGGCCACGATCTCGTGATCCGGGGCAACAATCCTGACACTGCTCATCACATCGTGCACTTGGTGGGGGAGGACGGCGTTCGCCGGCGATCCTTCGCCCGGGGATACGAGCACGGCAGCTTCATCGTCCGCGGGCAGATGTCGCGAGGCCCGATCGCCTGCGTGGAGGAGCCGCCCCTGATCATCGTCGGGTATTACAACCTGCCTGTCGTCGAGGCTTTCGACACCGCCGGGAACCTGCGCTGGCGGGCGTACATCCCGGACTTCACGCCGGAGCGCTTCATCGAATCGGTCACGGACGAGGGAAAGCTGTCGGTCTCCTACGATAACAGTCGACCCTCCAACAAGCTGCTCTCTCTCGTGAGTGCCCCGGGCGGGGTCGTGATCGCTGAGGTCACCTCGCTCGGACCGGCGGAGCCGGGCACCACTGTGAGTTATTTTAGACGCGTCCGGGCCTTCGCCTTTTCTGCCGAAGATGGTTCCATGCTCCAGCTCCCCGACCTGCCCGCTCGGGTGAAGGCCGTCACGTCCACGCACCTCTACGCCGCGGACGCTCACCCGACCGAGCTCTACCCGAGGCTCCGGATCTTTCGAAGACCTCCGGCGAATTGACGATCGTGGGGAGGTCGTGCTCGCGCGGGCCCGGGCGCTCGGCGATCAGCGGTGCTCCTTCCCCCGCCGCCCTCCTCGTCGGTTGCAGTGAGGTCGCCTCGGGCCGCGGTGGCGTGGGCCCCGGGTCGGTGCAGAGCTCGCTGCGGCGGTGGAAACTGGCCCGGCGCGGGCCCTGGTCTTCTCCCACCGCCCCCCCTCCCTCCCCCGATCCCGTTGACGCATGGGCCCCCAGCCCCAGAGCCCGGCCGCTGACCCCCGGGTACGCGGGCGTCACGGTGCCTCGGGTGCGGGGCCGGCCGGCTGGAGGAGCAGCTCCGGCGGCCGCCCCGACCCGTGCCGGGGTCCGGGGAGGACGCGCTCGTTGTCGGCGCACGATGGACCTTGACAGTCCCGGTTGGCGGTGGTAGGTTGCTTGTTGATACGGAGAATCATTCTTGAAAAACTCTCGCCAGCGCGTGAGGGGTGAGGAGAGCGAATGAGCGAGCCGGTTCTCAAAGTCTCCGGGCTGCGGGCCGTGGTCGCGGAGGACGGGACGGAGATCCTCAAGGGCGTCGATCTGGAGATCGCCGCGGGGGAGATCCACGCGATCATGGGCCCGAACGGGTCGGGCAAGAGCACGCTGTCCAAGGTCCTGAGCGGGCACCCGGCGTATGAGGTGACCGCCGGCGAGGTCTGGTTCAAGGGTCAGAACCTGCTGGAGCTGGAGCCGGACGAGCGCGCGCGGCTCGGGCTGTTCCTGGCGTTCCAGTACCCGGTCGAGATCCCCGGCGTCTCCGTGGCGAACCTGCTGCGGACTGCCGTCCAGGCGAAGAACCCCGACAAGGAGCTGGACATCTTCGAGTTCCAGGAGAAGCTGATGTCGCGCCTGGAGCTCCTGGAGGTGGAGCCGTCCTTCGTGGAGCGCGGGGTGAACGAGGGGATGAGCGGCGGGGAGAAGAAGCGCAACGAGATCCTGCAGCTCGCGATGCTGGAGCCCGACCTCGCCGTGCTGGACGAGACGGACTCGGGCCTGGACATCGATGCGCTCAAGGTGGTGGCGAACGGGGTCAACACGCTGCACGACGAGCGCAAAGAGCTGGCTGTGCTCCTGATCACACATTACCAGCGGCTCCTCAACTACATTCAGCCGGATCGCGTGCACGTGATGGTGAACGGCCGGATCGTGCTGAGCGGTGGCCCGGAGCTCGCGCTGGAGCTGGAAGCGAAGGGCTACGACTGGGTGAAGGCGGAGCTCGCGGAAGCAGCGAGCTGAGCGGCCGCATCCGGCGGTGCGCCCTGAGGGGGGCGTGCGCTGGGGCGAGGATCCTGGAAAAGGAGAGGAGGCGACATGCCGTACGACCCGACTGTGGCTCAGCTCGGCCTGGACGAATACAAGTACGGGTTTCGCGACCCTGAGCATGCGGTCTTCAAGGCGCCGAAGGGGCTGTCGGAGGAGGTCGTCCGCCAGATCTCGGCGGCCAAGGGCGAGCCGGAGTGGATGCTGAAGTTCCGGCTGAAGGCGCTGAAGATCTTCCAGTCGAAGCCGATGCCGACGTGGGGCGGGGACCTCAGCGATCTCGAGGCGACGCTGAACGACCTGTACTACTACGTCAAGCCCACGGAGCGGATGGAGCGCTCCTGGGACCAGGTTCCGGAGACGATCAAGCGGACGTTCGAGCGGCTGGGGATCCCGGAGGCGGAGCGGAAGATCCTGGCGGGGCTGGGCGCCCAGTACGAGTCGGAGATGGTGTACCACTCGCTGAAGGGTGAGTGGGAGAAGCAGGGCGTCATCTTCGAGTCGATCGAGGACGGGCTGCGGAAGTATCCGGACTTGTTCCGGGAGTACTTCGCGACGGTCGTTCCGCCGGGGGACAACAAGTTCGCGGCGCTGAACTCGGCGGTGTGGTCGGGCGGTTCCTTCGTCTACATCCCGAAGGGGGTGAAGGTGGAGGTGCCGCTGCAGGCGTACTTCCGGGTGAACATCGAGCGGCTGGGCCAGTTCGAGCGGACGCTGATCATCGCGGACGAGGGCTCGGAGGCGCACTACATCGAGGGCTGCACGGCGCCGACGTACTCGACGGACTCGTTCCACTCGGGGGTGATCGAGATCATCGTGAAGCGGGGCGCGCGGTTCCGCTACACGACGATCCAGAACTGGTCGCACAACATGTACAACCTCGTGACGCAGCGTGCGCTGGTGCACGAGGATGCGACCATGGAGTGGGTGGACGGGAACCTGGGCTCGAAGCTGACGATGAAGTACCCGTCGTGCTACCTGGTGGGGAAGGGCGCGCACGGGGAGATCCTGTCGATCGCGTACGCGGGTCCGGGGCAGCATCAGGACACCGGTGGGAAGGTGGTGCACGCGGCGCCGTACACGACGTCGCAGATCATTTCGAAGTCGATCTCGAAGGGTGGCGGCCGGGCGTCGTACCGCGGGCTGTGCAAGGTGTACGAGGGTGCGCACCACGCGAAGTCGAACGTGGAGTGCGACGCGCTGCTGCTGGACGAGGAGGCGCGGACGGACACGTACCCGTACATCGAGATCGAGGACAACAGCGCGCAGGTCGGTCACGAGGCTTCGGTCTCGAAGATCGGCGAGGAGCAGCTATTCTACCTGATGAGCCGGGGTCTGTCGGAGGATGAGGCGGCGGCGATGGTGGTGCGTGGGTTCATCGAGCCCGTGGCGAAGCAGCTCCCGCTGGAGTACGCGGTGGAGCTCAACCGGTTGATCGAGCTGGAGATGGAGGGTAGCGTTGGCTGATCCGACGGTGACGGTCGAGCCGGGCGCGATCCGGGGAGCGGACCGGGAGGCGGTGGAGGCGCGGGCGTCGAAGGACCCGGCGTGGCTTCGGGAGCGTCGTCTCGGGGCGTGGCGGGTGTGCGAGGAGACGCCCATGCCGACCACGAAGCTCGAGGAGTGGCGGTACACGGACGTGGGGCTCTTCCGCCTGGGAGAGGTGGAGGTGGCCGCGCCCGGGGCGGATGGGGCGGTGCCGGCCGAGGCGCTGGCGCGCTTCGGGCGGGAGCGGGCGGCGGCGGGGCGGGTGCTGCAGGTGGACGCGCGGGTGGTGGAGATCGAGCTGGATGAGGAGCTGCGCCGCAAGGGCGTGATCCTCGCGGATCTGGCCACGGCGGCGCGGGAGCACGCCGAGCTGGTCGAGCCGCACCTGGCGACGCGGGCGGTGCCGGCCGAGTACGGCAAGTTCGCGGCGCTGAACGGGGCGCTGTGGGACGCCGGGGTGTTCCTGTACGTGCCGCGCGGGGTGCGGATCGAGCAGCCGGTGCGGGTGACGCGCTGGCTCACGCGGGCGGGGATCGCCGTCTTCCCGCGGACGCTGGTCATCGCGGAGGCGGGCAGCCACGTCGCATTCGTCGAGGACTTCGCCTCGCCGGACTTCGAGGCGCCGGCGCTCTCCTGCGGCGCGGTCGAGGTGTACGCGAGCGACGGCGCGGACGTGCAGTACGTCGCGTTGCAGCAGTGGGGGAAGGGGGTGCGCCACCTCTCCATGCAGCAGACGATCGCCGGCCGCGACGCGAACCTGGACACGCTGGTCGTGAACCTGGGTGCGTCGGTGGCGCGCGTGGACCTGGGCGCGCGGCTGGAGGGGCCGGGTGCGCGGAGCGACATGCTGGGGCTGTACTTCGGCCACGGCGACCAGCACTTCGACCACAACACCCGCCAGGACCACGTGGCGGCGCACGCGAACAGCGATCTCCTGTACAAGGGCGCGCTCTACGACCGTGCGCACGGGGTGTTCCGGGGGATCATCAAGGTGCATCCGAAGGCGCAGCGGACGGATGCGTACCAGACGAACCGGAACCTGCTCCTTTCGCCGGACGCGCGGGCGGAGTCGCTGCCGAACCTGGAGATCGAGGCGGACGACGTGCGGTGCTCGCACGGGGCGTCGGTGGGCCAGCTCGACCAGGAGGAGCTGTTCTACCTGATGACCCGTGGCCTCCGGCGGCACGACGCCGAGCGGCTGGTGATCTTCGGCTTCTTCGGCGAGGTGCTGGAGCGGCTGCCGCTGCCGGGGGTGGTCGAGGAGCTCCGGGCGGCGATCGAAGCCAAGATCGCGTGAGAGCATGGCCGCGGAGTACGTGCGCGTCGCCTCGCTGGCGGACGTCCCGCCGGGGAAGCTGCTGGGCGTGGAGGTGGCCGGACGGCGGATCTGTCTCGCGAACGTGGACGGGGAGCTGTACGCGATCGCGGACAACTGCACGCACCGGGACTTCCCGCTGTCGGCGGGCGAGCTGGATGACGACCAGGTCGAGTGTGCCTGGCACGGCGCCCGGTTCGACGTTCGGACCGGGCGCGCGGTGCGCTTGCCGGCGATCCGGCCGGTCGAGACGTACGAGGTGAAGGTCGAAGGGGGCGAGATCTTCCTGAAGATCTGAGCCGGCGGGGGTGGGGCCGCTCCGGAGCCCGCCTGCGGCGGTCTCCTGCGCGGGTCGCGGAGCCGCTGCGCGTCTCCGCTCCGGTCGGCGAGCCCCTGACGGGTCTCGCCTCTGGCTCCGCGAGCCCGCTTCGCGGTCTCGCTCCGCGGAGCGTTCTTGCGTGTGAGAGGCCGCTCTGCGGCCTCGTTCAGTAGAAGGGGGAGTCGTGGGTTCTGGCCTCCAGACAGCTCCGGACATTGCCGCGGTGCGGTCGGAGTTTCCTGCGCTCGATCAGGAGGTGAACGGCCGGCCGCTCGTGTACCTGGACAGCGCGGCGACGGCGCAGCGTCCGCGGGCGGTGATCGAGGCGGTGGCGGAGTTCTACCGCCGGGACAACGCCAACGTGCACCGGGGGCTGCACGAGCTGTCGCGGCGAGCGACGGACCGGTACGAGGCCGCGCGGGCCGCGGTCGCCCGGTTCCTGAACGCGGACCCGGCCGAGGTGGTGTGGGTGCGCGGGACCACGGAGGCGATCAACCTCGTGGCGATGAGCTGGGGCTGGGCCAACCTGCGGCCGGGGGACGAGGTGGTGGTGACGGTGATGGAGCACCACTCGAACCTGGTCCCCTGGCAGCTCGCGGCGGAGCGGACCGGGGCCCGGCTGCGGCACGTGGACATCGACGACGAGGGGCGCCTCCGCCTGGACCAGCTCGACGAGCTGCTCTCCGAGCGCACGAAGCTGGTCGCGGTGAGCCACGTCTCGAACGCGCTGGGCACGATCAACCCGGTGCGAGAGATCTGTGAGAAAGCGCACCGTGTCGGCGCGCTCGTGCTGGTGGACGGCGCGCAGGGCGCGGCGCATCTCGAGGTGGACGTCCAGGCGCTGGGCTGCGACTTCTACGCGTTCTCGGGGCACAAGCTGGGCGGCCCGATGGGGATCGGCGTGCTCTGGGCACGGCGCGAGCTGCTCGAGGCGATGCCGCCCTTCCACGGCGGCGGAGACATGGTCGGCATCGTGGAGCTCGAGCGGTCGACGTGGGCGGAGGTCCCGCACAAGTTCGAGGCGGGCACGCCGAACGTGGCGGGCGCGGTGGGGCTGCAGGCGGCGCTCGAGTTCCTCGAGCGGATCGGCCACGAGGCGCTCTGGGCCCACGAGCAGGCGCTCGTGCGTTACGGGCTCGAGCGCCTCGCGGAGGTGCCCGGACTCCGGCTCTTCGGGCCGAAGAACCCGGAGGAGCGGACGGCGGTCTTCTCCTTCGAGCTGGAGGGAATTCACCCGCACGACGTGGCGACGATCCTGGACGCGGAGGGGATCGCCATCCGGGCGGGGCACCACTGCGCGCAGCCGCTCATGCGGCGCCTGGGCGTGCCGGCCACCAGCCGGGCGTCGTGCTACGTCTACACGTTGCCGGAGGAGATCGACCGGCTGGTAGAGGCGCTCGGGGTGGCCCGGAAGGTGTTCGGTGTGTGAGCCGCGCCCGGGCCTGCAGAGTCGCGGGCCGGGCGGCCGGCCCGTCCTCGCGGCGGAATAGCTCCCCTTCGAAGGTCTCAGGGGATCCTGGAGGCATGAGAACGTGACGATGGACCGCTCGACGCCGGCGCTCGGCTCGCTCTACCAGGAGGTGATCCTGGAGCACTTCAAGCGGCCGCGCAACCGCGGGGAGCTCGCGGACCCGCACGCGGACGTGCACATGGTGAACCCGGTGTGCGGCGACGAGGTGCGCCTCCAGCTCCGGATGGACGGGGAGCGGATCGGCGAGGCGCGCTT
>DATCLG010000082.1:0-10556 GCA_036564015.1 Longimicrobiales bacterium
CGCCCGGCCAGACGGCGAGGCCGGCGGCGGCCGCAGCCGCGGTCGTCATGAAGTCCCTTCGCGTCCATCCCCCGGACATGGCTTCCTCCGGATCCGTTGCCTTGGGTCGAACCCGCGCACGGGTGCCCCCGCCGATCGCTCACCGCACCGGAATCGACGCCCTCCGCCGGACGGCACCACGCGCCTGTTTTGCATTGAGAGCAGAAAAACGCAGGGACGCCTCACGGCTCCCATTCGAGGATCGAGACGACCTGCGGCGGCACGTCCTCGAGCGTCTCACCGTCGCCCTGCCCCACGAACTGGTGGAAGAGGTGCAGCTTCCCGTCGCGCCGCCAGACCACCGGATCGTAGGTCGGCTCCCAGAGGCCGACAGACTCCGGGTAGATGTCGACGATGCGCCAGCGCGTCCGCTCCGCGTCCTCCGAGATCGCCACCGAAACCCCTCCGCCCCGCTCCTCATCCCGGAAGATCACGTAGATCTCCCCGCCACGACCCGCCACGACCTGCGGTCGCGAGATCGGGATCCGCTTCGTCCCGCCACCGCTCAGCCTGAACGCCAGCTTCCGCTCCCCGATCTGGCTCACCCGCCACCGCCGGCCGTCGTGCCACACGAGGTGGTACTGAGGCACCTCCGTGCCCCGCGGGCGCCAGTACGTCGCGATCACCGGACGGTTCGCCGCATCCACCGTCATCGACGTCTGGTTGATCAGCTCGCTGCCCTGCGGGATCGGCACGACCACCTCGGCGTTCGCCGCCCGGATCGGAAGCGTATACCGCTCCCCGGACGACGTCAGCCAGGTCCGCCCCTCGTCCGGCGAGTAGGCGTAGAGGATGTCGTGGTTGGTCGCGACGTCCGGCGTCTCGCGCCAGCACCACGAGATGTGCCACCCGCCCTTCTCGTCGATCGCGATCTGATTCACGTACGCGTTCCGCTCGCCCTCCCCGTCGATCAGCGGGTGCTGGACGATCTGCCACGTCCCGGTTTCCACGTCGTACCGGTTGAGCATCACGTCCCCACTCCCCGAGCTGCCGTCCCGGTACACGAAGAGCAGGTCGCCATCGGGGAGGTTGTAGAACTGCGGGTAGGTGACCCGGCTCTCGGCGTGGCCCGTCATCGCGAGCGGCTCCGTCAGCTCGAGCGAGCCGGGCCGCACCCCGCGCGCGTAGCGCAGCGGCTGGCCGTGGTGGTCCCAGGCCACGTGGAGCACGCCCTTCCCGTCGACGCCGATCACGATCGCGTTGTGGGCGTCCTGGACCCGGCCCCTGTACTGCGTACGGCGGACCTCCCAGGCATCCGTGCCGAGGCGCCGCTTGGCCAGGACCATGTACCCGTCGGCGTCGTAGTACGCGGTGTACTGGACGTCCCCGTGCGTGACCACGCTGTTCGTACGGAAGATCGCGGCGTTCACCGACGAGCGCGCCCAGCCCGTTCCTCCCACCGGGACGAGCCGTACCCGCTCGCCCTTCTGCGCCCCCAGCTGCGCCAGCCCGGGCTCCGCCAGGAGAAAGAGGAGGCAGACCGACGCGAGTCCCCTGATCGCCTTCATGACCTTCTCGCCAAACCTCCCTGCGCGCGGGCGTGCCCCGGCCCACCACCGGCCGGCGCGCCGCCGGCGTGCGCGGATCGAGGCCGCCTCGTCACTTGTTCGCCAGAGACCTGATGTACAGGATCAGCGACTCGACCTCGGCGTCGCTCAGCACGCCCAGGTAGGAGGGCATGCCTTCCTGGTAGCCCTGCACGATCTTCGCGGCGGGCTCGAGGATCGACTGCCGGAGGTAAGCCTCATCCGCCCGGGCGGTCGAGCCGTCCGTGAACGTGCGCAGCGAGCCGTACAGCCCCCGGAACGTCGGCCCCAGCTTCCCGGCCGTGGACCCGTCCGTCGAGTGGCAGGCGACGCACCCGATGCGCTGATAGACCTGCGCGCCCAGCTCGGCGGACGCGGCCGCCGCCTTCGCCCCCGTGGCGCTCGCCGTCACGCGCGCGATGCTGCTCCTCCAGTCCACCCCGCCGAACCCCGCGGCGACCAGGTCCAGCTCGTCGACCACGTGGAGGGTGAGGTACACCGTGTCGGCCACGGGCCGGCCCTCCGCGGTCTGCAGCGTGTAGGCGACCTCCAACTGCATCGCCTCCCGCATCTCGGGGATCACGAGCAGCAACGACTTCCCGTCCGCGGAGAGGTGGGCGGAGGCGACCGGCAGCCGCTCCTGGCCGGGCGCGCCGTCGAGCTTGAAGTGAGGCGAGCCGTAGGCCGACGTCCGCCGGTAGTTCCAGCGCTGCACCTCGTAACGTGAAGGGTCTGTCGCCGTGGCCGGATCGAGCGGAGTGGCGAACCGGAGCAGCACGCCCTGCCGGCCTCCCCGCACGGCCACCGGCAGCGTGCTCGGCTTCCCCGTGTAGCGCAGCCGGACGAACGTGCGGATCTCGCGCGCCTTCGAGCCCCACACCTGGAAGCCCAGGAGGTAGAGCTGCCCATCGCGCGGGTGGACCTGCCCTTTGAGGAGCGGGCCGTCGAAGTCGTCGAGGATCGACACGGCCGCGCCCTGCACGACCCGCGAGGCGCTGTCCACGAAGATGCGGAACGCGCCGGGCCGGCCGTACGACAGGTGGATCAACGCATCGCCCCCGAACCCCATCCGGTCGCCCGGCACCCACACCTCCCCCGACCCCGACTGGTCCACCCTGTGCGGCAGCCAGACCACGGGCAGTTGCTCCGCCGGCAGGCTGTCCCGATGCGCCGTCGCCGGAACGCCGTAGTACCCGCCCTCCCTCAGGAGGTACACCGGCGTCGACGGCACGAAGTTGCCCTGCTGGTCCGACGCGGCCACCGCACCCGTGCGCGGGTGCACGCCGATGAACGGCTCACGCAGCCCGCTCGCGTACATGCGCACCGTGCGGCCATCGGCCGACACCTCGAGCACAGTCCCCGCATGCCTCGACCCCGCCCGGAACCCCGGCATGATCCCGGGCGACGTCTTCGGCCCAAGATCCAGCGCGCCTCCCTTCGACACGTAGAACCCGCCGCCCGGCCGCTCGTCCATGCTCAGCGGGAACTCCCGCGATTCGATCGACTGGACGATCAGGTTCGTGAAGTTCTCGTAGTAGTCCGCCTCCCCGTCCCGATTGAGGTCGTGCAGGCGAACGATCCCCTCCCGGCCGTACACGTAAACCTGCTCATCCACGACCTCGATCGCCAGCGTCTCGTACAGGCCCGACGCGAAACGCTTCCACTCCAGCCGGTCCAGGTCACGGTCGATGCCTTTGACGATCCAGACGTCGCCCTCGAACGTGACCACCGCCGCCCGCCCGTCCCGGAAGAAATCCACGTCCGCCGGCCGCACGTTCCGCCGCCAGGGGTTCGGGATCGGCAGCGTGATCCGGTCCACCACGTACGCGCTCGTGTCCGGCGAGACCACGCCGCTCGTCCGGACCACCTCCGGCCAGTGCCGCGGGCCGCCCCGCTCGAACCTCACCATCTCGAACGGCTGCTCGAGCAGCCGCGCGAAGACCCCGCGCCGGCTCGCCGGGCCTCGCCACGTCACCACCCGGAAGGTCGAAGATTTCGAGCTCGCCGGAACGCGCAGCGTCACGTACCGGTTCCCGGTCACCTCGAGCCGCCCCCCGCCCCCCACCACACCCACCGCCGTCACCGTGTCGCCAGCCGAGTACACCAGCGCCGTGTTCCCCTCCACCACCGCCCTCTGCCCGTCCCTCACCTCCGCCGCCACCAGCGTGAGCGGCCTCGCCACCCGCCCGAGCCGGAACGCACGGACGATCCCCACCTCCCCCTCCACCGCCACGCTCCCCGGCTGCTCGCGAATCTCCGTGCCCAGCACCGTGTACGACAGCACCGCCCTGTCGCCGACCACGTACACGCCGTTCCAGCGCCCCAGCTCCTCCGCGATCGGGCCGCGCCCCGGGTCCGCCGGATTCGGCCCCGGCGGCCGCGGATCCCGGAAATCCACCGCCTCACCCATCCACCCCGGATAGAGCCCGTTCGTGAAGATCGGACGGCCCAGCACCCGCGGGATCTGGTTGTTCTTGTTCAACGGCTCCCGGTACGAGATCTGGGCCATCGTCGTCAGCTCCAGGAACTCGCCCCGCCACCCCACCGCCATCCGGAGCAGGTCCGGGTCGAACGCCGCGTACGCCTCGTTCCCCAGCTGCAGCACCAGGCCCCGCGTCGCCACGTTGTTCTCCGAAAAGCCCGGCCCCAGCTCCCGCGCGTCCACCGTCGTCGTGATGAACGGGAAGCCCGGCTCCACGAAGTCGGCGAAAGAATCGTCATCCGGCTGCGCGGACACCGGCCGCGCGCCAGACCACGAGATCACCGCCACCGCGGCCAGGATTCCCGGAGCCGCGATCCAGATCGCAAGCCCCCGCAGCGTTCTCCGCTTCATTCCGACACGCCCCTATCGGCTCACCAACGGTTCGGAACGGCCCGCCGCCCCCCGGCTCGAGATCCGTCCACAGGGCGAGACGGCCGACCGGACAGGCGAGCCACTGGCCCGGAGCCCGAACGCCCTGCGTCTGTCGCCGCCCCCGAGGCGAACCCTCAATCCAGGGATTCCGGCGGCGCGCCGATCATGACAT
Organism: Longimicrobiales bacterium; assembly: GCA_036564015.1. Taxonomy (GTDB): domain Bacteria; phylum Gemmatimonadota; class Gemmatimonadetes; order Longimicrobiales; family RSA9; genus DATCLG01. The sequence goes on from DATCLG010000082.1 coordinate 4,592, forward strand.
GGCGCTCGATCCGCTCCGCCGCCGCGTCCGCGTCCCCCGCCTCGAGCGCCTCCAGGATCGGTAGATGGTTGTCGGCCACCGTCGTCAGATCCGCGAAGTGCGACGCGTCGTAGATCACCAGGAACCGCTCGAGCTGCCCGTGCAACAGCGTCCACACCCGCAGCAGGATGGGATGCTCCGCCCACGCACAGATCCGCTGATGGAACGCCATGTCGTGACCCACCACCGCCACCGTGTCCCCCGCCCGCCCCGCCTCCCGCATCCGCTCGACCAGCTCCCTCAGCTCCTCGAGCTGCTCCGGCCGCACCCGACGCGCCAGCCGCCGGATCGCACAGCTCTCCACCACCCCGCGGATGCGGAAGATCTCGTGCATCTCCGCGGGCGAGACCTCCGTCACGAACGTGCCGTTCCGGCCCCGCCGCACGACGAGGCCATCCCGCTCGAGCCGCTGCAGCGCCTCCCGCACCGAGCCCTGACTCGCCCCCGTCTGCGCCGCAATGTCCAGTTCCACCAGCCGCGTTCCCGGCACCAGCGTGCCCTGTAGAATCAAGCGCCGCAACTGCGCCCAGATCTCGTCAACGACCGTGGCCGCTTTCTTTCGCTCCAGAAAGATGCCGACGTTTGCGCCCATAGGATCACGTTTCGGCCTGTACTCGCCAGAGTTGGGAGTAGACAAGCCGCCGGAGAGAGTGAGAAGCGGGTATGACGGCCGACGGGACCCACCCCGCCCGCCGCCCATCCTGCGGGCGCAGGCGTGCGGGCGTGCCGATCGGTTTTCGCCTGGGCGCCGTTCGAGCCCGGAACGCCGCCAGGGGTGGCCCGGCCACCCCGCCGCAGCGACGCCGCCTCAGGCGATCTCGGTCTGACCCGTCGGCCGGGGACTATCGATAACGATAATTCCAGACACGCCAACGTGCAACTCGGTTCCGCCACGCCAATGCCACGACCCCACGAAACGCGCGCCCTCCCCCGAGCACTCCGGCTCGAGGAAGGGCGCGCAGCGATCCCGCCCACCAGCCCCAAGACGGCCGATCAGTTGCCCACGCAGTCCGTGCCCCACCCCGGATTCTGCAGGATCCGGCACTGGCTCAGCTCCACGTCGCGCGGCCGGATCGGGAAGCGCAGCCGGTAGAGACTGCCATCCCGCATGTAGGCCGCCGGAGGCGTCCGCGACACACGCCGCGCCCGCTCCTCCCCGTGCGCGAGGATCACCTCGCTCGCCTTCCCGAAGCGCTTCAGGTCCAGCCACCGGTGGCCTTCCCCCGCCAGCTCCCACGCGCGCTCCTGCAGGATCGCGTCCAGCAACGCCTCCCCCGCGAGGCCGCTCAGCGGCGGCAGGCCCGCACGCGCACGCACCTCGTTCACGAACTGCAGCGCCTCCTCCGCCCGCCCCAGCCGCGCCAGCGACTCGGCCCGCCGCAGCAACGCATCCGCATACCGGAACGCGATCCAGTTGTTGTTGTCGCGCCCCGGCTGCGGCATGTGCTCCGGCCACCGCCACTTTGCGTAGTAGGGAATGCAGTTCTCCCGCACGCTCCGGTTCACCGGGTCCCGCACCCGCTCGATGTTCAGCTCCGGGTACGCCGGGTTGGGGCTTCGCAGCGTGATGTCGCCCCGCGTCCGGAGCACGTCCGGCACGTCCCCCAGCCGGCCGCTCACGCCGCTCCCCGGACAGAACACCCCGTACCCGCCCTCGTACCGCAGGTCCAACGGCGTCTCCGGGCCCGACGGGTCCGCACCCGCGAAGCTCAGGATGTGGTTCTGCGTCGGCATGTAACTGCCCTCCCCCGCGTCTCCGTAGACCGGGATCAGGCTCGCGTCCCCGCCGTTGCCCCCGCCCTCCGCGTTGAGCGGCGACATCCCCGGCACCAGGTTCTGACGCAGAGCCCCGACCTCGAGGTTCACGTTGTACTGGAACTCGAGGATCGATTCCACGTTGTTCTTGTTCGCGGGATTGAACACCTCCCGGAACGCGTTCCCCCCGCTCGCCGCCGTGCCCGTCGTCACCAGCGCGTACCCCTGCGTCGCCAGTTCCTCGAACTCGGCCAGCGCCGCCTGCTGCGACGCCGGCGACGGGTCGAGCTGGTACGTCGCGCCCAACAGGAACGTCGCCGCGCCGCGGGTGAACCGCCCCGCGTTCGCGCCCGTCACCGCCGACTTCGGCGGCAGGTGCTGCTTCGCGTACGTCAGATCCTGGATGATCTGGTCCACCACCTGCCGCACCGTCGCGCGCTCGAACTGGAACGCCTGATCCGGATCTGTCAGCTCCTCCAGGATCAGCGGGACCGCCAGGTTGTCCGGCGCCCACCGCTCCCCCAGCCCCCAGAACTGCACCGCCTGCCAGTACGCCAGTGCGCGGGCGAACAGCGCCTCGGCCCGCAGCCGCTCCTTCTGCTGCGGGTCCTCGAACGACACACCGTCGATCCGGCTCAGGACGACGTTCGCATCGAAGATCGTCCGGAAGATCGCGTTGTACTGCGCGCCGATCGTGTTGTCGTTCGTCGCTTCCGTGAACTCGTCGATCTGGAACGTGAAGCCCGGAACGTTGATGTTGAACTGGAGCGTGGTCAGGTCCCCTCGCAGGTCCCCGAGCAGCCGCCAGTCCCCGCTGAAGAGCCCCCGCGTCCGGGCATACACCGCCGTCACCGCCTGCTCGATGTGCTGCGGGGTCCTGTAGTAGTTCTCCTGGCTGATGAACGTCTCCGGGTCGAGTGTCAGGAAGTCCTCGCACCCGGCCGACGCCAGCAGAGCGCCGGCGAGCAATGGCAAGAGTCCTTTTCTCATTTCCCGATCCTCGCTCTACCGCGACAGGTCCATGTGGTGTCCCGGCGTTCGGTGCCCCCTCCACCCGCCCACGCTACAGGCCGATGTCGATCCCGAACGTCCAGACCCGGCCTATCGGGTAGCTGAAGTTGTCGACTCCGGGGGTCAGATTCGCCGTGGCAGGCGCTCCCTGCGCCGCGAGCGTCTCGTTCGCCTCCGTTTGCGGGTTGCACTCGCAGCGCGTGAAGATGTAGGCGTTGTCCACGCTCACGTACGCTCGCGCCCGCCGGGCGTTCAGCCCGCCCAGCAACCGCTGCGGCAGGTCGTACGAGAGCTGGATGTTGCGCAGCCACACGAACCCCGCGTCCATCACCCACCGGTCGTTCACGTCCCGGAACGCGCGCCGGCCCGCCGGCGAAGAGCTCCCCGCCGCCGGCGTCTTCCCGTCGCCGATGCTGTCCCACGAGATGAACATGTTCTTGACGTAGCGCTTCGAGACGTTGAACGGACCGTCGATGTTCTCGATCGTGGCCAGGTTCCGGTTCAGCCGCTGGCCGCCGACCTGCCCGTCGATCGTCGCGCTGAAGCTGAAGGGGCCGTAGGTCAGCGTGTTCGTCATCCCCCAGGTGAACTTCGGCCAGGGGTTGCCGATCACCTCGAAGTCCTCCCGCTGCCGGATCACCCCATCCCCGTTCACGTCCTTGAACTTCACGTCCGTCGCCACCGCGCCCGCGTACTTCGGCACGTTCGGGTCGGCGATGTCCTCCGGCGTGTAGATCCCGATGATCCGGTAGCCGTAGAACTGCGCGATCGGCTGGCCGACCACCGTGATGTGGGTGTTCACCCCTTCCATGCTCGCGCCGCTGAGCAGCGTGTCGCTCGCCCCCAGGTCCAGCGCCTTGTTGCGGTTCAGCGAGAGGTTCGCCTGCGTCGCCCAGGTCAGCTTCGGGCCCGTGGAGTTCAGCGTGGTCACCCCGATCTCGAAGCCCCGGTTCATGATCGAGCCCTGGTTCGCCGTCACGGTGCCGAACCCGGACACGGTGGGCAGCTCGAGCGCGAGGAGCAGGTTCTTCGTCACCCGCCGATACGCTTCCGCCGTGAGGCTCACCCGGTTGTCGAAGAGCGAGGTCTCCAGCCCCACGTTCAGCTCCTGCGTCCGCTCCCAGCCCAGGTTGGGGTTGCCCAGCGCGGTGATCGACATTCCGCCCGCCTGCGCCCCGCCGAACACGTAGTCGACCCGCGTCACGTTCCCGAAATGCGAGTAGTTGCCGATCTGGTTGTTCCCCGTGTAGCCGAACGAGACGCGCAGCCGACCGTCGGAGAGGAAGTCCACGTTCTCCATGAACGGCTCGCGCGAGAAGTTCCAGGCGAGGCCGAGGGAGGGGAACGTTCCCCAGCGGCTGTTCTTCCCGAAGCGCGACGACCCGTCCGAGCGGAGGGTGGCGGTCAGCACGTAGCGATCGAGCAGGCTGTAGTTCAGCCGCCCGATCACGGAGGCCATCGACCACCCCGACACGCCGGTGTTGCCGGTGATCGTCGCCGCCGCGTTCAGCGTCCGGACCTCGTCGTCAGGGAAGTTGTTCCCGGTGAAGTTCCCGGTCTCGAGCGTGTGGCGCTGCGCCGTGAACCCCGCCAGGAGCTGGAGGTTGTGCACCTCGCCGATCTGGCGCGTCACGTTGATCGTGTTCTCGTTCACCCACTGGAGCGAACGCCGGACGCCGAAGGTGCCCGACGGGATCGAGGGCCCCGTCGCGGTCCACAGCGTCGAGGGATCGAACGTCTTGGTCTGCCCGTCCAGCCGCTGCACGTTGAAGCTGCTGCGCAGCACCACGCCGTCCAGCAGCTCGTAGCTGAGCTGGGACGTCATGAGCAGCGAGAGCGTGGTCTCGCTGTTGTCGATCTCGCGGAGTACGTTGATCGGGTTGCGCTGCGTGGGCCCCGCCACCGAGCCCCAGACCAGCTTCTTCAGGTTGCCGTTCTCGTCGTACGGCGAATCGGTCGGCCAGATGTGCACGACCGAGCCGAGCGCCCCCGCGCGCGCCTGGCCGCCTTCGTTCGGCAGGCGGCGCCAGCTGTGGGTGGGGGCGAGGCCGAAGGCGAAGGAGAGCCGATCGGTGAAGCTGGCGTCGAGGTTGATGCGGGCGTTCAGGCGACGGTAGTACGTCGTCATCACCAGGCCGTCCTGGTCCAGGTAGCCCGCGGAGAACAGCGCCCGCACGCGGCTGTTGCCGCCGCGCACGCTCGCGGTCACGCTGTGGATCGGGGCCGGCCCCATGATTTCCCGGTACCAGTTCGTCCCTTCGCCGTACCGCATGGGATCCCGCCACTCCTCCGGCATCTCCTCCAGCGGCCGGCCGGGGTTCAGCTGCCGCCAGCGGCGGTTCATGAAGATCGCGAACTCCCGGGCGTTGGCGATCTTCGGCAGCCGATCCCAGTCGGGCGTCTGCATCCCGGTGTAGGCCTGGATGTCGATCTGTGCCCGGTCCGAGGCCTGACCCCGCTTCGTCGTGATGATCACCACCCCGTTGGCGGCCTGCGAGCCGTAGATCGCCGCGGCCGACGCGTCCTTCAGCACGGTGATCGACTCGATCTCGCTCACCGGGATGTCTGCCAGCGGGCTGCGGATCGCGAAGCCGCTCGAGCCGTCCCGGCCGCTCGGCGCCGCCGACTGCGCGGTGATCGGCATCCCATCGATCACGTACAGCGGCGTCGCGCCCGCGCCGATCGCGGAGACCCCGCGGATCTGCACCTGCGCACCCGAGCCCGGCGCGCCCGTGGACGTCAGCACGCGCACCCCGGGGACCTGCGCCGCCAGCGCCTCCGTCGCCCCGCGGATGGGACGCAGCTCGAGGTTCTCCATGCGCACCGCGGCCACCGAGCCGGTGACGTCCTGCCGCCGCGCCGTCCCGTACCCGACCGCCACGAGCTCCTCGAGCTGGACCGCCTGCGCCGCGAGCTGGAAGTCGACCACCGCGGTCTCTCCCGCCGTCACCTGCACGCCCCCCACGGTCTGATCCGAGTAGCCGATCAGGCTGGCGCGCACCTGGTACGTCCCGGGCGGGACCCCGGGGATCGTGTAGCGGCCATCCGCGCCCGTCAGCGTCCCGATCTGCGTGCCTACCACCACCACGTTCGCGCCCGAGAGCGGCTGCCCGTTCTCTCCCGTCACCTGCCCCGTGATCCTCCCCGTCGTCCCCTGGGC
>DATCLG010000083.1:0-5814 GCA_036564015.1 Longimicrobiales bacterium
TACGCGGCCCGGGCGTAGGCGACGAGCACGCTCGCCGTGAACTCCGGATTGCTGTCGAGGCGGAGCGAGAACTCCATCACGTGCTTGTGGCCCGTGCCGGTCTCGTCGGTGTGAATGACGAATCCACCGTGGGGCATCGCCGAGTGGTCACGACGCAGCTCTTCCTCGCAGATGAAGTGCACCGTCGTGTCGTAGTCGGCGAAGTAGTGGGGCATGGTGACGATCGCCTCACGGACGGCCTCGGGATCGGCGCCGTCGTCGAGGACGACGTAGCACTCGCGGGTGTGCATCTCACGCGGCGAGAGGCACGGCCGTTCGCCGCTGCGGACCCGCTCGATCGCCTCGGGGGAGGGGATCGTGTACTGGACGGCGTCCTTCACCCCCGGGACGCGCCGGACCGCGTCCGAGTGGCCCTGGCTGAGCCCCTTCCCCCAGAAGGTGTACGTGTCTCCGCCCGGCAGGATCGCCTCGCCCAGGAGGCGGTGGAGCGAGAAGAGCCCGGGGTCCCAGCCGACGGAGATGATCGAGAGGTTGCCGCCGGCCCGCGCCGCCTCGTCCACGGCGTCGAAGTACTCGGGGATCCTCGCGTGGGTGTCGTAGCTGTCGACAGTGTTGAAGCGCGCGGCCAGCTCGGGACCCTGCCGCGGGAGGTCCTCCCTGGAACCGCCGCAGAGGATGAGGACGTCGATGGCGTTGCGGAACTCATCGACGTCGGCCAGGGCGTGGACCCTCGTCTCCGGCGCGATGGGGGTGATGGTGGCGGGGTCGCGCCGCGTGAAGACCCCGACCAGCGTCATATCAGGGTTCCGACGGACCGCGAGCTCGACGCCGCGGCCCAGGTTGCCGTAGCCAACGATGCCAATGCGAATCTGGTCAGCCACTTCCTTTCTCCCTCAGATCTCTAGGATCTCGCGAACACGGTCCACCGGCCGGGCCAGGACCGCGCGGTCGCCGCGGACGACGATGGGCCGCTGGACGAGTTCCGGGTGCGCGGCCATGGCGTCGAGGATCTCGTCGTCGCTCAGGTCCGGACGACCGAGGCCGAGTTCGCGGTAAGCAGCCTCACGGGTTCTCAGGAGTTCGCGTGGGGAGATCCCCATCAGCCCGATCAAGCGCTTCAGCTCGTCGCGGGAGATGGGGTCGAGGAGGTAGTTGATCGCCTCGTACTCCACGCCCGCCTCGCGCAGGATTTTCGCGAGCTGCCGGCAGGTGGTACACGTCGGCTTCTCGTAGACGATGATGCGTTCGCCGGCCATCGGCCCTCCGTCCGCAGTTCCGGTCATCCGTCGCGGCGCCCCGGCACGGGTCGAGGTCCCGTGCCGGGACGTCGTCGCCTGGCGACTCGCGGCTCAGGGCGTCGCTGTCGAGGTTTCGCGACCGGCCCGTGCGCCCACGGCCGTGGCCTTTCGCCAGGTGTCGTTCTCCCGCCGCAGGTCGGGGAGCTTGCGGTCGGGGTCGACGGTGACGCGGACGACCTCGCGGCCGGCGGGGAGCTCGTACGCGTAGGTGTCGGCGTGGAACCAGATCTCGACCGGGAGCCTGTGTCGCTCCCGGGTCCGGTCGGCGTACTCCACCTCGAGGATGACCGGCATGACGAGCCCCTCGCGGTTCGAGAGGTGGATGAGCGTTTGCCCGTCCCGCGTCGTCACGGAATCGACCGCCTGGTCCAGCAGGTCGGTGGAGTAGAACCAGCCGCGCCAGAACCACGACAGGTCTTCGCCGGAGACGTCCTCGATGGTGCGGAAGAAGTCCGCGGGCTGGGGGTGCTTGTTCGCCCAGCGGCGGATGTACTCCTTGAACGCGGCGTCGAAGCGTTCTTCCCCGAGGACGACCTCGCGGAGCAGGATGAGGCCGAAGCCGGGCTTGCGGTACGCGAGGAAGCCGAGCCCCTCGCGCCGGAGATGGTCGGGGAAGGTCATGATCGGCTGGTCGTGGGTCGGCTGCAGCATCTGGTTCACGATGTAGTCCGAGCTCGTGGCGCGGGTGCGCTGGGCGTCCTGGCCGTAATAGGCGAGGTTGGAGTAGTGGTTGAGGAAGGTGTTGAGCCCTTCGTCCATCCAGGCGTAGCGCCGCTCATCGTTGCCGACAAGCATGGGGAACCAGGTGTGGCCGAACTCGTGGTCGGTCACGCCGAAGAGCGCCTGGTCGCGGGCGTTGACCGAGCAGAAGACGATCATCGGGTACTCCATCCCGGCCACCACGCCCGCGACGTTGATCGCGACCGGGTAGGGGTAGCGGTGCCACTTCTGGGAGTAGTAGGAGATGGAGTGGCGGACGTATTCGGTGGACTTCTCCCAGCCCGGGCGCTCCGCGGTTCCGAGGCCCTCGCGCGGGTAGGCGGACATGAGGAGGATGCCGTCCCAGCCGGCGGCGTCCCAGATGAAGGCGGGCGAGGCGGCCCAGGCGAAATCGCGGACGTTGGCGGCGCGGAAGCGCCAGGTCAGGGGACCGCTGCCGGCGGGGCGGGTCCCAGGTTTCCCGACCTCGTCGGGGTGGATGATGTGGATCGTCTCGGCGCTCCTGCGTGCCCGGGCGAGGCGCTGGCGCTGCTCGGCGGTGAGCACCTGCTCGGGGTTCTGCAGCTCGCCCGTCGCCACCACGATGAACTCACGGGGCACCGTGATCTCGACGTCGAAGTCCCCGTACTCGAGGTAGAACTCGCCCTGGCCGATGTAGGGCATCGGGTTCCAGCCGTCGACGTCGTCGTAGACGTACATGCGCGGGTACCACTGGGCCAGCTCGTAGACCCAGCCGTCGACGCTCTTGAAGCGACCCAGGCGGTCGGCGCCGTACTCGGGGATGATGAACGTCCAGTCGATGCGGATGTCGATCTTGCCGCCTCTGGGGGGGACGGGCTCCTCGAGGTCGATCCGCATGCGCGTGTCGTCGATGAAGTACCGGGGCTGGCGCGTCTTGCCGCGCTGGACGACCTCGACGCGGGTCAGCTCGATCCCGCCCCCCTCGAAGGCGCCGCGCCAGCGGGTGCCCGCGTTGACGAGCGCGCCGCGGCTGCCCGGGCGGAAGAGGTTCTGCTCGAGCTGGATCCAGAGCTCGGTCAGGGTGTCGGGCGAATTGTTGGTGTAGGTGATGACTTCCGAGCCGCGGATCCGGTGCGCCTCGGGCTCTAGCGTGACCTTGATCCTGTAGTCGGCGCGCTGCTGCCAGTAGTCGGGTCCGGGCTTGCCAGACGCGGTCCGGATCGTTGAAGGCGCCGGGAGCGGGAGCGGCGCGAAGACGTCGTGGTTGGCCGGCGGCAGCGATGTCGTGGGCGTCTGGGCCCCAGCACCGCTCACCGCGAGTGCGAGCAGCACGCCTGCCAACGCGCCAGAACGCAACTGCGCGCGATTCGACTGCGACATCTACAAATCCTCCATTCAGCGGGCTACGGTGAGGTCGAGGCCGCGTCGTGGCGGCCGGTCGTGCAACGGGTCGGCTGCGTTACCCCGGGGACGGAGCGGGTGATCCGTCCCCGGAGCAGCCTACCAGCCCAGCACCATCGCGAAGATCAGCGGAGCCACGATGGTCGCATCCGATTCGATGATGAACTTCGGCGTGTCGATATCGAGTTTGCCCCACGTGATCTTTTCATTCGGGACGGCGCCGGAGTAAGAGCCGTAGCTGGTCGTCGAGTCCGAGATCTGGCAGAAGTAGCCCCAGAGCGGGACGTCTTTCCGGCCGAGGTCCAGCCTGAGCATCGGGACGACGCAGATCGGGAAGTCGCCCGCGATCCCGCCGCCGATCTGGAAGAACCCGATCGAGGCTTCTGCCGAGGTGGTGATGTACCAGTCGGCGAGCTCGATCATGTACTCGATGCCGGTGCGCACCGTGTGGACGTTGCGGATATTTCCGGCGATGCACTGGGCGGCGAAGACGTTGCCCAGGGTGGAATCCTCCCAGCCGGGCACGAAGATTGGCAGGTCGCGCTCGGCGGCGGCGACGAGCCAGGAGTCCCTGGGGTCGATCTGGTATCGGTCGGCGATCCGGCCGCTCCGGATGATGCGGTAGAGGAACTCGTGCGGGAACAGCCGCTCTCCGGCGCGATCTGCCGCGGTCCACTCCTCCAGGAGCACGGTTTCGAGCGGCCGCATCGCCTCCGTCTCGGGGATGCAGGTGTCGGTGACGCGGTTGAGTTTGCGATCGAAGAGCGCCTTCTCGTCCTGGGGCGTCAGGTCCCGGTAGTTGGGGACGCGTACGTAATGGTTGTGAGCGATGAGGTTGAAGACGTCCTCCTCGAGGTTGGCGCCGGTGCATGAGATCGCGTGCACCTTGTCCTGGCGGATCATCTCGGCGAGCGAGAGGCCGAGCTCGGCGGTGCTCATCGCGCCGGCGAGCGTGATCATCATTTTCCCGCCGGCCTCCACGTGCGCGCGGTAGGCTTCTGCCGCATCGACCAGTGTTGCGGCGTTGAAGTGCCGGAAATGGTGCCGGATGAAATCCGAGACCGGTGACGCTGGACCAGGCGTCGAACGCGTGCTTGCCGTCATCTTCGTGCTCCTCCGAGGCGTGATCGATGGTTGCGTGGGCCTCGGCCCCGAACGTACGAGGGGCACGAACTCCCACCCCCGGCGCGAAGGTCGTCAGGCCTTTCGCGTCGTCGGCGGGAGCTGGCCAGGGGCGATCTGAGGCCAAGTTAGGGGAGGGGAGGGGGGTGGGCAACCGCCGGGGCCGGGCGCGGTGTCGTGGGGTCGCGGTCAGGTGGTGTGGAGGCGGGTCGAGCTTCGTGACTGCGCTGCTCCAAACCCACATGCGACCCTCCCGGGCGCTTCCGACCTTTCCCGCGCGTGGCGGTCCGCCCGGGTCGCGTCGAGAAGTGTCGACTCCCGGCTATGAAGGAGCGCTGCTGCTCCCCGCGCCGATCGCGCTCGCACCCTGGAGTGGTCAGGACGTGCCCGCCGGAGGCGCGCTCTGGGAGGGCGGGATCGCGGGATTCGCGTCTGCCGGCCCGGGCGGCGAGTTGGCATACGGCCGGGTGCTGGCGTAACTCTGCCTCTCCGGGCAGGCGCCTCAGACGTCCCGGAGAGGCCACGGTTCTCGCCCGGAGACCCGGGCCTGGAGCCCTTGCGGTTGGAGCTGTGTTGTAGGAGCGGCCGCCGTTCGGCGCCGGGCCGTACCGCATCGTCGGCGCCGGCGCGCTTCGAGGAGGGATGGCGGCGCTCGTCGTGCTCATGCGGACCAGGCACCATTTTCCAAAGTTGCTACTCCCCGGAATGGGAATGACCCATCCAAGCAGCAGGGTGTCACGACGTGAGGAGGCGCTTGCGCCCGGCGGCGAGCACGCTCGATACGGCTGTTGGCGAGAGACGCAGGTAGGCGGCGATCCGCCGCGCCTGCTTCAGGCCGGGGTCCGGCCCCTTTTCCGTGCGTACGGGTCGGGCGATCGCGCGGAGAGCGGGGTCGGGGTGCGAGGCGACGAATGCGAGGAGCGCGGCGAGGCGGGTGAACGGCGCCGGGGTGGAGCAGAGCCCCTGGTCGCCCTGGCAGCGGGCGGACAGGCGGCAGGCGGCTCCGGGCAGGTGGAGTCGTAGCTGGCGACCCATGCGCCCGAAGGTGCGTAGCGATACGGCGCACCACCGTGGCGATTCGAGTCAACTCTGGAAAGTGGAGCCTGGTCCGAGGAGGCTGGTCCGAGCACGTCCGAGCAGCACGTCCGAGCATCACCCGCGTTTTATCCCGCCTGTGACCTCCCCCGCCCCCGATCGTCCTCAAATCCTGAGAGGCGGTCCACTGCCCCGCCGCCGCGGGGGACGATATCAATTCCGCCGACACCGGTAGCGCTCCGGCAGGGGCCCTCCTCTCGTGACGACCTTCGCTCGC